>NZ_CP068983.1:2355000-2655000 GCF_016801025.1 Paradevosia shaoguanensis | reverse complement strand
CGCCACCGCGAACAACGATGCCGCCAAGATGGTGGAACAGGTGCAGCTCTTCCGCGCCTCGAAGGTTGGCGCGGTGGTGGCGGCGCCGGTCGATCCGGCCTCGCTCTCCTACAGCCTGCAACAGATCATGTGGGATGGCGGCTATGTCAGCACCATCGTGCCGCCTCCGGCCACGCTGCTGCTCAATGCGCCGCAATACGAAACCGGCAAGGTGCTGACCGATGCCGCGATCGCCTATATCAACGATCATCTGGGCGGCAAGGCCAATGTCGTGCTGCTGACCCAGGACCAGATCGAGTTCCTGGCGCCCCGCTTCAAGGCCATGCGCGACGGGCTTTCCAAGCTCCCCGGCGTCACCATCGTTGCCGACGTCACGCCCGACCCCGTCAACAAGGAAGGCGGCTTCGCCACCATGAGCACCATCCTCCAGGCGCATCCGGACGTGGATGTCGTGCTGGGAGCTGATACCGTGGTGCTGGGCGCCCTGGCGGCGCTCGAGGCGGCCGGCAAGGCCAAGCCCGAGCAGTTCCTGGGCGGCATCGACGGCGAGCCGGAAGCGGTCGCCGCGATCAAGAAGGGCGATGGGCCTTACAAGGCCAGCATCTCCCTGTCCTCACCGGTTTTCGGCTACGCGATCGGCCAGTTCGCCGCCGATTGGCTCGACGGCAAGAGCGTGCCGCAGGCCATGGACATCCTGCCCAGCGCGCTGACCAGCGCCAATATCGCGCAATACGAAACCGACCTCAAAGACCCGGGAGCGGTGTTCGCCGATGCGGCACGCCGCGACGCCTATCTCAAGATGTACGGCAACATCTGCTACGATACGCGCGACCAGTACGTGAACTTCCCCTGGTCGTCGGAAATGTAACCAGGCGCTCCTCCAAGGCACTTGCGTCTCCGGCTCCGCACCGGAGGCGTCTTCTCTTCCGCGAGTGGACCACGGCATGACATCCAGTTCCCCCGCTGCCGCCAGGCCGAATACGCCGCTTCCGATGCTGTTGCCCGGGACCTCCTCGCCCGGGGAAGCCTCGAGCCGCTTCGGCCTGGCCCTCGTTGCGCTGGGCCTCGTCGTGCTGTTCTCGGTGCTCAACCCGGCCTTCCTCAACCTCGACAACTTCGTGACCATCGGCGTCAATTCGACTTCGATCGTCATCGCCGTCATCGGCACCTCGGCGCTCCTTATCGCAGGCTATGTCGATCTCTCGATCGGCTCGATGCTGGCTCTTATCGGTATCGTCGTGGCCAAGGTGGCGGTGGCGACGCAAAGCGTCGAGCTCGCGATCCTGACCGGCATCGGCATGGGCGCGGCGCTTGGGCTGCTCAACGGCTTTCTCGTCCGCCGACTGAGCATTTCGCCCCTCATCGTGACGCTCGCCATGCTCGCCCTCTATGGCGGGCTCGCCTATGTGGTGAGCAGCACGGCCGTCTACGGCTTCCCGCAGGCGCTTCTCGATCTCGGACGTGGGCGGCTTTTCGGCATCCAGTACACGGTGCTGATCGCACTTGCCGTCTTCATCGTCGGCTCGTTTGTCCTGACCTGCACCCGCACCGGCCTGCGCATCTACGCCATTGGCGGCGATGCGCGTGCGGCCGAGCTGTGCGGCGTTCCCGTGGGGCGGACGGTCGTCGGGCTCTACGCAGCCAACGGCGCGCTCATCGGGCTGGTCGCCGTGCTTCTGGCGGGCCGGCTCGGCTCGATCCCGCCCACGATCGGCGTTCGGTTCGAGCTGGACGTGCTGACTGCGGCCATCCTCGGCGGGGTCGCCTTTTCGGGTGGAGCCGGGCGCCCTATCGGTATCGCGGTGGGCGTGGCAACGATCGGCATCCTCAATGCTGGGCTGATCTTTGTCGGCCTGCAATCCTGGTGGCAGAACGTTGCCGTCGGCGCCATGCTGCTGCTCGCCTTGCTTGCCGACCAGATTGCCATCGGCCTTCGCAATCGCGGCAAGGGCAGCAAGACTGCCGGCATGGCGGTAGCAGCCCCTACCAACAGACGACAGCAGGCGGACGGTAGGCAGCGTCCCACCTCGACGGGAAGCGAGACCGTTTTCGAGATCAGCGGTGCCTACAAGGCCTATGGCCCCGTCGTGGCCCTCGAAGAGGGCTCGTTCCGGGTTGGCAAGGGTGAGATCGTCTGCCTGCTCGGCGACAACGGCGCCGGCAAATCGACGCTGGTGAAAATCATCTCGGGCGCGATCCAGCCCGATCAGGGCAGCATGACCCTCGAAGGCCACGCGGTCCGCTTCTCGAGCCCCCGCGACGCGCGGGCGGCCGGGCTGGAAACGGTCTACCAGGACCTGGCGCTCTGCCCCAACCTCTCGATCGTCCACAACATGATGTTGGGCCGTGAACCCACCCGCCGCTGGCTGGGCCTCATCCCCGTGCGCGACGACCGCAGGGCGGCGCAGGAAAGCCGGCGGCGCCTGCTCGACCTCGGCGTGACGCTGCGCGACGACAACGTCCTGGTGCGCTCCCTGTCAGGCGGCCAACGCCAATCCATCGCCATCGCCCGCTCGCTGGGCGAACACGTCAAACTCATCTGCCTCGACGAGCCTACCGCCGCCCTCGGGGTCAAGCAGACCGCCCAGGTAATAGACCTCGTCCGCTCGATCGCCGAGGCGGGCACCGGCATCATCCTCGTCACCCACGACATGGCCACCGTCCGAGCCCTCGCCGACCGCATTGTGGTGCTGCGGCTCGGCCGCGTCGTCTACGACGGCGGCGTCACGGGCATGAGCACCGACGATCTCTGGGCGCTGATGGCCGGCACCGAGAGCGCAGGATAGCGCCCCGAACCAGACACAGGCCTCTGGCAACAACCTCACCCCTGCCATTGCGATCCGAACGCACCTCGTGCACGTTCGACGCGGAATCATGAAGGAGTGAGACGCTGTTTCCCTGGCTATCGGACGTCCTGTCCCCCACGATCGGCGCGTTTCGGCTGCTTCGATCCGACATGCTCCTCATCGCCTCGGGAGCCTGCGTCGCATTCCTTGTCACGGTCCTCGGCATCCCACGCATAGCGCACTACCTCCCCAGGGATCGCGGCCGCGCCTTTGCGGTGGACGCCGACAAGAGCGTCGGCAAGCCCATGGGTGTCGGGCTGTTCTTCGTGGCGGTATTCGCCGTGACCGTCTTCCTCTTCGTGCCCTGGCGGCTCGACGTATTGCTCATCGTCTGCGTGCTGCTGCTTGCCTCGGCCATCGGGCTGGTCGATGACGCCACGGGCGGGCTATCGGAATACAAGCTCGCCTTCTTCGACCTCCTGGCGGCAGGCCTCTCGGCGTGGCTGCTGGTCAGCGGGGCGAGCACGATCGACCTCTGGTTTCCGCTGGTCCGCGGTGCCTTCCCGCTACCGTCCTTCCTCGTGTTCCTGGTTTTCACCGGCGTGATCTGGATATCGATCAACGCCACCAATTGCAGCGATGGCGTCGACGGCCTGTCGGGGAGCCTCAGCGCGGTGTCGCTCGTATTCCTCGCCTTCCTGCTCTACGGCGTGATCGGGGACAAGGCGACAGCCGGCTATCTGCTGATCCCCTTCGATCCGCGCGCAGGCCTTTGGGCCGGCGTCGCCTTCATCATGGTGGGCTGCCTGGCCGGCTATCTCTGGCACAACGCCCCGCCGAGCTCCGTGCTCATGGGCGACGCCGGCTCGCGCCCGCTCGGCCTGCTGCTGGGCGTTCTCGTCTGCGCCAGCCATAACGTCTTCCTAATCGTCGTCGTCGGCTTCGTCATCCTCGCCAACGGCGCCACCGGCATCGCCAAGGTCACCCTGAAGCGCTTCTTCAACATCCTGGTCTTCGGCCGCGTCCGTTTTCCCCTTCACGATCATTTCCGAAAGGAAGTGGGCTGGGCTGGCTCGCAGGTGCTGCTGCGCTTCATCATAGCGCATCTGATCGTGTCGGCCCTGCTCTACGCGCTGTTGCTGAAGGTGCGGTAGGACTGCGGGTCGACGCCGCTCCACGGCGATTATTCGTGGATCGATCCATCGGGCATCAACGCGCCCTGCAGGTTTGCGTCCACGAGAATGGCGCCTGTCAGCTTGGCTCGCGTCAGCCGTGCCCCCGCCAGGTTCGCCCCGGTAAGATCGCTGCCAGTCAGATCTGCGTTGTAAAGATCGGCGCCAGCCAGGTTGGCATTCTGCAGGTTTGCGTCACGTATCCGCGCACCGACCAAACCCGCGCGGGCGAAGTTTGCACCCTCGAGATTGGCCTTTGACAGGACGGCGCCGACCAGGTTGGTCTCGGAAAGATCGGCGCCAACCATGCTGGCTCCATCCAGTCGCGCGCCCGTCAGAAAAGCGGCCTTGACCTCGGCGCGATCGAGCGTCGCTCCGATAAGACGCGCACCCTGCATCTTCGCCCCCTGAAGATGGGCGTCGGCAAACGTCGCGCGACTGCCGTCGGACTCGTAGAACAGCACCTCGACCATCTTGGCACCGGTGAAGTCCGCGCGCTGCGCCTTGGTCTTGTTGAGGTTGGCCCCCGAAAGATCGGCACCAACGAAATGCGCACCTGTCAGATCAGCGCGATGAAAAACCGCATTGCTCAGCGCGGCGCCGGAAAAGTCCGCATTGGCGAGGTTGCATCGCTTGAAATGCAGGCCTTCGTGCGAACACGCAGCACGTTCGACTGGAGGCTCCGCGGTCGCCGGCATCGCGACAAGGGAGCCTCCGACAACCACCAGCATGAACAGGCAGCGCAGCCGCATCAATGTGCGGCCGGGGGCGGTTGGGCTGGCTTCTCGGCGCCTGGCGCCACGGGCCCCTTCCCGACGAAGGTCTCCAATATGTAGTCGGCCACGGCAGAAATATCGCGCTTGGCAAGGAAGGTCGTAATGGGGGCCTGTGGCTTGTCCGTTCCCGAATCCGCCGCCGTCATCCCGTAGCAACGGTCGTCCGTGTAGGAAAACTTTTCGAAATACGGCATGTTGGTACCAGGAACGCCGCAGGAAATGATCATCACCATCGTTTCCTTATCGAGCGCACTCTCGCGGAAATTGGCGCCATGCTCGCGAGCATCGTCGCCCACGCCATCGCCGTTGGTGCCGTGGCACTGGTTGCACCCCCCCTTTTCGAAATAGATACGCGCTCCCCCGGAGAGCTGCTGCGCGGTGGCCGGCCAGGAGGTCAGGCCTAGACCCAGCATCCCGACTGCGAAGATGATCCCTGCTTGCGCAGATTTCGAAATGTGGCGTCCTGATTGCGGCATGTTCCTTGTCCTCCGGGCATTTTCGGGTGTCTATTCGATATCTTGACTGGAGTGGTCTCTCTGGAAGAGCCGCAAACGTGAGCAGGTCATCATGCCAATGCCCAATCGTCGCTGCAGCTCTGTCGTCCTGGGCCTCTGTGTATTCCTGGCGTCCGCCGTCCACGGGATTGGTGCCGACAGGCCCGCCGCCAGCGATGTCTGGCGGATCGCTCTCGGTCAGCCGGTCGCAGCCATACCGGATAGCTTCGCTGATTTCGCCTGCGGGTCAAACGGAGGGCCTCCCAAGCTGCCCCTTGGGGGTTTCGAGGACTACGGCTCGTGCCCGGCGGAAATTTCCGGACTTCATGAAGTCTACTTTCGCTACGACGACGAACTTGAGTACTGGGCAAAGGCGAACAACGTTCCGCTGCTCGTCGCGGCCTCCGGCACCAAGGTCTACGACCTTCCCGTGATCATTTCGGCGCTCATCGATGACACCGGGATCGTCGAAGGCCTGAGACTGGTCAGCGACCCACGCGACACCTCGGTTCCGCGCGAGAACGCGCGTTTCCTGGCGCCGTTCCTCAAGGCTCGATTTCGAGCGCCCGGCAGCGAATGGGCTTGCGAGAACCTGCCGGTCGAGGCGGGCGAAACGCCGGTCTATGGCGAATTCGTCAAGGAGGATTGCGCCCTCTCGCGCGATGGAAACCAGTACAGCCTGCATACGCGCTATCTTCGGAAGGCAGGCGAAAAGGCCATCGACCCGCATACCGGAAAGCCGACCGAAGGACAGTTCGAAAGCCACGTCTGGTTCGAGATGCGACAAGGCTGAACCCGAATTTGTTGGAGTGGAGGACATGCCTCCACTCCAGACTTCTCTAGAGCCCGAAGACGAATAGCATTGCAGCGTTGCGCTGCTCCGCCAATTCGGGCGTCATGCGGAGCTTGCCTCTGGCGGGGCCAGAGAGACCCGAGGCAATGGCGATATATTGCTTGTCGCCGACCGCAAATGTCATGGGCGGCGCAGTGAAGCCGACGCCGACATTGGCGCGCCAAACCTCTTCGAGCGTCTCATCGTCAAAGGCGATGATGCTGCCATCGGTGAGGGCGGTAAAAACCAGACCGCCAGCCGTGCTGAGTGCGCCCGCATAGTTCGGGTAGTCCAACTGCACTTTCTTCTTGATCTGGCCGGTCAGCGGATCTGCCGCAACCAGCGAGCTCTCGAGACGCTCGGAGACGACATAGGAACCACCGCTCCAACCCTTGTCCACGCTGTGCATGGTCGTGTCGGTGGTCACGTCCACGCAGCCCGTCATTGCCGGGATGTAGATCAGCTTGGTTTTCGGGCTGAGTGTCGAGGGCCAGAAATTGTTGCCGCCGGCAATGGACGGACAGGCCCTCTTGGTCGGATCGGCATCGGTACGCGTCGCCGTGCCGGCATAGGTCTGGATCTGCTTGTTGGGATCATAGTCGACCGGCTTGCCGGTTTTGACATCGATCCCCGCGGTCCAGTTAATGCCGTCCATATAGGCCCCGGCCTTGAGGAACTGGCCGTTGTTCGCGCCGAAAGTGTAGAGGAACCCATTACGTCCGGAATGGGTCAGCAATGTCTGCTCTTCCCCGTTCAAGCTTCCCTTGAAGAGGATGTGCGTGCCTTCCTCGTCATAGTCCCAAGCATCGTTGGGCGTGTACTGGAAGTACCAGTTGAGCTTTCCGGTGTCGGGATTACGAGCAAGGACGCTGTTCGTATAAAGGTTGTCGCCCGGCCGATAGGACGGATCGAACATGGGCACGGGATTGCCCGCCCCCCAATAGGTCAGATCATGCTCGGGGTCATAGCTTCCGGTCACGTACATGCCGCCGCCGCCCGTCTCCCAGGCGTTGTTGGTGCCGCCCCAGGTCTCTGATCCGGGCTCGCCTGGCGCAGGAATGTTGTATTCCTTCCAGACCTCGTCACCCGTCGCTACGTCGTACGCCGCCATCCACGCACGCGTACCAGCGTCGCCGCCGGCGGCCCCTACGATGATCTTGTCCTTGATAAGCAGCGGCGCGCCGGTCATCTCCACGCGCGGAGTGTCGCCGGTGATGTCCTTCTCCCACAGGACCTCGCCAGTATCCTTGTCGGTGCCGATCAAGCGTGCCGGGCCGTTGGCCACGGAGATCACGAGATTGTCTGCCAGGGCGACCCCGCGGTTGGCGATGGAAGGCTTCTCCTGGCCCGGATCCATTGTCCAGACGATGCGGCCGACCGTGCCCTGCGTGGCGTCGATCTTGTAGACTACGCCCCAGGTGTCCGTGAGATAGAGAAAGCCATCCTCTGCCAGAGGCGTGGATTCCGTGTAGTTCGGTGCCTGGTTGTTCAGGGATACCGAGAAGGCAAGCTTGAGGCCCTTGACCGTATCCTTGTTGATCGCATCCAGCGGCGAGAAGCGCTGACTGGTGTAGTCCCGGTTGTTGCTCAACCAGTTCTGCGGCTCGCTGTCCGCCTTCACGATGCGATCCGAGGTCACGTCGGCGGCGCTTGCAGCCGGCACCGCGAAAACTGCCCCTAGAAGAATGCCAAGATACAGGCTTGAACGCCATTTACTGCCGTTATCGACCATAGAAACCCTCCTTTTTCTATGGGCTCGCAGACTTTGCACTTGCTTCTATTCACCTTTGAAGCTCGAGCAACATGCTGCAAACCACGGTAAACTGGCTCCATCTGCGCCTAAGATCGCCTATATTCACAAGCTATTCTGAGTATAATTATTCCCAATACTCAAACGCATGTTTATGCCATGCGGCATCGGCCGCGCGAGCGGGCGGCCGAACGGGTAGTGTGGAATGGTTTGTGGGATCAGACGAGGGTGCGCAGTCGCGCGTCCGACAGCGGCTCTCGGCTATATGCCAGCAGCACCTCGGCACGCTCGGCCCCGCACAGGGATGCGAGTTTTTCCGCAAACACCGCTTCGTCCTGTGCCGCGGAATAGCCGTCGAAGGGGCCATCATAGCTTACACGGGCCAGGACGTTTTCGCCGGCATAGGCCGTTACGCGAGCCGGGAATATGCCGCGCGAGAGGTGGGCGGCTTCCAGTTCATCGCTCCCGGTCAGTTCGATCTTGTCGATAAAGGCGTGCACCGCGGGGTCAGCGACCGCTTTGCCTTCGAAGTCGGCGAGAACGGAGCGCTGGCGTACGAAGGCGCTGGCGGCAGCGAAGGGAAGGCTGAAGCGAGCGGCGAGATGATTTTCGATGCTTCGCGTCGAGAGTGAAGCCGCGCTGGAGGATTTGACCTCGAGGTGCAGGCGCGTAACCTGGTCGGGCGCGAATTGCCGCCCCAGTTCGATGGACGCGCGTATCGCGGCCTGGCATCCGAAATTGGCAGGGTAGAGCTTGATCGAATACGCGGTGAGATCGCGTTCGGATGGCGGTGTTTCCAGGTAGCTTGTATCGGCGCTTCCCGCGCCATAGCTCGCCAGCCAACCCTTGTCTCCGGTGATCGGCGCCTCTGGCCCGGTAGCTCCGGCGCCTGCCAGCAGTGCCGAATGGAGCGCGTGGCGCGCGGAGAAGCCGACCGACAAGTCCTTGTCGGGGCTGTAGCTCCCCATCTTTGGCGACATGGCCGAAAGAAGACCGGCGGGCAAGGTGCTGGCGCATATCCCGAGGGCTGCGAGCGCCGTGTCGAGACTGTTGTTGATGAGCGTGGCACAGCCCAGGGCAGCCGCGGGCGCTGCCGTGAGGGACGTCGTGCGGAAGCCGAGCCCATTGGCGCGGTGAGCGCGCCCCAGCGCCTCTCCCAGGCCGATATTGGCTGCCAATGCGACCCACAGTGCCCGAGTCACGGCTTCGGCGCTTGAATTCAGCTGGCCGGCAAGGGCGAGAACCGCCGGAACGATCACAACGGCGGCGTGGCCGTTATTGCGGCCATTGATCAGGACTTCCTGGAAATCGAGTGCTTCGGCCGCCGTGCCATTGAGAAAGGCCGCGTCGAGCGGCGCCGCCTTGGCCTCTCCACCCCAGACGCCGCTCCCCTGCCCCGAAAGCTGGACACTTGCCGCATCGAAGGCCGTACCGCCAATCCCATGTGCCCGCGCGTATCCTGCGATGGCAATCGTATCGGCAACCAACCGGCCGGTAACAGCCACCACGTCGGACGGAATCTCGGCCGTCAGCAATTCCAGATGGCGAGCCACCCATTCACGATCGGAGATAGTCATCAGGTTTCCTCAGGCAACAGGCAGGGCACGATTGGCCACGTGGCAGGCAACACGCGCGCCATCGGGCCATTGCCGCAATGCAGGACGTTCGCTGCGACATTGGGCTTCGACCTGGCTGCAGCGCGTGTGAAAAGGGCAGCCGGACGGCGGATTGATCGGCGAGGGCATGTCCGGCCCGATATCCGGGCTCTGGTGCATCCGCTCTATGTTCGGATCGCTCGACAGGACCGAGGCGATCAATGCTTGCGTATAGGGATGGCGCGGCTGGGCGAAGAGCACGTCTCGCGGCGCATATTCGGCGACGCGGCCGAGATAGAGCACCATGATGTCATCCGAGATGTGCCGCACGACCGCGAGATCATGGCTGATGAACAGGATCGACAGCCCCATCTCGCGCTGCAGGCCCTTGAGCAGCGCCAGCACCTGCGCCTGGATGGACACATCCAGCGCCGACACGGCTTCGTCGCAGATCAGGAGGCCCGGCTTGAGAACGATCGCCCGCGCGATTCCGATACGCTGCGCCTGCCCGCCGGAGAATTCGTGGGGGAACCGCGAGGCCATTTCTGGCCTCAGGCCAACGCGCTGCATGGCTTCCGCTACGAGGCGCTCGCGTTCGGCGCGGCCCAGGTCGCGCCGGTGGGTGAGCAAGGGCTCGGCGATGATGTCGGAGACGCGCATGCGCGGATTGAGCGACGCCAGCGGATCCTGGAAGATCATCTGCATGTCGGGCCGAATCCTGCGGAACTCGGCGTCCGACAAGCTGCCGACATCGGCACCGCGCCACACGACGGTTGCCCCCTCGGCGCGTTCAAGCCTCAGAATGGCGCGAGCGAGGGTCGACTTGCCGCAACCCGACTCGCCGACGATGCCCAGCGTTTTGCCGGGCGCAATATCGAGATCCACATCCGCCACGGCGCGCAACTGGTCCGGCTTGGCCAGCGGCCCGCGCGAAATCGAATAGTTGACCGTGAGGTTCCGAACGCTCAGACCAGCTTCGCTCATGCGACCAATCCCGTTTCACGCAGAGGGAAATGGCACGCTTGCAGATGCGAGGCTGACGACGACTGCGTCATCGCCGGCGTCTGCGCGCGGCAGAGCTGCTGAACCCGCCCGCAACGCGGCGCGAACATGCAGCCGACGCGCGCCTGGCGTCCATCGGGTGGGTATCCCTGCACCGGCACCAGTTCTTCGATGGGCCGGTTGATGTCCGGCATGCTGGCCAGCAGCCCGGCCGTATAAGGGTGGCTGGGCGCCAGAAGCACGTCTTCTGTCCTGCCCTGCTCGACGATATTGCCGGCATAGACCACGAGTATCCGGTCCGAGAGGCGCGCCACCACGCCCATGTCGTGGGTGATGAGAACGACCGCCAAACCTTCGTCACGCCGGAGCTCGTTGATGAGATCGAGCACCTGAATCTGCACCGTCACATCCAGCGCGGTCGTGGGTTCGTCCGCGATCAGGAGCCTGGGCGAGCACGATAGGGCCATCGCGATCACCACGCGCTGCCGCATGCCACCCGAAAGCTCGTGCGGATACATGTCGAGCCGGCGCGCGGCCTCGGGAATGCGGACCCGGTTGAGCAAGCGGAGTGCCTCGGCGCGGGCCGCATGGTGCGACAATCCGCGATGGAGGCTCAGCATTTCCGCAAGCTGGCTGGAAATGCGCCGGAACGGATTGAGGGCCGTCATCGGGTCCTGGAAGATGAAGGCCAGCTCTCGCCCGCGAATTGTGTTGAGCGTGGCCTCACCAGCCTTGATGAGGTCGCGGCCGGCAAAGACCGCCTCCCCGCTGACCGTTCCGTTCGACGCCAGCAACCCGGCAATGGACATGAAAATCTGGCTCTTGCCGGAGCCGGACTCCCCGACGATGCCCAGGACTTCGCCGGCATCGAGGGTGAAGCTTACATTGTCGACCGCAAGGACCTGGCCGCCTGCCGTATCAAAGCGCGTAGTGAGATTTCGCACCGTCAGCAACGGTTCAGGCATTAGTCCAACCCCGGCACGGCCGAGGCCCGGCATGCCCAAATAGTATTAAGGTTCTTAGGCAACTAACATGGTAGGGCTACGAGCCCAAGCCATGTTGGCCAAAAGCTTTTGCAATCTGGCGGAAAAATGCGAAACAAACCGGCCCCCTGTCCGCCTCACTAGCCTCCCGATCGATCGCACCCGTGTCATTTTCCTTCTTTGCCCAGAAGCTGCTCCGCCTGGTGTTGACCGTATGGGCTGCCGCATCGCTCGTCTTCATCATGTTGCGACTTGCGGGCGACCCCGTCGCGGCCATGGTGCCTTCCGATGCACCGCAATTCGTCATCGATCGCTACCGCGAGCGCTTCGGGCTCGATCAACCCTTTTTCGTGCAGTACTTCGCCTATCTCTGGGGCCTGCTGCAGGGCGATTTCGGCATCTCCTTCCGCACCGGCGGCCCGGCCTGGGACATGGTGGCCCCGCGCATCCTGCCGACGCTGATACTGACCGGCACGGCAACGCTGATCGCCATTGCCATCGGCATCCCTACCGGCATGCTCGCCGCCGCGCGGCGCAACAGCTGGGTCGACCGGCTGGTGATGAGTTTTTCGGTGTTCGGCTTCGCCATGCCCAATTTCTTCCTGGGCATCCTCCTGATCCTGCTCTTCACGCTCAACCTGCGCCTGCTCCCCAGCGGCGGCTTTGACCAACCCATCGGCCTGCTGATGCCGGCGGTGACGCTTGGCCTCGCCTCGGCCGGCTCCTATGCCCGCCTCACACGCTCGTCGGTACTCGAAGTGCTTTCGTCGCCTTTCATGCGCACTGCGCGCGCCAACGGGATTCCTCCGTTGCAACGCATGACCCACCATGTCCTGCGCGCCATGCTGATCCCGCTCGTTACCCTCGCCGGCTTCAGCATCGGCTCGATGATCGCCGGTGCGGTGGTGACGGAAACCGTGTTTGCCTGGCCCGGCATTGGGCGTTTGCTGGTCACGTCGGTTACGGAGCGCGACCTCGCCGTGGTGCAGCTGATCGTCATCCTCGCCGCCGCGACGATGGCTACGGCCAATATGATCGTGGACATGCTCTATGGCTGGCTCGACCCCCGGATCGGCACCCGGCGCAAGGCGGGGAAGGCCTGACCCATGAAGATCCGGCTCAACCTTCTCATCCCCACCGCCCTGCTGGCCCTGGTCGTTCTGTTCGCACTCTTCGGCGGCTTTTTCACGCAGCACGCCTACGACGTCTCCAACCTCCTCAACCGTAACAAGCCGCCCGTTTTCCTCGGTGGGAGCTGGACCTATCCCCTCGGCACCGATGGCCTTGGGCGTGACTCCCTTGCGCGGCTGGTCTTCGCGGCGAGGGTAAGCGTGGGACTGGCTCTTGTCGGCACGATCGCCGGCGCCATTCTCGGCACCACGCTGGGGCTCATCGCGGCGCGCTCGCGCAATATGCTCGGCAGCCTCATCGACGCAGCCATCGATCTACAGGCCGCGATTCCCTTCATGATCATCGCGCTGGCGACGCTCGCCATCTTCGGCAATTCGCTGCCGCTCTTCGTTGCCATCCTGAGCATATATGGCTGGGAAAGCTACGCGCGCCTCGTGCGTGGGAGCGCCATGTCCGCCCATACGCTGACGTTCGTCGATGCCGCACGCACGATCGGCGTAAGTCCCCTGGCCATCGACATTCGCCACATCCTGCCGACCGTATTCAACGTCGTGATCGTGCAACTGACGCTCAACTTCCCGCAGACCATCCTGCTCGAGACGGGCCTGAGCTTCCTGGGCCTGGGCATCCAGCCGCCCTTCACGAGCCTCGGCCAGTTGCTCGGCGAAGGTCGCGACAGCCTTGCGCGCGCCTGGTGGCTGGCCGTCGTTCCCGGCGCGTTGATTTTCGTCACGACGCTCTCGGTCAGCCTGCTCGGCGATGCCCTTCGCGATCGGCTCGATCCGACGCTTCGCGGGCGCTGACTATGGATGGCCCGGCTGAGACGCTATCGATCTACCGGGCGAGCGCAAAATGGCAAGGGTTTGCTTTCACCGAGCCAGCGGTCATTGTTATCAAGAGCACCAAGTTTACAGACTGAAGGGACTATCTCAGATGCACATTTTCAAGACCGCGCTGGTAGCGGCGGTCGCCGGGATGCTGGCCTTTCCCGCCATGGCGCAGGACACGCGTCCTGACTTCGTGATTGCGGTCAACGGCCTCTATCGCAGTATCGAACCGATCGACGGCAATTCCACCAATTCCCAGCGCATCATGGACAGCATTTACGACCCGATCGTCGGTCGTAACTATGCGGAAGATCCGGAAGGCGGCGAGCTTCGTCCGGGCCTCGCCACCGCCTGGGAGCAAGTCGACGACCTGACCTGGCACTTCACCATCCGCGAGGGCGTGAAGTTCCACAACGGCCAGACCATGACCGCCGAGGATGTCGCCTTCACCCTTTCCCCGGAACGTATCTGGGGCGAGAATGCGCTGGTTCCCGCCGGCACGCGCTACACGGAATCCTTTGCCAGCGTAACGGCGCTCGACGACAAGACCGTCGAGGTCAAGACCACCATCCCCGATCCCAACCTGCCCTACCGCTTCGTGACCCCGCTGGGCTTCGTGGTGCCCAAGGCGGCCTATCTTGAACAGGGCGTCGAAAAGTTCGGCCAATTGCCGATCGGCACCGGCCCCTACAAGGTCGTCGAGTTCGATCCGGCCAGCCACGTCAAGCTCGAGGCTTTCGACGACTATTGGGGCGGCAAGCCGCCGCTCAAGTCGATCGAATTCCGCATCGTTCCGGAATTCTCGGCGCGCATCGCCGGCATGGTGTCCGGTGAGTTCGACCTCATGGTCAACACGCCCGTCGACGAAATCGAGACGGTGAAGTCCTATCCCGGCCTCAACTATGTGAGCCGTCCGGGCGACAACTACATCATCCTCGCCTATAACACGCTCGAACTCCCCGAGTTCGGGCCGAACCCGGTCGCCGATGTCAACCTGCGCTACGCCATGTCCGCAGCCATCGACCGCGAAACGCTCGTTTCGAGCCTTTGGGGCGACGCCACCATCGCCCCGGCGCCGTTCAACTTCCCGGACTCGCCCGCCTATTACGACCCGAGCATCAAGCCGCTGATCGGCTACGACCCTGAGGCCGCCAAGGCCTACCTCGCCAAGTCGAACTACAAGGGCGAGGAAGTTCAGGTGAACCTCGTTCGCGGCGCCTATCCGAACTTCGATCTCGCCATGGAATACGTTGCCGAGCAGTGGCGCAACCTGGGCATCAACGTGAAGCTCAACATCGTCGACAGCTGGCCGCTCGCGCTCCAGCACCCGTTCGGCGTCCTCAACATGTCGATGTCGACCACGTTCGACGGCACGCCCACCCGCTCGATCTGGGGCTTCTGGGGTCCGGATTCCGCCCGCGCCACCCGCGAGGCAGACCGCAGTTGGGCACCCCCGGCCGAGTTCGTCGAGATCGGCCGCCAATACCTGGCCGAGCCCGACGTGACCAAGAAGGTCGCTCTCTTCCGCCAGATGGTCGACATCTGGGAAAAGGAACAGCCCGGCCTGATGCTGTGGCGCAGCGTCGTCGACTGGGTCGTATCGGACAAGTACGACTGGACCACCATCAACTCGAACGCAATGCTGCTTGGCCCGGGGTATCTCACCGTCAAATAAGCACTGAAGGCCGACAGGCTGTTCTAAATGAAGGGTGGGATTTCGGTCCCGCCCTTTTGCATGCTGGAAGCAGCCTAACTCCGGCTCGCCTTGGGCTAGTGCCTCGCAATATTGGCGGCTCGTCCTGCCAACCGACGAGCACCAAGTTGTTACCTTCCGTTAATTCTTAAGGCCTGAAGTAGCTTAAGCAGCGAGTTGATTCGAGACGCTGCCAAAATTTGCGGATCATGGCGGCGCAGCCGGCGGGGGCTCGAAGTTGATGAGGCAAGCGGTGAAAGGCGGTGCTGCCGCTCCCTCTTATCGCCAAACCCTTTTGCTGTCGGCAGCGCTCGTCGTGCTGGCCTTCGCGGACAGCGTTCCTGCTTATGCCCAGTCGGTAATCGGCAACGGAGATTTGAGTCCGGGCCCTGCCCAGTGCCGAACTGGGTTATTAACGGCGATCTTCAGATCGGCAATGGCAGCTTGGACATTACCGGTGGCGGAACCGTTTCCAACGACGCCGGCATGATCGGCCTTGATGCAGGCAGCGACGGCACCGTCATTGTTTCGGGCATTGACGCCAACGGCAACGTGTCCAGCTGGATCAACGCCGGTGATCTCTACGTTGGCGTCGATGGAACGGGCACCTTACATATTGAGGATGGCGCGACTGTCACTAACACCCTGGGCTCAATTGGCGCCAGTGGCACCGGGACCGGCATCGGCACTGTTACGGTAACAGGTGTTAACAGCAACGGCACCGCCTCAACCTGGACCAACACCGGTAACCTCAATATCGGGGATGGCGGAACAGGCAAGTTGAAAATCCTTGCCGGCGGCCAGGTTTCCAATGCGACGGGCACGGTTGGTGCCGGTGGCGTTGGAGACGCGCTTGTGAGTGGCCCGGGTTCCTCCTGGCAGAACAGCGGACGGCTGAACGTCGGCCTGTTCAGCGCCGGAACTTTGCGTGTCGAGGATGGCGCGACGGTTTCGAGCACGGACGGCATCGTTGGCAATAGTGCACAAGGCGATGCCGTGCTGACCGGCCCGGGCACGACCTGGACCAATACGGGACAGTTTACTGTCGGCAGCTACGCCGCTGGCACCCTGCGTATCGAGGACGGAGCGGCCGTCACGAGCAATCAGGGGTATATCGGCGCCAGCGACACCGGCACTGTAACGGTGACCGGAAACGGTTCGAAATGGTCGATGTCGCCGTATGGCCTCACCATAGGCAACTTCGGAGCGGGCTCGCTAACGGTGGAGAATGGCGGGTTGGTTCTCGCCGATGGTGACGTCCTGCTTGGCGTGGCTACCGGGTCCAGCGGAACGCTGCTGTTGCAGGGGCCGGCAAACAATCGCGGGGTGCTGGAAACCGGTTCGATTTCCGGTGGCGACGGTACGGCAAGCGTTACGTTCGACGGCGGCCTGCTGCGCGCAACGGCGGACAACTCCAACTTCTTTAGCAATTTCGGCACGCGCAGCCTTGCCATCGGCATGAATGGCGTGGTCATCGACACCAATGGCCACGAGATCGGCATCGCTCCGTCTTTCACCGGCGCTGGGGCCTTGATCAAGTCCGGTGCCGGCACGCTGACGTTAACCGGCGACAGCGGCTCGACCTATACTGGCGCCGGCAGCGTATTGGCGGGCACGCTCGCGGTGAACGGCATCCTGGGCGGGACGATGGAGGTCATCGGCGGCCGCCTGCAGGGCATCGGCACGGTTGGAGCCACCACCAATCAGCCGGGCGGCACCATCGCGCCCGGCAACTCGATCGGGACGCTGACGATCAACGGCGACTATCTTGGCAATGGCGGCGACCTCGAGATCGAAGCCGTACTGGGCGGCGATTCCGCGCCCTCCGACCGCCTCGTCATCACCGGCAGCACTGCCGGCGCTACGAACGTTCGGGTGCTGAACCAGGGCGGCGCGGGGGCGCAGACTGTCGAGGGCATCAAGATCATCGATGTCGGCGGAGCCTCGAACGGCATCTTCACGCTTCAGGGCAATTACCTGTTCCAGGGCGACCCGGCCGTCGTCGCCGGCGCCTATGCCTACACCCTGCAGAAGAACGGCATCAGTACGCCGAACGACGGCGACTGGTATCTACGCTCGGCCTATATGGGCACGCCTGTCATAGGTCCGATCTATCAACCCGGAGCGCCGGTCTACGAAGCCTATGGTCAGGTTCTGCTGAGCCTCAACGACCTGCAGACACTACGCCAGCGCGTCGGCGACCGCTTCACCGATGGCATGTCCAACGCAACAGCCCGTGCGATCTGGGCGCGCATCGACGCCGACCATCGCCGCGTTACGCCGGATTTCTCGACGACGGGCACGGATTATGTGGTCAATAGCTGGCGCTTGCAGGCTGGCGCCGACGGACAGCTTCTCGCCAACGAAGCTGGCACGCTCATCGGCGGCGTAACGCTCCATCATGGCGAAGCGTCGGCCGATGTCTCTTCGGTCTTCGGGCGCGGAGCGATCAGCAGCTCCGGCAACGGTTTTGGCGGATCGCTGACATGGTACGGCGCAACAGGCTTCTATGCCGACGCACAGACCAAGCTCACCTGGTTTGACAGCGACCTGTCGTCCACGACGGCTGCCCGCCAGCTCGCCAAGGACAATGCCGGCCTTGGCTACGCACTGGGGTTCGAGTTGGGGCAACGCATTGCGCTCTCCGGCGGCTGGTCGCTGACGCCGCAGGTGCAACTGACCTACGCTCATGCCGGGGTCGACAGCTTCACCGACCCGTTCGGTGCCCGCGTCGCGTTGAGCGACGGCGACAGCCTCCGCGGGCGCCTTGGCCTATCGGCAGACTATCGGCAGAGCTGGCGCGATGATGCGGGGCAGGATGTCGATACCTCGCTCTACGGAATCGCGAACCTGCACTACGATTTCCTGGAGGAGACGACGGTAATCGTCGCCGATACGCCATTGACGAGCAGCGGACAGCGTCTCTGGGGCGGGCTCGGCCTAGGCGCCAAATACGAAACGGGTCGTTATGCGCTCTACGGGGAGATCGAAGCCCAAACCAGCCTCCCTCACCTCACCAACAGCTACAGCATTGCCGGGCGAGCTGGGGTTCGGGTTAGCTGGTAGTAGGATGCATGAGTGATTTTATGACGATGCTACTCGGGTAAGTGGCGTCGTTGCGCACAACCAGCACAGAAGCACCAAGCAGTCGCCATGTTGCCGCGTAGGCTACCGATTTCATTGAGATTTTTGGTAGCGGAGGAGGGATTTGAACCCCCGACACACGGATTATGATTCCGCTGCTCTAACCAACTGAGCTACTCCGCCCCAGAACGTGGGCGGTGGAACCGGCCCGGCACTGGCGTGCGGGGTGCTTATTAGGTTTGCTGGTTCGACCTGTCAAGCGAAAGCGGGGCTTAATGCAATGCCAGTTTTCGGGCGGCCTTGAGATCGGCGACAAAGCGGGCTCTTTCCTCGGCGGAGCGCTGGCGATCGGGCATGCGCAGCAGGAAGGACGGGTGGATGGTGGCGCAGAGAAGCGTGCCGTCATCGAGCGTTGTCGGGGCGTCGCGCAGGCGCGAGATGGTAGCGCGGCTGCCGACGAGGCTTTGCACGGCCGTTGCGCCCAGGGCGACGATGACTTGCGGGCGGACGAAGGAGCGTTCGAGGTTGAGCCAGGAGCGGCAGGCGGCGATTTCGCCGGCATTGGGTTTCTGGTGCAGGCGCTTCTTGCCGCGCGGAGCGAACTTGAAGTGCTTGACCGCGTTGGTCACGTAAACCCGGTCGCGCTCGATGCCGGCCTCGATGAGCGCTGCATCGAAGACCTTGCCGGCAGGACCGACGAAGGGGCGACCGGCAATATCCTCCTGGTCGCCGGGCTGCTCGCCTACGAACATAAGCGGCGCCCGCTCCGGCCCTTCCCCGAAAACGGCCTGGGTGGCAAACTGGTAGAGCGGGCAGCGCTCGCAGGCATCGACAGCCTCGCGCACTGCTTCCAGACTGTCGAAGGCCTCCTCGCTGCCGGAAGACTTGAAAAGATCGTGCTCGGAAATATGCGGATGTCGATGGGGCATGGTTGGCTCCTCCTGGTCCCGGAACAATGCAACCGTGTGGGCGCGGTTCCGAGCCGCATCCGTTCGCAAATCAACGACAGTCAGTTGCAATAGATGACCTTCACAGCACCAATGGAGGGATTACTTTCAACGCAGACCAAAACGATCGTAACCATCAGGAGGACGACATGGCCTTGCAGCTTTCCGGTATTCATCACCTCACCGCAATCACCGCGCAGGCGCGTGAAAACCTCAAATTCTACACCGACGTACTGGGCATGCGGCTCATCAAGCGCACCGTCAACCAGGACGACACCACCGCCTATCACCTCTTCTATGGCGACGGCATCGCCAGTCCCGGCGCGGACCTGACCTTCTTCGACTGGCCGGTGGCGCGCGAACGGCGCGGCACGCATTCGATCGTGCGCACTGGCCTGCGCGTGCGCACAGAGGACGATCTCGTCTGGTGGAAGCAGCACCTCAAGGAAAAGGGCATCGAGAGCGGCAACATCAAGGAGCGCTTCGGCTTCCTGTCGCTCGAATTCGAAGACCCGGAGGGGCAGCGCTTCCGCATGGTGGCCGACCCCAAGGCGGGCGAGAGCCATCCCTGGGAGAAGAGCCCCGTCCCTGCCGAGCGGCAGATTTTGGGGCTCGGCCCCATTACCATCAGCGTGCCCAAGCTCGACCGCACGGCCTATGTGCTCACCGAAGTGATGAACATGAAGGAGGTGCGCGTGCATCCAGCGCGGGAACGCACCGGCGAGGTGCATGTGTTCTCGATGGGTGACGGCGGCGCGGCGGCCGAGTTGCATGTGGCGGTCGAGCCGGACCTGCCTTTCGCCGGCCAGGGCGCTGGTGGCGCACACCACGTGGCGTTCCGGACGACGGACAAGGATTCGCTGCACAACTGGATCAGCCGCGTCACGGCGGCAGGCCTGCGCTCGAGCGGAGAGGTCGAGCGGTACTACTTCACCTCGCTCTATTTCCGCGAGCCCAATGGCGTGCTGTTCGAGATCGCCACCGATGGCCCCGGCTTTGCCGTGGACGAGCCGCTCGAGACGTTGGGCGAGAACCTGTCGCTGCCCCCGTTCCTCGAACCGAACCGCGCGGCGATCGAGGCAAACCTCAAGCCGATTGACTGAGATCGGCTGTTGCGGCGGACGAGCGGGCCGGAGGCACATGCCCCGGCCCGTTTCACTGTCAGCGGTCGGGCGCGAGCGCGGCGGCCGTGCCAATTAACTGGACGAATTCGGCGCGATAGCCGTTCTCATCGGCGCCGCGGGCGCCCTGCGCCAGGGCCTTGATCTGGTCCCAGCTCATCTCGCCGCCATAGTCGGAGCCCTTGAGCTTCTGCCCGAAAGCGGCAACTGCCGTCGCAAAGCGTGCATCGGCTGAAGCCTTGGCGATATCATCGACTGCGACCGCTTCAGTGATCGGTGTTTCAATCAGCTTGCTGATATCGGCGTTCGGCAGCTTGTAACGCATCTTGAGGAAGGCGATTTCTTCGCCTGACGGCGCGGCAGCGGGGGCGGCATCACGCTGGCCATAGCGCAGAGGATCGACCAGCTTGGCACCCGAGCCGACCGGGGTGATCTCATAGAGCGCCGTCACGGTGGTGCCAGCGCCGACATCGCCGGCATCGACCTTGTCGTTGTTGAAATCCTCGCGATTGAGAGCGCGGGTTTCATAGCCGATCAGCCGGTATTCCGAGACAAAGGCGGGGTTGAACTCGACCTGGATCTTGACGTCCTTGGCGATGGTTTCGAGCGTGCCGCCGACCTCTTCGACCAGCACCTTCTGCGCCTCGCGGAAGCTGTCGATATAGCTGGCATTGCCGTTCCCGTTCTGCGCCAGGCTCTGCATCGTCGCATCATCGAGGTTCCCTTGGCCGAAGCCGAGCACGGAAAGGAAAACCCCGCTTTCGCGTTTGGTCTTGATGAAGGTCTTGAGCGCGTCGGGATCGTCGATGCCGACGTTGAAATCGCCATCAGTGGCCAGGATCACCCGGTTGGTGCCATCGGCGAGCTTGCTTTCCTCGGCCAGACGATAAGCCAGCTCGATTCCCTCTGCCCCGGCCGTCGAACCACCGGCATCAAGATTGTCCAGCGCACCCAGAATCTTCGACTTCTGGTCGGCATGGGTCGGCTCGAGCACCACGCCGGCGGAACCGGCATAGGCGACGATCGATACCGTGTCGCGGGCGGAAAGCTGATCCACCAGCAGCGCGAAGGCGCGCTTGAGAAGTGGCAGCTTGTCGGGCTCGTCCATCGAACCGGACGTATCGATGAGGAATACGAGGTTGCTCGCCTTCCGCTCCGCCGTGGGCGGTTCATAGCCCTTGATGCCGATATGGACGAGCTGAGTCTTGGGGTTCCACGGCGTGGGGTAGACCTCGACGCTCGGCTTGAACGGCTCCGTGGCACTCGCCGCCGCCGGGTAGTCGTAGGGGAAGTAGTTGACCAGTTCCTCGATGCGCACGGCATCAGGCTCGGGCACGAAGCCTTCACCCAGCATGCGACGGACATAGGCGTAGGAAGCGGTATCCACATCGATCGAGAAGGTCGAGACGGGCGCCTCTGCCACAGTCTTGACCGGGCTCTCGTCGAACTTGGTGAAGACATCCCCGCTCGGCTGCGTCTGCCCATAGGCATTGGCGCCGCCAAGCGGCGGCACGGCCGGCATGGCTTCGTTGAGCATCTGTGGCGCCGGCATGATGGTGGGCGCGGCGGCAGGCGCGGCCATCAAGGTATCCGCAGCCGATTCCCGGCGCATCTTGGCTTCGCCTTCAACGGCGATCGGGGCCTGGGGCGGGGCCGCGCGATCCATGGCCGGAGCCATTTCCTGCGTGGCCATCTGCTGGGCCGGAGCCATGGCCGGTTCGGGAGCCGGCTTGGGCGCCTCGGCGCGGGCAGTGGCAGTGACCTCGGCCGGCGGGGCCGATGCGGCCTGCTTGCTGGCCACGACCGGCGGGGTCATCGAGGTGGTCGAATAGAGCTGAAGCCCGAGCGGGAAGAGCAGCAGGGCGACGGCGGCGGTTCCGAGGGGGATGCGGTAATCCATGGTCCAAGTCCTCTTGCTTGCGAAGATGGACTTGAGACGCGCGAGCCAACCGGAACCTTGGGTGGTCTCGACTGCTTTTTTCGTTTCCTGCGCTTCGGCAGCCTCGAAAGCGGCCATGGCCGCAACCATGGCGCGGCGACGCGCCGCCTCGGAAGGCGTCGGCGTTTCCAGCTTTCTCAGCTCGTCGAGCGGATCGTGGTTCATGTCATCGCTCATAAAAGCCCCCTCAGGGTCTTTTTCGCTTCGTGGATGTGCCAGGAGACTGTGGCCTCCTTGCAGCCCAGGATCTCCCCTGCCTCCCTGTGGCTCATGTCTTCGGCATAGACGAGCAGCACGGCGTCGCGCTGTTGGTCAGGCAAGTCTCGCACGGCGGCCCAAAGTTCGCCGGCCGTCGTCGCGTCCTCCTGCTCGGCCGGCGCATCCTCGGGCGAAACCAGCGCCAGGGCATCGGCGCGGCGTCCGTGCCGGACGCGAGCCCGTTGCATGTCGCGCACCGCATTGAGCGTTACCCGATAGAGCCAGCTGGTGAACGCGGAGCGCCCGTCGAAGCTCCTGATCGCGGTTGCCAGCTTGACGCAGACATCCTGCGCCACGTCTTCGGCATCCGTCCGATTGCCGCACCACTTGTAGGCGGTGCGGTAGATGAGGTCGTAATGCCCCTCGAGAATGATCGCGAAAGCGCCGCCATCACCATTGATGGCGCGCTTGATCAGCTCGCTGGTTTGCGCCGTCGCGTCCAAGTCCACTCGCAGCCCGTTTCGCCCGAATTTGCTCTTGTCGCGGATAGGACGCCGCGCTGGCAAGAATCCTTTGGGTGCTGGACAGGATTTTTTCTACGGTCTAGGACCGGTCGAACGAAAGGCGGCACGCATGGCGGACAACGACAAGACTCGGCAGCGCATTCTCATCGCAGCCATGGTGGCGCTGGCCCTCGTCCTGGCGGGCATGACGATCTACAACACGTTCACGACGCAAGCCGAAAACGAGGCGGCCAATGTGAGCGCGCCCGCGGCGACGAATTAAGGCGGCGCGGAGCCGACCGTTTACCACTGCACTTCCCCGGCCGCGGAGCCGGGGCCCACGGATATCTCCACTCCAGTAGATGGTGCAATAGGCCCCGGGTCTTCACCGGGGAAGTTCTGTTCTGTGGTTGGGGCAATCCGGAAGCAGAACGTCAGCGCCGTCACGTCAATCCCAGCGCCGAAAAGCTTCGTTCCGCCGGCAGGAGTTATGAGATTTTGGGGGCTCGCTCCCACCGGCGGAAGATCAGCGCGTCACACGCCGATGCAATAGTCTCGCTGGTGGAAAGCCGCATGGCGCACACCGCGCGATACATGCTTCATGTTCTCATATTTCCCGGCATTGAGCAACGACTTCACTCGCTCCGCCGATACATATCGGCTGGGCGCGTTCAGGCCACCAGGGCCTGCGGCACGGCCTCCGAAATGAAACCGCCACCCAGCACTTCCGTGGTCGCGCTTTCATCGACATAGAAGACGCAGGCCTGCCCCGGCGAGATGCCGTATTCGCCTGTGACGAGACTTACGAAGACCTCGCCATTGACGACATGCAGCACCCCATCCTGCGGTGCGCGGGTGGAGCGGACCTTGGCCTGGACCGGCAGGCCGTTGCCGCGAGCCGCCTCCTCGATCGCCTCTGCCCCGAGCCAGTTGACGTCGCGCAGCTTGACCGTGTGGGTCTTGAGCGCTTCGCGCGGACCGACGACGACGCGGCCGGTCTTGTGCTCCAGCTTGACCACGTAGAGCGGCTCCGCCGCCGCGATCCCGAGGCCCTTACGCTGCCCGATCGTGTAGTTGATGATGCCTTCGTGCCGGCCGAGCACGCGGCCATCCAGATGCACGATCTCGCCGCCCTGAAGCGCCTCGGGATGCATCTTGCGGATGATATCGGTGTACTTGCCCTGCGGCACGAAGCAGATGTCCTGGCTGTCGTGCTTTTCAGCGATCTCGAGGCCGAACTCGCGGGCGAGCTCGCGCACTTCCGGCTTCGTCATGCCGCCGAGCGGAAAGCGCAGGAAATCGAGCTGCTCGCGCGTCGTGGCGAAGAGGAAATAGGTCTGGTCGCGATCGGCATCGACCGGGCGCTTGAGATGGCGCAGCCCATCCTCGCCCAAAATGCTCTGGACGTAGTGGCCGGTGGCCAGCACGTCGGCGCCCAGGTCCTGCGCTACCGCCATCAGGTCTACGAACTTGACCGACTGGTTGCAGGCAATGCACGGCACCGGCGTCTCGCCCTGCCGATAGGCATTGGCGAAGGGCTCCATCACCGCATTCTTGAAGCGCTCTTCATAATCGAGCACGTAGTGGGGAATCCCGAGCGCCGCCGCAACGCGCCGCGCATCGTGGATATCCTGGCCGGCGCAGCACGCGCCCTTCCGGTGCGTAGCTTCGCCGTGATCGTAAAGCTGCAGGGTAATGCCCATCACGTCATAGCCCTGGCGAGCAAGCAGTCCGGCCACAACCGAACTATCAACGCCCCCGGACATGGCCACGACAACGCGCGTGTCCTCGGGACGCTTGGCAATATCAAGCGAGTTCAACATGTCTCTTTCTCATCCGGTTGGGTTCAAGGGCCAGCGGACCGCGGCCTTCTAGCGTTTTTCCGCCCGCCCGGCAACGGACGACCCGGCAGCTTTTGCCGGTGCGCCGTTTTCTGCCATTCTGGATTTTGCAGGACCGATAACCAAGACATTGAAATTACTAAAGAAACTGCGTCGATCACAAACTGGCAAACCCTTTGCATGGAGAGGATCGTATTCTTCGCTTCAAAGGCTCGAGCTCCGTGCAATTCATTCCGACGATCAGCCCCGTTCCCTCCGTTGCGCCCAAGGCGGCCGCAACGCCGAGCGAGCCCAAGGCGAAGTCCAGTTCTGATTTCGCCAACCTGCTCGCCTCCCAGCCGGTCCGCGACGCCAAGGCGCCGACCACGGGCGACACCTCGACGCCTGTCGATTCCACCACTGCAACCGGGGAAACCGACAAGGGCAAGCAGGACGAGGGCAAGACCCTGCTCGACGACCTTCTGGCTGCACTCGGCAAACTCGACGCCGCGCTCCAGGGCGACCAGCCGGTCGACCCGACGCTGGTCGACAACGTCAACGCGGCGCTGGCGGCTTTCGCCAATTATCTGGGCGTAGACATCGCGACCCTGCAGGCAGGCGCCGGCCAGTCCGAAGGCGGCTCGGCCATCGATCCCACTTCCCTGCTCGGCCAACTTACGCAAAAGGCGGGCGACGTCTCCAAGCTCCTTGGCGCGGGTTCGGATCTCGGCGGCAAGCTCGATGCGCTCATGCAGCAACTTCAGACCAAGGGCGGCCTTTCGGGCGAAACCCTGGCCAAACTGGGGTTCGCGCTGGAACCCAATCCATTGCCGGCGCCAGAACTGGCGACGCCCGAACTGAAGCTTCCCGAAAGCACGATCACCAAGGCGACTGAAACCGCCGCGACGCCCAAGCCTGCCGAGATCAAGCCGGCAGAGCCCGCGCCCGTCGAGGCCAAGCCTGCCGCTTCGGACAAGGCTCCCAAGGCCACCGAAGCCGCCGCACCCGCTCCCACCAAGGAAGCGCATGCCAAGCCCAAGGCCGAGAGCCAGCCTGCCGCCGAGGCCGACCAACCCGCGGATCCGAACCCCGCCTTGCCCGGCACCTCTGCGGTCGCCAAGCTTGAAGTCGTGGGCGGAGTTCGTGCCGTGCAGGCGGCCTATCAGGCGCCCCCGACCCAGGTGAACGTGCCCCAGCTCGCCTTCGACATCGTGCGGCACGTTCAGGCCGGCAACACCAAGTTCCACGTCCGGCTCGACCCGCCCGAACTCGGCCGCATCGACGTCCGGCTCGATGTGGACCGCGCCGGCAACGTGACTACGCGCCTTACGGTCGAAAAGGCTGAAACGCTGGACCTGCTTCAGCGCGACCAGCGTGGCCTTGAAAAGGCGCTGGCCCAGGCCGGCCTCGAAGGCAGCAAGACCAATCTCGAATTCTCGCTGCGGCAGAACCCCTCGTCCCAGCGCGACGCGCAGGACCAGGATAGCCGCTCGCCCTTTGCACCGGCCTCGGGCAGCGCGGCAAACGATGATGGTGCCGAACCCACCACCATTACCCAGTATCGCGGCACCGCCTCTGCCGGCGGCCTCAACCTCTTCGTCTAGGAGCTCCTCTCATGGCTGTCAGCGGCGTCAACAACGTCTCCAGCAACACTTCGCTCTCCGGCTCCGGCAAGACCATCGCGGGCAACTTCGATACGTTCCTGCAGATTCTGACTACCCAGCTCAAGAACCAGAACCCGCTCGACCCGCTGGATACCAACCAGTTCACGGCCCAGCTCGTGCAGTTCTCGGGTGTCGAGCAGCAGCTCAAGACCAATTCCTATCTTGAGGCGCTGATCAACGTGAACGCATCGAGCTCGGGTACGCAGGCGATGAACCTCATCGGCAAGCAGGTCACGGCCGATACGGTGGCCAGCGAATTGCGCGACGGCAAGGCGACCTGGATTCTCGATTCCTCGGAAAAGGCCTCGATGGCCAAGATCCAGATCAAGGATGCCAGCGGCAATGTCGTCTACGCTGCAGAGCGGTCGCTCGATGCGGGCGAGAACACCTTCGTGTGGGACGGCAAGGGCACCGACGGCACCACCCTGCCCGATGGCGTCTATTCGGTTGCCGTGTCGGCCACCAACGTCGCCGGCGGCACGGTCAGCGTCACTTCGCAGATGTCGGGCAAGGTCGATGGCATCGATCTTTCGGGCGACCAGCCGTATCTGCTCATCGGCAAGGCCCGCTTCAGCCTCGGTAGCGTGAAGTCCGTTCGCGCCTGATCCGCATTATTTCCGACCTGGTTTGAAGAACCGCGGGGTTAGGCCCTTCGGTTCTTCAAATCATTCAATATCTTAACTCGTTGTAAGTTTCCCCTTAGCCAAATTTTAAGCGCAACCGGCTACCTTCTGAACTCATATGGTCAGGTTCAGTAGAGAGTAAAATGACCGTACAAATGCGTTCTCGCGTTAAGTACGTTATCGGCCCAGACGGCAGTCCATTGACGATTGCCGATTTGCCGCCGTCTAACACCCGTCGTTGGGTGATCCGCCGCAAGGCTGAGGTCGTTGCCGCCGTGCGTGGCGGCCTGCTGAGCCTTGAAGAGGCTTGTGCACGCTATACTTTGAGCGTGGACGAGTTCCTCAACTGGCAGGCAGCCATCGACAAGCATGGCCTAGCCGGCCTGCGCACCACCTGGATTCAGCATTATCGCGACGGCTGAGCCTCGGCTCTGCCCGCGACAGAGAAAGCCCCGCTCCGTCTGACGGAGCGGGGCTTCATTCATTGCTGCGATCCCGTCAGGGAACGACAGACAGGATCGCGCTGTAGGTCTTGAGGTTGGCGAGCCGCGCCTCGTCGCTGCCCAGCAGCAGAGTCGTCAGTTCGTCCTCGATACCCTTTTCCTCGTGCAGCGCCGCGAACCCTACCGCGAAGCCATGCTCGAGATGGCGCACCACCCGCCCTAGCACGTGACCGACCGCCATCGGCGTTCCGAGCGCCGGCTTGACCTCGGCCGAGATCGCTACACCTGATCGCGAAAGGTCGATGATGAACGCATCAAGCTTCTCGCCATCTGCGAAAATGATGTTGGTGCGCGGGTTGCGCGGGAACCAGCGCGGATAAGCGCGCTTGTCGAGGATGTGCTTGAAGCGGCGCTTCTTGATCCAGGCCAGCTTGCCCGCAAGCTTGACCCGCTCTTCAGGATCGAGATGAAGGTCTATGGCCAGCCCCGTCGCCAATACACGGTCGACGACGCCGCGCAGCAAGCCCACCTCTTCGAGCTTGAGCGCCACGCGATCCCCCGCCGCGCCGAAAAGCGCGCCGTCCAGCACCAGCCGGTCCGGCGAGATGCTTTGCGTGCGGCAGGCAAAGACCTTCAGCGCGCCGGTGAGGCCGTCACGCTTGTTGGAAAGCGTGTAGCAACCGCTGAGCACGCCTACGAACCTGATGTCGGTAGTATCCGCTGTCCTCTCAGTGGCATTGACTGCAACAGACATGACGCTTCTCACGACTAGTAAGTCTGTGAAAATACTTATGTCTCCGCGTGAAGAATCCGTTAATCGGCAAATGATTACGCTGTCACGACTATGACGCTACATAGCATGCTATGCCAAAGGACGTATCTACTGCCTGCACCTACCTCTTAAGGCGTAGTCTCGCCCAGATAAGGCACTGCCGCCTTCCTTTCCTTGACCCGATCGAAATAGTCCCGCACGCGCGGCAGATGTGGATGCATGAACGGGGTCGAGAACCAGCGATGGATGGAGAGGACCAGCGCGATATCGGCGAGGCTGAATGTCTCGCCAGCGATATAGGCTCCGGTCTGGGCCAGACGCGCCTCGACGAGATTCATCTTCTCGCTCCACTTGGCGATTGATTCTGCCGTGCGCTCCGCATCGGAATATTCGGGCTTCTTGCGGATCAGCGCGTTGACCGCGTAGCCCCATGGCGGGTTGAGTTCGGTTGCCTGCCAGGTGAGCCACTGATCCACCAGCGCCCGCTCCTGCAACACCGTTGGCCAGAGCGCACTGGCCTCCTTTTCGGCGAGATAGCGCATGATGACGTTGCTCTCCCAGAGCACGAACGCCTCATCGATCATCACCGGCACCTGCGCATTGGGATTGAGCGCCAGGAACTCTGGCACCGCCGGGTCGCGTATGGGCAGGCCCCAATCCTCGCGTTCATAACCCAGCCCGATCTCATCGGCTGTCCACAGCACCTTGCGTACGTTGATTGAGGTCACGCGCCCCAGAATCCTGAGCATTTTCATCTCCCTGGCTCGGCAATTTTTGCCGCGTGTCGCATTCCGCAACGACTGGTTAATACAAAATTTACCATCTGATCGGTAATTTTTGCCTACCGGTTCGCCAAGGAGGCAACGGCGGACCGGTTAGGGGCTCGGTTGTGGATAATTTAAGTCAGTTTTTGAATCGCCTGGGCATGGCCCGGGTGGCAGCTATGGGCGTGGTCGCCGTCTTGATGCTCGGGTTCTTCGCGTTCCTGGTCATGCGGGCGTCGAGCCCGCAACTTGCGCCGCTTTATTCGGGCCTGTCCCTTGAGGACTCGTCCGCGATCGTGCGTGAGCTGCAGACCATGGGTACGCCCTACGAGCTGCGTGGCGACGGCGAAACCATCATGATTCCGCGTGATCAGATCACGACGGTGCGCATGAACCTGGCCGGAAACGGCCTGCCGGCCCGCGGCCAGGTCGGCTACGAAATCTTCGACCAGCAGAATACGCTGGGCGCCACCAGCTTCGTGCAGAACATCAACAATGTTCGCGCGCTCGAAGGCGAGCTGGCCCGCACCATTTCCTCGCTGGCCCGCATCAAGAGCGCCCGCGTGCATCTGGTCCTGCCCGAGCGCGAGCTTTTCCGCCGCGAGCGTAAGGACCCCACCGCCTCGATCGTCGTTTCCGTGCGGGGCGAACTCTCGAATGGCGAAATCCGCGCCATCCAGCATCTCGTGGGTTCGGCCATCGAAGGCCTCAACCCCAACAAGGTCTCGATCATCGATGATTCGGGGCGCCTTCTGGCCTCGGGCGCCGTCGACGGCGTCGACGGGCTCCTGACCGCCGAGGCGCAGGACCGCGTCGTCAGTCTCGAAGAGCGCTACCGCACCCGCGTCGAGGACATGCTGGCCAACGTTCTTGGCGCCGGCCGCTCCCGGGTCCAGGTGAGCGCCGAGCTCAATCTCGACCGTTCGACCAAGACCTCCGAACGCTTCGATCCGGATGGCCAGGTCGTCCGCTCCACGCAGACGCGCGACAACGCCAATTCGTCCAACAACGGCCAGACCGATGCGGGCGTCTCCGTTGCCAACGAACTGCCCGGCACGACCGCCAACGGCGGCACCGGCACCAACAGCACCGAGCAGCAGCAGGCCGCCGAAGAGACCACCAACTACGAGATCTCCAAGACCACCGAGACGGCAATCACCGAAGCCGGCGGCATCAAGAAGCTCTCGGTCGCCGTCGTGGTCGATGGCCGCTACTCGACCGATACCACCGGCAACTCGGTCTACGCCCCGCGCGACCAGACCGAGATCGACCAGATCAAGTCGCTTGTACGCTCGGCCATCGGGTTCGACGAAGCCCGCGGCGATCAGGTCGAAGTGGTGAACATGCAGTTCGCCGAGCGTCCCGAGGCCCAAGGCCCCGGCACCGACGGTCCCGGTCTCTTCGACTTCACCCGCGACGATCTCATCAACTGGGCGCAGATGGGCGTGACCCTCATCATCTCGCTGGCCCTGGTGTTCTTCGTCATGCGTCCGCTGGTCAAGCGCGTGCTGGCTCCCGAGGACCGCGCCCCGCTCGCCCTGCCCCCGAGCGCCGAAGTCGAGGCCGGCCTGCCCGCCGTTCCCGACCTGCCCGAGGAAGCCAATCCGCCGACGGCCGCACCCTGGGTCAACGGCGCCAAGGCCATGGGCGAAGCCCAGCTCGAAACCCTCAAGTCCGTGGGCCAGCTGGTCGACGAAAATCCCAAACAGGCGGCGCTCATCGTGCGCGACTGGCTCTCTTCCAATAGCGCGGCGGCTTAGTTCAGATGGCCAGTTCTTCCCAGCTCATGACCAACAACGCGCCGCGCGCACCACAACTGGTGGTGGGCGCGGACGCTACCCAACGCGCGCTCAATGGCGACGAGAAGGCTGCCGTGCTGCTGCTGGCGCTCGGCCCCGATTACGGCAAGCCCATCTGGGACGAGCTCGACGACATGGAAATCCGCGCCCTCTCGCGCGCCATGGCCCATCTCGGCCCGATCACCCAGGAAATGCTCGACGAGCTGCTTATCGAGTTCGTCACCAACATCTCGTCCTCGGGCGCGCTGGCCGGCAATGCCGAAACCACGCAGCGCCTGCTCTCCTCGTTCCTCCCGGCCGACCGCGTCGACGCCATCATGGAGGAAATCCGCGGTCCCGCTGGCCGCAACATGTGGGAGAAGCTCTCCAACGTCCAGGAAGACGTCCTGGCGAACTACCTCAAGAACGAGTACCCGCAGACCATCGCCGTGGTGCTCTCCAAGATCGCTTCCGAGCACGCCGCCAAGGTGCTGGCCATCCTCCCCGAGGAACTGGCCATCGACGTCGTGCAGCGCATGCTCGGGCTCGATCCGGTGCAGAAGGACATCCTCGAAAAGATCGAGGCGACGCTGCGCACCGAATTCATGTCGACCCTCTCCACTACCAAGCGCCGTGACAGCCACGAGCAGATGGCGGAAATCTTCAACTCCTTCGACCGCCAGACCGAAGCGCGCTTCCTCACCACCCTCGAGGACCGCGACCGCGAGGCCTCCGAGCGCATCAAGGCCCTGATGTTTACCTTCGAGGACCTGACCAAGCTCGAGAACTCGGCCATCCAGACCGTGCTCCAGAAGATCGACAAGAAGGAACTGGCCATGGCGCTCAAGGGCGCGAGCGATGCGGTCAAGGACTTCTTCACGGCCAACATGTCCCAGCGCTCGGCCAAGATGCTGCGCGACGACATGGCCGATATGGGCCCGGTCCGCCTCAAGGATGTGGACGACGCCCAAAGCCGCCTCGTCGGCATCGCCAAGGACCTTGCCGCGCGTGGCGAAATCGTCATCGCCAAGTCCAAGGGCGATGAGCAGATGGTGCTCTAGCCATGGCCAATCCGCTCCGCCGCTTCACCTTCGATCTCGACCTGGGCCGCGCCTCCGCCGAGCCGCAGCCGAGCTTTTCGGAAACCCAGCTTTCCGAAGCCACCGCCGACGCGCGCCAGGAAGGCTATGCGCAGGGCTATGCCGATGGCGAGCAGAGCGCCAGCGTCCTCGCCGCCCGCGCTCTCTCCGCTGCCGCAGAAAACATTGCGGCGCGCGGCATCGAGATGGCCGCCGCAGTCGATGATGCCCGCGCCGAAACCCTGCGCGAGGCGGTGAGCCTTGCCACCTCGATCGGCACCAAGCTCGCCTCGACCCTCATCGCCCGCTACCCGTTGGCCGAGATCGAGGCGCTGATCGCCGAGTGCCTCGCCACCATCGACAACGCCCCGCACCTCGTCATCCGGTGCGAGCCGGGCCTTGCCGATGCGGTCAAGGAAATCGCCACAGCGCGCATGGCGACCTCAAGCTTCGCCGGCCGTCTCGTGGTCATGGGCGACCCCGAAGTGGCCATGGGCGACTGCCGTATCGAATGGGTAGACGGTGGCCTGGTCCGCGACGTCTCCGCCATTTCCGCTGAAATCGACAAACGTGTTGCGGCCTATCTCGCCGCCCGCGGCGCTTCGCGCCGAGAGGAGAATTGACCATGAGCGATCCCACCGAAACCGGCTTCGACCTCGAAGAGATGGACGCCCCGGCCGAGAGCGCCCCGGACACCACCGAGAAGACCGCCGCCGATCTCGAAGCCGTCTTCGACGTCCCGGTCCGCGTCTCGGTCGTCCTCGGCCGCACCCGCATGCCGGTCGCCGATCTCCTTCGCCTCGATACCGGTTCGATCATCGAACTCGACCGCCAGGTCGGCGAGGCCATTGAGATCTACGTCAACGATCGTCTGGTTGCGCGTGGCGAAATCGTGCTCGTCGAGAACCGCCTCGGCGTCACCATGACCGAAATCATCAAGGCTGCTTAAGGGAGACCACCCATGCGACTCCTCATTGTAGGCGCCCTCGAAGGTCAGCTCAGCGAAGCCACCAAGCTCGCCATGGAAGGCGGCGCCAAGGTCGCCCACGCTCCGTCCGTCGAAATCGCCCTGGCCACGCTGCGCGCCGGCCGCGGTGCCGATCTGCTGCTGGTCGATGTGATGGTCGATATCCCGACCCTCATCGCCGGGCTCGAAGCCGAGCGCATCGCGGTCCCCGTGGTCGCCTGCGGCACCGAGACCAACGCGGCCGCCGCCGTCAACGCCATCCGCGCCGGCGCCAAGGAATACATCCCGCTCCCGCCCGACGCCGAGCTCATTGCCGCCGTCATTGCCGCGGTTGCCCGCGATTCCTCTGACTTCCTCTTCCGCGACCCCGCAATGGGCCGCGTCGTCAAGCTCGCCGACCAGATCGCCCCCTCCGATGCCTCCGTCCTCATCACGGGCGAAAGCGGCACCGGCAAGGAGGTGATGGCCAAGCACATCCACGCCCATTCCAAGCGCGTGCAGAAGCCGTTCATCTCGGTCAACTGTGCCGCCATCCCCGAAGCGCTGCTCGAATCCGAACTTTTCGGCCACGAGAAGGGTGCCTTCACCGGCGCCGTGGCCCGCCGCATCGGCAAGTTCGAGGAGGCCAATGGTGGCACGCTCCTGCTCGACGAAATCTCCGAGATGGATATCCGCCTGCAGGCCAAACTGCTGCGCGCCATCCAGGAGCGCGTGATCGATCGCGTTGGCGGCACCAAGCCCGTTCCGGTCGATATCCGCATCCTTGCCACGTCCAATCGCAATCTCGCGGAAGCCGTGCGCGAAGGCAGCTTCCGCGAAGACCTGCTGTTCCGCCTCAACGTCGTCAACCTCAAGCTCCCGCCCCTGCGCGAGCGTCCGGGCGATATCGCGGCGCTGTCCGAGCATTTCGTCGCCAAGTACTCCAAGGCCAACGGCCTCTCTCTGCGCACCCTCTCGGAGGAAGCGCGCGCTGAACTCCTGAGGGCTCCCTGGCCCGGTAACGTGCGTGAGCTGGAGAATACCCTTCATCGCGCCGTCCTTCTGGCCTCAGGCGACATCATCGGCCCCGATGCCATCGCCATGCCCGACGGCACCGGCCTTTCGGACGCCGTGCGCGCCCACTCCCTGGCCAGCCAGGCTGCGCAGACCGCCGAAACGCTCTCGCGCATTCTCGTCGGCCGCACGGTGGCGGATGTCGAACGCGACCTGATCCTGGATACCCTCGATCACGTGCTGGGCAACCGCACGCACGCCGCCAATATCCTGGGTATCTCGATCCGTACCCTGCGCAACAAGCTCAACCAGTACGCCGACGAAGGGATCGCCATCCCCGGGCCCGGCGAACAGCGCTCCAGCGCGGCCTAGCTGATGCAGCCGGAGCGTGTGGCGATCCCTCACCCTCAGGCCTGCCGGCTCACTCGCGCCAGTAAATTTCCCTCCCCCTGTGGGGAGGGGACAGAGATGGGGTTAGCCTCACCTCGAAGACCGACCTCCGGCCCATCTAAGGACCACCCATGACCGATATCCCCGGCAGCGGCCCGAAACTGGGAGGCTTCAAGCTTCCCTCCCTCGCCGATATCAACCGGACGCTCCGTTCCGGCGACATCGTGCTGGCGCTCGGCATCATGGCCATCATCGTGGTCCTCATCCTGCCGATGCCCCCGCTCCTGCTCGACGGGTTGCTGGCCATCTCGCTGGTTTTCTCGGTCCTGATCCTGATGACGGCGCTCTTCATCCAGACGCCACTCGAATTCTCGTCCTTTCCAACCGTGCTGCTGATCGCCACCATGATCCGGTTGGCGCTCAACCTCGCCACGACCCGCCTCATCCTCTCGGAAGGTCACAACGGCACCGACGCCGCCGGCCACGTCATCGAGGCCTTCGGCAACTTCGTCATGCGCGGCAGCTTCGTCATCGGCGTCGTGGTCTTCATCATCCTGGTGATCGTCAACTTCGTCGTCATCACCAAGGGTTCGGGCCGTATCGCGGAAGTGGCGGCGCGCTTCAACCTCGACGCCATGCCCGGCAAGCAGATGGCCATCGACGCCGACCTCTCGGCCGGCCTCATCGACGAGAACGAAGCCCGCAAGCGCCGCCAGACGCTCGAAGCCGAAAGCGCCTTCTTCGGCAATATGGATGGTGCGTCCAAGTTCGTGCGCGGCGACGCTATCGCCGGCCTCCTCATCACCTTCATCAACATCGCCGCCGGCATGGTGATCGGCATGGCCCAGGAAGGCCTTTCCTTCCAGGAAGCCGGCAACAACTATACCCTGCTGACGGTCGGCGACGGCCTCGTCTCCCAGATCCCCGCGCTCATCGTTTCGATCGCCGCCGGTATGCTGGTTTCCAAATCCGGCGTTGCCGGCTCCGCCGACAAGGCCCTGGCCAGCCAGTTCACCGGCTATCCCAAGGCGCTGGGCATGTCCTCGGCCGTGATGGCTGTGATGGCCTTCCTCCCCGGCATGCCCTTCATCCCCTTCATCGGCGTTGCCGGTGCCATGGGCTACCTTGCCTTCACTTCGGCCAAGAAGAAAAAGGCGCAGAAGATGGAAGCTCAGGTCGAGCAGGCCATGGCCAAGGCCGGCGTCTCCTCGCCCCAGCAGCTCGAAGAAGCTCCGATCTCTGACAGCCTCAAGATCGACGAATTGAAGCTCGAGCTCGGCTACGGCCTCCTGCAACTGGTCAAGGAAGACGAAAGCGGCACCGATCGCCTCACCGAGCAGATCAAGGCCCTGCGCCGGCAACTCGCCAGCGAGCTCGGCTTCATCATGCCGCCCGTGCGTATCCTCGACAACATGCAGCTCGAGCCCAACGACTACAAGGTCAAGATCAAGGAAGTCGAGGCCGGCCACGGCCAGATCTACGCCAACCAGCTCATGGTCATGGACCCGATGGGCCGCGAAATCACCCTGCCCGGCTACCACACGGTCGAGCCGACCTTCGGTCTGCCCGCCACCTGGATCGACCCGGCTTTGCGCGACGAGGCCGAACTCCTCGGCTATTCGATCATCGACCCTTCGACCGTCATCTCGACGCACCTGACCGAAGTCCTCAAGTCCAACGTTGCGGACCTTCTGAGCTATTCCAACGTCCAGACCATGCTCAACGGCCTCTCCAAGGAGCAGCAGAAGCTGGTCGAGGACATCGTGCCCTCCCAGATTTCGGTCTCGGGCATCCAGCGCGTGCTGCAGGCGCTGCTCAACGAGCGCATCTCCATCCGCGACCTGCCGACCATCCTCGAAGGCATCGCCGAAATCGCCGGCTCCGGCCGCTCGACCCAGACCATGGCCGAGCACGTCCGCTCGCGGCTTGCCCGCCAGATCTGCGCCGCCAATCTCGGGCCGGACGGCAACCTGCCACTCCTCACCCTCTCCCCGCAATGGGAGCGCGATTTCGCCGAAGCCATGGTCGGCGAAGGCGACCACCGGCATCTCGCCATGGCGCCCTCGCGCCTCCAGCAATTCATCCTCTCGGTCCAGCAGGCCTTCGAGAACGCCGCCCAGATGGGTGAACTGCCGGTGCTCATCACCTCCCCGCAGATCCGCCCGCACGTCCGCGCCATCATCGAACGCTTCCGCCCTCAGACCGTGGTCATGAGCCAGAACGAGGTCCATCCGCGCGTCCGCCTCAAGACCATCGGCAGCGTCTAAGCCAAGCCAACTCCTCAACAACTCGCTGGACAGGATTTCATCTGGTTGCTTTCTTAGGTGCAGTCGACGCCAAAGAGCGGAACGCCGTGGTGTTGAAGGCGCGGGCATGGGGCGCGTGCCACTGGGAGGAAATTGATGAAGAGACGCGAATTCTTCAGGTCCGCGTCGGCCGCCACTGTTGGCGCCGTCGCTGCCACGACTCTTGCTGCACCGGCCATCGCACAAGGCAATATTACCTGGCGCATGGTCACTACCTGGCCCAAGAACTTCCCCGGCCTGGGCGTAGGCGCCCAGAATTTGGCCGATCGTATTACCAAGGCCTCCGGCGGTCGCCTGACCGTGCAGGTCTTCGCCGCTGGTGAAATGGTGCCCGGCCTGCAGGCACTCGACGCTGTCATCGACGGCTCCGCCGAAATGAGCCACGGCACGCCCTATTATTGGCAGAACAAGAGCCAGGGCCTGTCCTTCTTCACCGGTGTGCCCTATGGCATGACCAGCCGCGAGCTGACCGCCTGGGTTCGCTACCTCGGCGGGCAGGAGCTCTGGGACAAGATCTACGACCAGTTCGGACTGCAGGGCTTCCTTTCCGGCGACACCGGCACGCAAGCGGGCGGCTGGTTCCGCAACGAGCTTACCGGCGTCTCGGACCTCCAGGGGCTGCGCTTCCGCACGCCAGGCCTCGGCGGCCAGGTCTGGGCCAAGCTCGGCGCTTCGGTAACCAACATGGCTGCCGGCGACATTTTCGCCGCGCTCCAGTCCGGTACCCTCGATGCCGCCGAGTTCGTTGGGCCCTATAACGATTTGGCTCTCGGCTTCTACCAGATCTGCAAGAACTACTATTTCCCCAGCTTCGTCGAACCTGGCCTCGCGACCGAAATCGCGGTCAGCAAGTCCAAGTTCCAGGAGCTGCCGGAGGACCTGCAGGAAATTGTCCGTGCCTGCTCGCAGGCGGCCTATGACGATGTGGCCTCGGACATGTATGCCAATGACCCTCGCGCCCTACGCGCGCTCGTGAGCGAACATGGCGTCCAGATCCGTCAGTTCCCCGAGGAAATCCTCGAGGCTGGCGCCAAGGCCTCGATGGACCTCATCGCGGAAATCCGCCAGAGCGGAGACGCCCTCACCAAGGAAGTGGCCGAAAGCTTCGTCTCGGCCTTCAACCTGCTGCGCGAACGCACGGAAGGCACCGACATGCCGTTCCTCGTCGCACGCCAGAAATACATCAAATATTCCTGACGACCTTGCAGCGCGAAATGAAAGCCCGGACCTTGGTCCGGGCTTTTGTCGTTTGCTAGTGGTAGAGAATTCCTGGCAACCAGGTGATGAGCTGCGGCACGAAGAACAGGATCGCCAGGGCGATGATCTGCAGGATCACGAAGGGTACCACCCCGCGATATATCATGCCCGTGGTGACCCTGGCCGGCGCGACACCCCGCAGGTAGAAAAGCGCGAAGCCGAAAGGCGGCGTCAGGAAGCTCGTCTGGAGGTTCACGCCCACCATTACACCCAACCAGATCGGATCCACGTTGAGCGCCAGCAGCACCGGCGCCGTGATCGGGATCACGATGAAAATGATCTCGAATGTATCCAGGATGAACCCGAGCAGGAACATCACGAACATCACCACGATCATCGCGCCGATCGCACCGCCAGGCATGGACGAGAGGAATTCGTGCACGAGGTTGTCGCCACCCATCATGCGGAAGACGATCGAGAACACGGCGGCGCCGAAGAGGATGATGAAAACCATCGAGGTGATGGTCGCAGTGGAGATCACCACCTGACGCAGGATACCAAGATCAAGTTTCCGACGGAGCGCAGCCAGCAGCATTGCACCCACCGAGCCTACCGAGGCAGCCTCCGTAGGCGTCGCCACACCACCCAGGATCGAGCCGAGCACCGCCACGATCAGCAGGAGTGGTGGCAGCAACGCGACCACCACGTCCCGCCCCAGGGTGCCCCGTTCAGCTTCCGGCACCGGTGTCGCCGGGCAGGACTTGGGGTCTGTTATGGCCTTGAAGATCATGAAGCCGGCATAAAGCGCCACCAGGAGCAGACCCGGAAGGATGGCGCCGGCGAAGAGCGCGCCTACCGATACCGGCGCGGGCGCGAAATTGCCCTTCTCCATCTGCACTTGGGCATTGATGCCCGAGAGCATGTCGCCCATGAAGATGAGCACCGTCGAGGGCGGGATAATCTGTCCGAGAGTGCCTGAGGCGCAGATAACGCCGGTGGCGAGCTTGGGATCGTAGCCGGCGCGCAGCATGGCCGGCAGCGAGATGAGCCCCATCGTGACGACGGTAGCGCCCACGACCCCGGTCGAGGCCGCCAGCAACGCGCCTACCACGATTACCGACAGGCCGAGCCCGCCGCGCAGGTTGCCGAACAGCTTGCCCATGGTCAGCAGCAATTGCTCGGCAATGCCCGATCGCTCGAGCATCACGCCCATGAACACGAAGAGCGGTACGGCCACCAGCACCTCGTTGGTCATGAGTCCCACGTAACGCCCGACCAGCGAGGCGTAGTTGGAAGGGTCGTAGACCCCGAGGAACCCACCCACGAGGCCGAAGATCAGCGCCGTGCCGGCCAGCGAGAAAGCGACGGGGAAACCGAGCATGAGGACGCCGATGACGCCCACGAACATAAGGGCGGCGAGGATCTCGCCAAGCATGACAGGATCCATCAAACCGCCTCTTCCACCTCGTTGGCGCCATAGCGCAGTTTTTCGGGTAGAAGATTTTCGTGCCCCGCCAATACCAGGGCGGCGCGCGCCGCCATGGCTATGCCCTGCAAGCCCACCAGCACCGCAAAGACGATGATGAAGCTCTTGAGCACGAAGAGCCCCGGCATGCCTCCGATATTGGCCGACCCCTCGTAGTAGCTCCACGAACGGACAACCGCCGTCCAGCTGTAGTGCAGAACCACAAACATGAAGGGCAGCAGGAAAAAGATGACGCCGAAAAGGTCAGCCATCGCCTTTTTGCGCGCCGAAGCCGGGCGGTAGAAGATATCGACGCGCACATGATCGTCGCGCATCAGCGCAAAGCCCGCGACGCCGGTGAACATGGCGCCGCTCATCCACACATAGAGATCCTGCATCCACAGGATCGATACGTGAAAGAAGTAGCGTTGCACCACGACGGTGAAACACAACAAGACACAACCGAGCGCCAGCCAGCAGAGAATTTCCCCCACGACCCGGTTGATGCCGCTGATGGCTCTGACGAGCCAGGCGAGCCCAAGCAACTCTCCGGTCCTCCCATTTCCTGTTTAGCGGCTGTTCCCTCCCACCGCTGATGGAATTGAGAACAGCATTGCGGGGCAAGGTCAACTCCGCCTCGCCCCTCCTCTTGGAAGGATCGCAAGAACCCCACCGTTTCCGTTAACCAATTAGCAACTGCTTAACCGCGCCTGAGCTTTCGGGCTGCCCGGCCCCGCTCCTTGCGTTATCGTCACTCACATCAGGGAGGCTGCGTGCCGCACTCCTCTGAAAAATCCGCCAGGGAGGCGGAAAAGGCCGGTGCCGCGATGCGGAGCCGGCCTTTTCAATTTCTCGCTGGAACATCAGGCTATCCGCGCGCGTTTGCCCGGCAGGAGAACCCCATGTTTCGCAAAGCCCTGCCCCTTTTCTTTCTCGCCGCCCTCGCCGCTCCCGATCTTGCGCTCGCGCAACAGGCGGCGCCGACTTCGCCGCTCGATGCGCCCGTTGCTCCCAATGCGGGCATGACCGAGACGCAGCTTCATCGCCCCACGACGCTTTCCGAGGGCTATCGCCCGCTCACCAGCGACCACCTCGCCTCCTTGCTCGTCGGCATGAGCGTCTTCTCCGGCACGACCGATACGGCAGACCTCATCGGAGCGATCGATGACCTCGTCGTCAGCGCGGACGGCAAGATTTCGGCTGTCGTGCTGGGCGTCGGCGGCTATCTCGGCACGGGCGAGAAGAGCGTCGCCATCGACTATGCGCAGCTCCAGTGGAGCAAGGCGCCCGACGGCAGCGACCGTATCGTGCTCAACGTCACCAAGGACGCCCTCGCCGCCGCGCCCGCCTTCGCCTGGCATGAAGATCTGGCTGAAGCGCGCGCCGACGTTGCCAAGCAGGATGCCGAGGCACAGGCCATCGAGCCTAATGCCAACGACACCAGCAATATCAGCCCGGACGCCACGACCGATGCTCCGGAGACCAACCACATCGACAGCGCCAATCTCCATCCCATCGACGCCGCCACCCTCACGGCCGAAGACCTCAAGGGTATCGCCGTCTACGGCATCAACGACGAAGCCATCGGCACAATCGGCGATTTCGTGGTCAATGCCGACGGCAAGGTGGATGCCGTGATCGTCGACGTCGGCGGTTTCCTCGGCCTGGGCAGCAAGCCGGTGGCAGTGGGTTTTGAAAATCTCGCCTTCTCGGTCGACGCCGGCAACAACCGCTACCTCTTCCTCAATGTCAGCAAACAGTCACTGGAAGAGCAGCCGCCATTCGACAAGAGCACTTATGCCGCCGACCGGAGCGCGCAGAGGCTGGTGGTTCAGCCGTAGATCCCGCACGCAGCGCCCACCCACCTGGGGAGGGGGTAGGTCACGGCCTCTCCCCCGCAAAACAAAAGGGCCCCGCACCGCGGAGCCCCTTTCAATCTCAACCGACTAAGCATTACCGCCCGTTGCGGAACCTCAGCCGGGCGATCTCGTCATACTCGGCCTGCTCGATCTTGTTCTGCTCGGCCACTTCGCGCTGGTGTTCGCGCTGGTCGAGCAGTTCGACCTTCTTGAGGTCTTCGATGGCTTCCGCCAGCGCGTCCTGCGCGCCCTCCAGCTTCTCGCGCATGTCGTTGGCCGATGCGAGAAGGTTGTCGCGGCGCTGCAGCGCTGCCTTGGCGAAGGTCGAATAGGCGAAGTGGGCGATATCGGAAATGCCCGTCTTCTGGTGTTCGATTTCGATCTGCTGGTCGAGGTCGGACGCCATGCGCTCGAAATCGGCGATCATCATCTCGATCTGAGTGACCTGCCGACGCTTCTCGTCCACCTGAAATTTCTTGAGCCTTATGAGGCTCTCACTGCGCGACTTCACGACTTGTACTCCTTACCCCATCAAGTCCCCAGAGCCCTATGGGATAACTGCCCCATTCGCCCTAGCCGGTCTGCTGCGCTTCCGCCATGTCCACGATCGCCGCCAGCATGTTGTAGCCATCGGCAATCGACGTTCGCTCTTCCCTTTGCTGGCTCAAAAACGCCTCCAGCGCCGGGTTGATGGCGATAGCGCGGTCTACCTTCGGGTCCGATCCTTTCCGGTATGCCCCCAGACGGATCAGCTCTTCCATATCGGCGTAGACCGACATCAGTTCGCGCGCCTTGCTCAGGGTGGGTCTCATGTCCACTGGAACACAGCCCGGCATGGTTCGCGAGATGGACCGCAGGACGTTGACGGCGGGGTATCTTCCCCGTTCGGCAATGCCACGCTCCATCACGATGTGCCCGTCGAGAATGCCGCGTACGGCATCCGCTATGGGCTCATTGTGATCATCACCTTCAACCAAAACGGTAAATAGTCCGGTAATAGAACCGGTAGAAGGCGTTCCAGGCCCTGCTCTTTCGAGGAGCCGTGGCAATTCGGTGAATACGGTCGGTGGATAACCCTTGGCCGTCGGCGGCTCGCCGATGGCCAGGCCAATCTCTCGCTGCGCCATGGCAAAGCGCGTAAGGCTATCCATCATGCAGAGCACTCTCTGCCCCTGGTCGCGGAAATATTCCGAAAGCGAAAGCGTCAGATACGCCGCCTGCCGGCGCATCAGCGCCGCCTCATCGGACGTGGCCACTACAACGACTGCGCGCTGCAACCCTTCCTCGCCCAGATACTCGCTGATGAACTCGTGCACTTCGCGACCGCGCTCGCCGATGAGCCCGATCACCGCCACGTCGGCATCGGTATTGCGCGCCAGCATGGACATGAGCACGGACTTGCCCACGCCCGAGCCGGCAAAGATGCCCATGCGCTGGCCGTCGCAGATGGTCGTAAAGGTGTTGAGCACTCGCACGCCCAGGTCGATCGGCGCGCCCACGCGCACGCGATCATGCGCGGCGAGCGGATTCTGCCGCAGCGGATAGGCGCTTGCCCCAGCCGCGATCGGCCCCTTGCCGTCGATGGGTTCACCCACCGCATTGATCACGCGCCCGAGCCAGGCCGGCGACGGATAGACCGCGCCGTCCGAACTCTGGAACACCGCCTTGCAGCCCAGCCGCACGCCGGCGAGCGGCCCGAAAGGCAGGCAGAGCGCGTGTCCCTCGCGAAAGCCGATGATCTCGGCGGGCAGGTATTCCCCGGCCTGTGTTTCGATGGAGACGCGCCCGCCTACACGCAACTCGCGCACCGGCCCCACGATTTCGATCAAGAGGCCCTGGACGGTTTTGACGCGGCCGAAGACCTCGACTTCGTCAATGGCATCGATAGCGGTGGTGAGCGACTTCACGCGCCGCGCTCCTCAAGCGAATCACTTCTTGAGCGAACGTAACCGAACGTTAAGCAAAAAGCGCTACGAGCAGGATTGGCGTCGCTCTGCCCGCACTGCGTCGGCTTGCCACATTTCGCCACAATTTCCCCTCCCAGACCTGCAAATCCATGAGTCCGAAGAGTCGGTTATTGCGGCTTCTTAATCTATTTTCTTAAGAAAAGTTGAGACAATTAACCGTTATAAATCAACGAGTTAGACTAAATTGAGGTTACCAGAGATTGCGTATTGCGGATCAGAATTAAACTTTGTTAACTAATCGGGCTTAGTGTGGAGTCATATCCAGTAGGGTTGGATTGGGGCGGCCGGTCGCGCATGGACGTCGGGCCCCGAGTTCCAGCAGGAACCTGACGGCAAGGGGATTAACATGCGGGTACTCCTTATTGAGGACGACAGCGCTACGGCACAGAGCATCGAGTTGATGCTCAAGTCCGAGAGTTTCAACGTCTACACCACCGATCTGGGTGAGGAAGGCGTCGATCTCGGCAAACTCTACGATTACGACATCATCCTGTTGGACCTGAACCTGCCCGACATGAGCGGGTATGAAGTTCTGCGCACCCTGCGCGTTGCCAAGGTGCAAACGCCGATCCTGATCCTTTCGGGTCTTGCGGGGATCGAAGACAAGGTGCGCGGCCTCGGTTTCGGCGCCGACGACTACATGACCAAGCCCTTCCACAAGGACGAACTCGTGGCCCGCATCCACGCCATCGTCCGGCGCTCGAAGGGACACGCCCAGTCGGTCATCCAGACTGGCGAGCTCACGGTCAACCTCGACACCAAGACCGTCGAAGTGATGACCCAGCGTGTGCATCTGACCGGCAAGGAATACCAGATGCTCGAGCTGCTTTCCCTGCGCAAGGGGACGACGCTCACCAAGGAAATGTTCCTCAACCACCTCTATGGCGGCATGGACGAGCCGGAACTCAAGATCATCGACGTGTTCATCTGCAAGCTTCGCAAGAAGCTCTCGGTGGCCACTGGTGGCAAGAACTACATCGAAACCGTCTGGGGCCGTGGCTACGTGCTGCGCGAGCCCGACGAGAACGAAGTTTACTCCGAAAGCGCCTGATAGCGCCCAGCTCCATCGTCACAAACCTGACCCCGCTCCAGAATGGCGCGGGGTTTTGTTTTTTGACGGCAGGAGCGATTGAGTGTGAGGCGGCTCGGGCGAACGCCCTACTCCGCCACGACTCCGTGGAACTTGGCTTCCAGGACATCCCGGTCGAACGGCTTCATCATGTAGTCGTTGGCGCCGGCCTTGAGGGCCAGGGCGATCTGGCCGATGTCGTTCTCGGTGGTCATGTAGACCACGTGCGGCTTCTCACCGCCCACATAAGCCCGGAGGAGTTTCAGGAACTCGAGCCCCGTCATGATCGGCATCTGCCAGTCGAGAAGGATGGCGTCGGGCATTTCCTGCCGGCACTTGTCGAAGGCTTCCTGCCCGTCCTCGGCCTCTTCGATGATGTAGTCGATATCCTCGAGGATGCGGCCCGCGACCTTGCGCACCACGCTCGAGTCATCGACGATCAGGCAGGATTTCATGGCGGGACTCGCGAAAAGGCATTCGCCCCGATTATGGGGCGAAAGTCCCTACGAATGGTTAGCGAAGCCTTAGGCTGCTTCGGCGCTCGCCGCCTTGGGCGTGGCCGTGAACACGAACTCTTCGTTCTCGATGCCGATCTTGAGTTCCATGTCGGTCATCCGCGCCAGGATACCGGTGTAGAACGGCTGGATCCCCCGTGCATCGACGCCCTCTTCAGGCGCGCCCGAGAGCAGGCCTTCCGAGCCGGCCGGGATCAGCGTCTTGGGACCCTTGGAGGTGAGGCGGAAGGCTTCCTGCCCGGCTGGACCGGTCATTTCGGCCTTCACATAGCCACCGCGAGGCACCGAACCGGCTGCGATCAACAGCATGTTCATGAAGAGCTTGGCCTTGTGCTTGGGCAGCAGGATCGCCGGAACCTGCCAGTCGAGATCGGCTTTCTCGATCTCGAACAGCAGCTTGGCGACGCGCTCGCACTCGCGGGTATCGAAATCGGTACCGGCCGTGGAGGAGGCTCCATAGGCCAGGCGCGCGAATTCGAGTTTGGCGCGGGACTGCTTGGCGGCGTTGGCGATGAGATCGCGCGCGAAAGGCGCCATTTCGGCCTGGCCCGGATCGGCCAGAACTTCGAGACCGTTACCGATCGCACCCACCGGGTTGATCAGATCGTGGCACACGCGCGAACAGAGCATTGCCGCCAGGTCGGTCGCCTTGAGCTCGATGATGTCGGCCATGACTATTCCCCGATAGAATCATTTGCTGCAACCATGACGCAGCCGCGCGCCTTGGGCAATCAAAGGGCAGGCCTCAGTTTGTGGAAAGCTCCTTGGAGAGACCGCCCCAGTGATCGACCGCATCCGTCATCGCCTTTTTGGGCGACATCAGGAAGGCATCGCGGTTGGCGGTCGAGTAGAAAAGATAGAGCCGCTGGCCGACCATCGCATAGATGCGCGGATTGCCATCCGACAGGAAACCGCGGGCCACGCCCATGGCGCAATAGCCGCCGAATTGGGGAGCGTAGATCTCGGGATCGGCCTTGAACACATCCAGGTTCGCCTGGTTGGCGAAATACCAGGTCACCCCACCCCAGTCATAGGCCAGGTCGAGCGTTCCGGCCAAAGGTTCCTTCTCGGTGAAATAACTCACCGGGTCGTTCCCCTCGAGCGCCACCCCGGTTAAGGGGTTGGAAACTATGGCAGTTGTTACCACCGAGGCCGCCAGAACGGGCGAAACCTGAGCAAATCCGGGCGAAAGCACGCTGGCGAGCACCCCTATGGTTAAGATTTGTTTACGGATTTGCCGCATCATTGCCCCGATGGACGCCCAACCTGGGCGCGACGTGAATCGGCATCACCCTAGCGCACAAAGCATGAGCCGCTGGTAAATGCCGTGAGGGCCGGCGCCCCTACTGGAGGATATCAAGATGTTCAATCGGCTCGGCAAGGGACTGATCGCCAGCCTGATCATGCTCGTTGGCCTCTGCGCTCCCCAATTCGCTTACGCCCAGCAGGGGTCGCTGAGCGACACCTATTCGAGCGATGACCTGGTGGAACGCGGTGGCGCCTTCTTCGGCTCGGTATCCCAGGGCCTGGCCTCGCTCGTGGAGAAGGTCGTGGGGCAATACGGCCTGCCCAACGGCTATATCCTGGGCGAGGAAGCCGGCGGCGCGCTCTTCGCCGGCGCCAAGTACGGCCAGGGGACGCTCTATACGCGCAACCTCGGCGAATACCCGGTCTACTGGCAGGGCCCGTCGGTCGGCCTCGATTTCGGCGGCGACGGCTCCAAGGTCATGATGCTGGTCTATTCGCTGCCCGACATCAACTCGATCTACGCCCGCTATCCCGGCGTCAACGGCTCGGCCTACGTGGTGGGCGGGTTCGGCATGACCGTGATGAAGCGGCAGAACGTCGTGCTCGTCCCGATCCGCTCGGGCGTGGGCGCGCGGCTCGGGCTCAATGTGGGCTACCTCAAGTTCACCCAGGAACCGACCTGGAACCCGTTCTGACCCGTCGAGTCTCCGCCCGGCAACAGAAGGTCACATTAGGCTGAGCCCTTAAGGTTAAGCCTTGGCAAGACTGGCGCCTTGCCGCCATAACTGCCAGATGTCGATGGACCCGAAAGGCTTTCGGGTCCTCGGCACGTTGCGGAGCCGCCTATGGGTATTGAGAACATCATGTACTTCGCGCTGGGCCTGCTGATCGCGGCCCTGCTGGCGCTGGCGATCATGCCCGCCATCTGGAAGCGCGCCGTACGGCTCACCAAGCGCCGCATCGAAGCCGCCACGCCCATGTCGATGGCCGAGTTCCGCGCCGACAAGGACCAGCTGCGCGCCGAGTTCGCCCTCTCCACGCGCCGCCTCGAAATGACCATCGAGGGCCTGCGCAAGCGCCTGGCCGAGGAACTGGGCGACGTCAGCCGCCGCAAGGCGGACCTCAACAGCATCAAGACCGAGCGCGAGCAGCACCAGCAGATCGTCACCGACCTCGAAACCCGCGAGACGACGCTCAACCAGCGCATCGCCGAGCTGGAGAAGGAAAGCACCGACCTCTCCCAGCGTCTGCGCATGCGCGACCGGGACTATGCCAGCAAGGCCGAGGAACTGGACAAGGCCCGCAACGCCATCCGCGGCGAGTTCGCGAGCCCCGCCGATGCCGAGACGCTGACGGGCGACTACGAGGAAGATACCGACCGGCTGCTCTCCGCGCTCGCCATCGAGCGCAAGCGGACGGCAACGCTCGAAGCGCAGACACGGGCGCTGATCGACAAGCTCGATGCTGCCCCCAAGCGCTCTGCCGACACCAATGCCGCCATCGCCGAACTACGGCGGGCTCTCGCGGCGCGCGACCAGGCGGCCGACGCTTTCAACGCCGACCTCGCAACCGCCGAGGCGCGACTCGCCAGCGCCGAGACGCAGCTCAACGCGCTGCTCAAGGAAACCGAGCCGGCGCCCGAAGAGGGCAGCAACAAGGTGCAGCAATTGCTGGCCGAAAAGCTCTCGCTCGAAGAGAAGACCGAAAAGCTTAAGGACAAGGTGGCCGGGCTGGAATCGGTGATCCTTGCCGGCTGGGGCACGGCGGCCGTGGAGCCGGGCGCATTGCGCGAGCGGCTGGGAGCGATCGCCTCGGACGTGAGCCGGATCGTCTACGCGCTCGACGAGGAGCCGGCGGCGCCGGAAGCCGAGGAAAGCCTGTTTGACCGGGTGCAGCGGTTTGCCGACGACGGCGCTGCGGCCGAACCACTGCCGATGCCGCCACCGGCGGCGCGCAAGCCGCGGGGACGGGTATCCACGCGGATGGCGGCGGTTCGGGATATTCAGTCGCGGAATTAGGCGCGGGGGGTGGCCGGGAAGGGAGGGCGCCGCCTCCTGAAGCTCGCTCCTCGTAACTCTCTGACATCGCTGCCTCCCTCCCCCACCATGGAGCCTCCTAGGCCGCTGAGCTGGGGGCTATGGATGGCGCCACTCATGGGGGACGGGGCAATAGGCCCCGGATCAAGTCCGGGGAAGATCGAGGGTGGGGCGCGCGCTGTCCACTGTGGAACGCGACTACATGCGTGAGCTTCCGCTCGGCTCGCCGCTCATTCCCTCATTCCCCTCGCTTCCCACATTCCCGTACTTGCCCCACCACCGTACTTCCCCGGCCGAAGAGCCGGGGCCCACGGATACCTCCACTCGAGTGGCGTGGTGCAATGGGCCCCGGATCAAGTCCGGGGAAGTGCAGTGGTGGGGCGGGATTGGGTGCTGCGGACGGCGCGGGTCGGGTCGGGTCGGAGAGGCAGATCAGATATGATCAGGCACGGGCAAGTCGGAAGGGCCGATGATAGCTCGAGGTGTGCGGCTTGCCCGCCGGAAAGTGGCCTTCACAGGGGGAAGGTGTTGGGGATTGCCGGGTTTTGGGGCTGAGTCGGGCGCGGCGGTGGGAAACAGAAATGTTTCGCGTGGCTTTTTTGCGGGGTTTTGGGCGTCAGATCTTCATTAAGTCTTTGATATTTATCAATTTATTTTCTGACCGAGTGCCTGAATCGTTAAATTTTGACTCAATTTCGGGGCAATTTTCGCGATTTTTCGCGGGGTTGAGAGCAAATTCGGGCTTCGTTTGGCGATGATTTTGAGGGGTGTCTTGGCGCGCGCCTGAAGGGCACGCGACTAGTTTAGCGCGGGCTTTTGGGTGCGGGGATAAAGTCGGGCGGTCGGTGTTGCCGCCGGGCGCGGGCCCTGGGCGGCTCCGTCCGACGCCCGCTTACTCGACGACGATGTCGAGCTGCTGCTGCATTTCGCCGGTGGCGCCGTCGAAGATGCGGACCTGGGTGGCGGGGCCGATCTTGTAGGTGACGCTGACGGTTCCGCCGTTGGCGACGGCCGAGACGACCTCGGCGCCCTGCGGCAGGCGCAGGGCCTGGGCGGCGTAGGCGCCGGCAGGAGCAGTTGCGCTGGCGGGCGCAGTCTGCGATGAGCGATAGACAAGTGCTATCGCGATGGCGATAAAGCCCACCAGCAACAAGCCGATCGAAAACATGAACGAGCGCTTGGCCCGCGCGATGATCGCCTGGGCTTCAGGCGACAGGGTTTGATTTTCGGCCGATGGATCAGGAGCGCTCATGCAGGACGTGTCCGGTGAGGAAATCGAATTCGAATATGTCGTCGAGCCCGCAGACGCCGGCACGCGCCTGGACGCGCTGCTCGCCCGGGAGCATGACGTCTTCAGCCGCAACCGCATCAAGGATCTGATCCTCGAGGGCGCCGTAACCGTCAACGAGGCTCGCGTCGACGAGCCCAAATACCGCGTCAAGGCGGGCGATACAATCGTTCTCGTGGCGCCCGAGCCCTCCGACCCCGATCCGCAGCCCGAGGACATTCCCCTCGACATCCTTTATGAGGACGACGAGCTGATCGTGATCAACAAGCCGGTGGGCATGGTGGTGCACCCTGCCCCCGGCGCCTGGACCGGCACGCTGGTCAATGCGCTGATCTACCATTGCGGGGAAAGCCTCAAGGGCATCGGCGGAGTCAAGCGCCCCGGCATCGTCCACCGGCTCGACAAGGATACGTCCGGCGTGATGGTCGCGGCCAAAACCGACCGAGCGCTGAAGCACCTGGCGGCGCAGTTCGCCGATCACGGCCGGACGGGGCCGCTCCATCGCGCCTATACGGCCTTTGCCTGGGGTCGCACCGAAAGCGCCATGGGCACGATCGATGCGCCGCTGGGACGGGACAACCACAACCGGCTCAAGCAGGCGGTCCGTCGCGACGGCCGCGAGGCGATCACCCATTACCGCAGCCTCGCCCGCTATGGCGACGAGGGCTGGGACATCACCCAGCTCACCTGCGAGCTCGAAACCGGGCGCACGCACCAGATCCGCGTGCACATGTCCCATATCGGCCATCCGCTGGTGGGCGACGCGGTCTATGCGCCGGGCTTCGCCACCAAGGTCAACCGGCTTCCCGACGACCTCAAGGCCATCATTTCCGGCCTCGGCCGACAGGCGCTGCATGCGGCCGAACTGGGCTTCGAGCATCCGACGACGGGCGAGGAAATGTTCTTCGAGGCGGAGCTGCCGGAGGACCTTCAGGCGCTCCAGGAGGCGCTCCAACCTTACAACCGCGCCTATGCGCGTTAACAAAGCTTAAGGTGATTTCGGGCGCGGTCCGCGCTAGCTTTCTACTCGCACGCTTTCCCGCAACCTTTCGTGAGATCGTGCATTATCCGTGCCGGGTGGGTCTTATCAGCGCCCGAAATCGACCTATATATGCCCATGTGCCCTCCTGTGCCTTCATGGACGGGAACGGTACGCTCTGCCCGTAGAAACGGGGGAAAGGGGGACTAAAAATGGCCCAGTCCAATCTACCGGTTCTTTCGACCGAAGGTGGCCTCAGCCGCTATCTCCAGGAAATCCGCAAGTTCCCGATGCTGGAACCGGACGAGGAGTTCATGCTGGCCAAGCGCTACAAGGAGCACGCCGATCCGTCGGCTGCCCAGAAGCTCATCACCTCGCATCTGCGCTTGGTAGCGAAGATCGCGATGGGTTACCGTGGCTACGGCTTGCCGATCTCCGAGGTCATCTCGGAGGGCAATGTCGGCCTCATGCATGCGGTCAAGCGGTTCGAACCCGATAAGGGCTTCCGCCTGGCGACCTATGCGATGTGGTGGATTCGCGCCGCGATCCAGGAATACGTCCTGCGGTCCTGGTCGCTGGTCAAGATCGGCACCACGGCGGCCCAGAAGCGCCTGTTCTTCAACCTGCGCAAGATCAAGGGCCAGATCGCGGCCCTCGATGACGGCTCGCTGCATCCGGACCAGATCAAGCAGATCGCCACCACCCTCAACGTCTCCGAAGACGATGTGGTGTCCATGAATTCCCGCCTCACCGGCGACGCCTCGCTCAACGCGCCCATGCGCGCCGACGAAGGTGCTTCCGAATGGCAGGATTGGCTGGTGGACGACACGCCCGATCAGGAAACCGTTCTGGGCAACAGCGAGGAATACGACGAGCGCATGGGTCTGCTGACCAATGCGATGGACGTCCTCAACGACCGCGAACGCGCCATCTTCCAGGCTCGCCGCCTGCAGGAGAGCCCGGCCACGCTCGAAGAGCTCGCCCAGCAATACGACGTATCCCGCGAACGCATCCGCCAGATCGAGGTCCGCGCCTTCGAGAAGGTGCAGGAAGCGGTACAGAACGCCGCACGGTCACGCGAAAACGCGTAAGTGCGATGTGAGGCTAGGAAAAGCCGCCCGGAAGGGCGGCTTTTTTGTTTTGGGGCACAATCTCGGAACTTCCCCGGCCATAGAACCGGGGCCGGCCCACGGATGCCTCCACTCGGGCGGAGCCGGGCAATAGGCCCCGGGTCTTCGCCCGGGGAAGTAGGGGGTGGGGATTGGGTGGTGCCGGCCCCAGGGGGATGTGGTGTTGGGGACGGACTCGATCGTGCCCATCGTCCCTCTCCCCTTGAGGGAGAGGGTGCCCGAAGGGCGGGTGAGGGGTTCTCGCCGGCGTCGCTGACCCCTCATCCGTCGGCTTCGCCGCCACCTTCTCCCTCAAGGGGAGAAGGAAGAAGGGCCGCGGTGGGCGGAACCGCTAGCGGATTTCCTTGGGCGGGAGGGGCTGGGGGTTGAGCGAGTTGAGCAGGAACTTGCTCTGGAACTTGATGCGCGGGTTGACCTGCGGCTGCGGGATGTCGTCGGGTTTGACCTGGGGGCCCTGGGCGGGCTTGCCGCCGACGATGATGATGCTCTTTTCCTCGACCCCGGAATTGAAGCGGAACTGGCCGGCCTGGACGTTGGTGGCGAGAACGGCGCCAACGGACAGAAAGGCGATTGCGGCAACGGCTTTCTTGAAATTCGGCATTTTGTTTTCCCTCTCTCGCCGCTCCTCCAGCGGCAGGGACACAATCGCCCAATGCATCTGAAACGCCCTTGAACCGGCCGTTCAGTTCCCGTTCATCGGCCGAGCACCGCCTCGGCCTCGGCCAGGAACTCCTTGAGCGCTCGCGGGCCGGCCATAGCCGAGGTCTTTTTCGTGTCCTTGACCAGCTTGGCGAAGATCACGCGGCGGTCGCCCTTGTCGGCCCAGCCGACGAACCAGCCCAGCCGCAGCGGGCCTTTGGCGATGTAGCTGGTGCCGGTCTTGCCGTGCACGGTCCAACCGCCGGCCTCGTATTGCGCGATGACCTCGCGCGTCATCGCCAGAGCCGGCAGCGACACGGGCAGCCGGTCCTCGATGAGGCGCTCGATGAAGGCCACCTGCTGGCGCGGCGTGATGCGCAGCGAGGAATTGAGCCAGGCCTTGGTGAGCCCGCCCGAGACATCGGCATTGCCGTAGTCGAAATCGGCGACGAATTTGGCGAAGGTCTTCATGCCCATTTCGCGGGTGAGGACGCGCGAATACCAGAGGATGGAATCGCGCAGCCAGATGCGCGGCGTCGTGGTCGCCTTGTCCTCGGGCTTGTTGACACCGTATTCGGGCTTCCACGGCAGCGCGGGATTGTCGCCGTCCTTGAGATAGCCGGTCTCGAACCCCATCACCGCCAGCGGCACCTTGAAGGTCGAGGCCGGCGTATTGGGCTCGTCGCAATCCTCGCCCGTTTCGTGGATCACCGCCTTGCTGTGCGCATCGACGACGAGCAGGCATCCCGGCTCCGCCAGCGCCGGCGAAGTCAGGACCAGGCCCAGGAACACAAATGAAATCAGTCGCTTCAAGCTTGCCTCCGTAAAGCCTCCAGCAATGCGGGCAAGTGTGACTTTTCAACGATGAGCAGCCAGGGCGTATCGTCGACCGGCTCGATTTTTATGCTTTCGGTTAAGGCCTGGTTAGAGGTGCCGATGAGCCCGCCCTGCTCGAGGTGCAGGCTGTCGAGCGGATAGAGCAGGCCCTCCGAACGCACGAAGTCGATGGGCGCCAACGGGTAGATCGAGACGCGCTCGCCGGGCGGGATGGTGAAGGCGAAGGAGCCGCTCACCGCCAGAGCCACGTCGTGCTCGTCCGAGAGCACGATGCGCCGCTCGCGGGCGAAGCGGGTGGCCGCGCTCACCGCCGAAAGCGTGTGGTCGAACCGCCGCCCGGTCATGCCCAGCGCGACGGTGATGGGGGCCTTGGTGGAATAGAGGCACTTCTCGAAATCGGTGGTGATCTGCTCGGCGATGCGGAAAACCCGCGTCGCCTCGGGCCAGCCCTCCGGGTCCGAGATCGAATCCATGTCCCCGATAATGGCGTCGGGAACCAGCCCCGCCTCCATGATGGCATCGCCGCCGCTATCGGCGCCGATAAGCTTTGCGCCCTGCGAGGACAGCCATTTGAGCAGCGGCACATCCACGGCGCCGCCCCCGACGATCACCAGGATGCCGTCGTGAATGAGCGGAAGGTCGTAGGCGTTAAGGTCTTGCACAGCAGGATAACTCTCTCTATGTCTCAAGCCGTCTCGCTGGGGTGTTCCGGGGTTTCCCGGAGCTGAGAGTTACCCATTGAACCTGAACCAGGTCATGCTGGCGGAGGAAGTTCGAGATGGCAAGGGCGCTCGTCTCGCGTCCCCGACCATTCTTATTCCCTTCTCGTTACATGACCGCAACGACCGAAGGGACTGACTCATGGTCAAATCCATCCGCTTCGCGCTTGCGGTTCTTGCCGGCCTTGCCGCGGCTTTGCCCGCGGCGGCCCAGGACGCATCTGCGCTCACCATCTACACCTATGACGGCTTCGCCTCCGAATGGGGCCCGGGGCCCGGCCTCAAGAAGGCCTTCGAGGCCCAGTGCAACGGCTGCACCGTCAATTTCGTGGCCGCCGATTCCTCGATCAACGCGCTCCGCAAGGTGCAGCTCGAAGGCGCCACCACCCAGGCCGACATGATCCTGGGCCTCGATACCGCCACCGCCGGGGAAGCCCGCGCGACGGGGCTTTTCGCCGACCATGGCCTCGAGCTTACCGGCCTCGACATCCCCGTCACCTGGACGGACAAGCAGTTCGTGCCCTTCGACTGGGGCTATTTCGCCTTCGTCTACAACAAGACCAAGGTGCCCAACCCGCCCCATTCCTTCGAAGAACTGATCGCGATGCCCGAGAGCTTCAAGATCGTGATCGAGGACCCGCGCTCGGACACTCCCGGCCTCGGGCTGCTGCTGTGGATCAAGGCCGCCTATGGCGACAAGGCCCCGGAAATCTGGAAGGGCATGAAGCCCCATATCCTCACCATGACCAAGGGCTGGTCGGAGGCCTACGGCCTTTTCCTCAAGGGCGAGGCCGACATGGCGCTCTCCTACACCACCTCCCCCGCCTATCACGCGGTTTCGGAAAAGGACGAGAACTACGCCTTCGCCGAATTCACCGAAGGGCATTTCCCGCAGATCGAAGTGGCGGGCATCCTCAAGTCCTCGCCGCACCAGGACCTGGCCAAGCAGTTCCTCGCCTTCCTCACCACCAAGGACGCCCAGCTCGTGATCCCCACGACCAACTGGATGTATCCGGTGATCGACCTGGGCGATGAACTGCCCGCCGCCTTCTACGCCCAGCCCAAGCCCGCCAAGGTGCTCGAGCTCGACGAAGCCACCATCACGGCCAATTCCAAGTCCTGGATCGATGAAGCCCTCGCAGCCATCCAGTGACGGCCGCCTGATCCTGCCGCGCCGGCCGCTCCGCCTCCTGGGCGGGGCGGTCGTCGCCCTCGGCATCGCCGCGCTCGTCGCCCTCGTCCTCTGGTCGATCGTCCACGCCGCCGCCAGCGAGGCGGCGACGCCGCAATCGAGCCTGGATATCCCGCACCTGCTGCGGATGACCTCCATCCAGGCGGGGCTCACGACGGTGCTGTCGCTGCTCGTGGGCATCGCGCTGGCGTGGTGCCTCAACCGGCTGACTTTCCCAGGCCGCAATCTCGTCGTCGGCCTTTTCGCCGCCGCCATCGTCACCCCCGGCCTCATCGTCGCCTTCGGCCTGCTTTCGGTCTGGGGCCGCAATGGCTGGATCAATGCGGCGCTCTCGCCCTTCGGCATTTCCATCGGCAATCCGATGTTCGGCCTGCCGGGCATTCTCTTCGCCCATGTGATCCTCGACGGCGCCTTTGCCGCCCGCGTGCTGCTGGCCCGGCTCGACGCCCTGCCCGCGGCCCGGCTCAAGACCGGCCAGAGCCTCGCGCTCTCGGCCTGGCAGCGCTTTGCGATCATCGACTGGCCCGTGCTGCGCGGCGCGCTTCCGGGCCTTGCCGCGATCATCTTCCTTCTCGCCTTCACCAGCTTCCCCATCGTGCTGCTGCTCGGCGGCGGGCCGGCCAACCAGACGCTCGAAGTGGCCATCTATTCGGCCGTGCGGCTCGATTTCGACCTCAAGGGCGCAGTGAACCTGGCACTGGTGCAGATCGCCGCCTGTTCCATCGTCATCCTCATCGCCTCGGCGCTGGCGCCGGTGCCCACGAGCCTCGGCCCCTCGGGGGGCCAGACCTGGTCGGACAGCCGCCGCACGCAGGCGCTGCAATGGCTGATCCTGCTCATCTGCCTCGTTGCCTTCGCGCTGCCGCTGCTTTCGGTACTGGCCGACGGCATCGGGCTGCATGCCATTCCCGTGCTGACACGGCCGAGCTTCTGGACGGCGACGATCACCAGCCTCGTCATTGGCATCGCCTCGGCCGTGCTCTGCATCGTCTTCGCGCTGCTGCTGGCCATGGCGCGCGCAACGACGGCGAGCCACCTCGCCCGCATCGGGCTGGGGGCGCCGGCCTATGCCTATCTCGCGGTGCCCGCCGTCGTGCTGGCGCTCGGCTTCTTCCTCGCGGTGCGCAATCTGGGCATCCGTGCCGACGCAGCAGCGCCCTATGTGGTGGTGATCGCCAATGCCCTCCTCTCGCTGCCCTTTGCGGTAGCGACGCTCGGGCCCCCGCTCGAAGCCATTGCGCGCGGACAGGGTCGGCTGGTGCGCGCGCTGGGATTGGGCGGCTGGCAGCAATTCACGCTGGTGGAACTGCCGCTGCTGGGGCGAGATCTCGGCGTGGCGCTCGCCCTTGCCTTCTGCTTCTCGCTCGGAGACCTGGGCGTGATTTCGCTCTTCGGTACGCAGGATTTCACCACCCTGCCGCTGCTCATGTATCGCGCGCTCGGCACCTATCGCACCAACGATACGGCGGTGATCGCCGCGCTGATGCTCATCCTCTCCCTCGCGGTCTTCATTCTCCTGCCGCGCCTCTTCGAAAAGCTCAGCCATGCTCAAGCTTGACGCCATCGCCTATGCCCATCCGGGCAGCGGCCTCACCTATCGCTTCGACATGGAGGCCCTGCCCGGCCAGATCACGGCGGTGACCGGCCCCTCGGGCTCGGGCAAATCCACCCTGCTCGACCTCATCGCCGGCTTCCTCAAGCCGACGTCGGGGCGCATGACGCTCGACAACCTCGACCTCGTACCGCTGGCCCCGGAGGCGCGGCCGGTGTCGCTGCTGTTCCAGTCCGAAACGCTGTTCGAGCACCTGACGGCGGAGCGGAACGTGGCGCTGGGCCTGCCGCGCGATGTACCGCGCGGCGAAGCAGCGCGCCGGATCGTCGACGCGCTGGCGGAGGTGGGCCTGCCCAGGATTGGGCCACAACGGGCCTCGACGTTGTCGGGCGGGCAGAAGCAGCGCGTGGCGCTGGCGCGGACGCTGCTGCGCGGCCGGCCGATCCTGCTGCTGGACGAGCCGTTTTCGGCGCTGGACGACGAGACGCGCGTGACGACGCGGACCTTGGTGCGGGCGCTGACGGTGGCGCATGGCTGGCACACGGTGCTGGTGAGCCATCACCTGGACGACGTGGCGGCGCTGGCGTCGCGGACGTATCGGATCGAGGGCGGGAAGTTGGTGGAGGGGTGAGGGGCGCGCTGCTTTCGGCGAGTTTCCTCGGTTTCTTCCGGGAGCGTTAGTAGCTCCGAACTTCCCTTCTTCACCCCACCCTCACCCCACCCCTTACTTCCCCGGGCGAAGACCCGGGGCCTATTGCACCGCGCCACTCGGATGGGGGTATCCGTGGGCCCCGGCTCTGCGGCCGGGGAAGTTCGGAGGTGGGGTGAGTGTGGTGGGGGATCGAGAGGCGGGGGTGGACAGGCATTTTGCCGGTAGGTTTGGGACCTGAGCACTGTTCACTACGCACTCTCCCACCACAAACTGAGCACTGTTCACTACGCAACTCTTCCCATCACGGAACTTCCCCGGGCGAAGACCCGGGGCCTATTGCACCGCTCCGCTCGGGTGGGGGGTATCCGTGGGCCCCGGCTCTGCGGCAGGGGAAGTGCGGTGGGTGGGGCGAGTGAGTGGTGGGAGAGGATGTGGCGCGGAGCACCCATCCCTGTCCCCTCCCCGCAAGCCTCCACCCCTGTCCCGTCCCCGCAAGGGGGAGGGAGACGGTGTTTCGCGGGCGGTGACACAATCGATGCCGACGCCTTCGGCGCCCCAAAACAAAAGTGGCCCCAACCTGCGTTGGAGCCACTCGATTTCCTAGTTTTCGGCGAGCGGTGGGGCCTTGGCCCATTCGGCGAAGACGTCGTCGAAGAGTTTGGCGGCGTCCTCGTCTTTTTCGAGGGTGATGATCGCGCGTTTGCCGGTGGCGTAGATGATGGCGAGGTCCATCCACTTGCGCGAGGTCAGCAGGTTCGAGTTCGTCGTCGAATCCGAGGGCGAGGCGCTGAGCGCGAAGAGGAAGGAATTGCCGACGACGCGCGCCGAGGCGCCGATGAGCGGGGTGCCCTGCACCAGTTCCTCGTTCTTGAGAAGCACGCCGGGCAGGCCTGCGATCGAGCCGCCGATAAAGGTCTGGCTGACGTCGAAATTGACTTCCATCAGATGGCTCGCCGGCAGGCTCGGATCGGCGTTGCGGCGGATGAGGACATCGACGGTGAGGTTGCGGGCCGGAATCTTGGCCTTGCCCACCAGCGTCGGCTGGCCGACTTCGTCCTTGCCCTTGCTCCACTCGACCGTGCCCGAGAACGGCACGGCGCCGGTCGTGCCGTCGTCGGATGCTTCGAGCAGCAGGGACTGGTTGCCGGCCAGGTTCGCCGCGGCGGGCGAGGTGGCGTCGGCTGCAGCGACCTGCGGGGCGGCTGCGGGCTCGCTGGCCGGCAGGCGCTCGTCGCTCTTGTCGTCGGCATTGGGCGCGTTGACCTGGGCCGGCGGCGGCGTGGTGAGCGGCACGGTGGAAGGCTGGTCGGCCGAGAGCCGGTCGTCGGGCTTGAGCTCCTGGGTGGGCTCGGCCGTCTGCGCGGTGGCGACGGTATTGCCCGGGCCGGTGGCATCAGGATTGGGTTCGGTCGCCGGAACGCTGGCCGGGTTGGCCTCGGGCGCCGTGGCATCGGCCGTGGCTTCGCTCTGGCCGAACATGGCGGCCGGGTCGACATAGCCCTCGCGCCAGGCCCAATAGCCGGCGCCGGCCGCGCCGATCAGCAGCAGCGCGAAAACGGCGAGGAAAATGGTAACGGCATTGAGCCCACGGCCGCGTTCGACCGGGCCAGGCTCGAAATCCTCGTCCTCGTCGGACGAAAGCGAGACGGACGGCTTGGCGGGCTTGACCGCCTCGGCATCCTTGTTGACCTCGACCTTGGTGACGGAGCCATCGGCGCTCACCTCGCCGCGCGCTTCGCGGTCGAGCGTGGCGATGGCGCGGTCGATGGTGACCTGCGGATCGTTGGCCGGCGTTTCGGCGACGCCCGGCTCGACCTCGACTTCGCGGACGGTCGAGAGGGCGACGGCGCCGTTCTGCTCGACGGCGGCGATGGGGTCAGCGACGTGCTGGCGCGCGACGGCCTGCGAATGGAGCGAAGGCTCGAGGCGCTGGGCAGCGACGGCATTGCCATCGCGACGCGGCTCGAAGGTCGGGCCCTTGAGCGGGGTCGGCTTGGCCGGATTGTTGAAGACCAGCGGGGTCGAGGGCCCAGTCTTCGTCGCCTCGGCGCGCGCGACGATCGAGGGGATGTTCTGCGGCTGGACCGGCGGAATCGGCGCCTTGGGCAGTTCGACGACCTCGGGGGTCACCTCAACCACCGGCTCGGGCGCGGCTTCGACCGGTTCGGCCTCGGCGCGATCGGCTTCATCGATCAACGCCTGGATCTGGTCGATATCGGCCTCGGGCTCGCTTTCAGGCTCGGGCTCCGGCTCGACCACCGGTTCCGGCTCGAACTCAGGCTCGGGCGCGCTGGCCACGACTTCCGGCTCGATCTCCGGTTCCGGCTCCGGCTCGACGAATTCGGGTTCTGGTTCGACGAATTCGGGTTCCGGCTCCACGGCGTCCACCACCGGCGGCGGGGGAGGCGGAGGAGCCGCGACCGGCTCGGGCACCCGCACGCGCGGCGCGGGCGTATCTTCCTGTTGCTTGAGGTCCGCGATCACCGCTTCGCTGGCCTCGCGCTCCACCTGTCGGATGCAATCCTCGAGCTGGAGCCGATGCTGGGTGATCTCGCGGGCGGGAAGCGGAGGGTCTATCGCGCGCAGTTGCCCGACGAGCGCAGTGCGCGCCTTCTCGTAGACTGCGCGCCGAGCGGCGCCGTTATTTTCAGGCAGGACAGCAATTGCCCGCCTTAACAGCTCTTTGTAATCCGCCATTGCCTACCTGGTACCCACAATTCAACGCGGTGTTTTAACAAAAAAACTCAATCTTGGAACGGGTCATGTACCAGGATGGTATCCTCCCGCTCGGGACTGGTGGAAAGCAAGGCCACCGGCGCCCCGATCAACTCCTCGATATAGCGGACATACTTGACGGCCTGAGCAGGCAGTTCCGCCCAGCTCCTGGCCCCAGCCGTGGTTTCCGACCACCCCTCGAGGGTTTCATAGATCGGCTTAACAGCGGCTTGTGCCCCCATTGAGGCAGGCAAATAATCAATTCGTGAACCGTTGAGCTCGTAGCCCACGCACACCTTGATCTCCTTGAGCCCGTCGAGGACGTCGAGCTTGGTGAGGGCAATACCAGTGATGCCCGAGGTCTTCACCGTCTGCCTTACGAGGACCGCATCGAACCAGCCGCAACGGCGCGGACGGCCCGTATTGACGCCGACCTCGCGACCAACCGTCGCCAGGTGCTTGCCGATGTCGTCGTTGAGCTCGCAGGGGAACGGGCCTTCGCCCACGCGGGTCGTATAGGCCTTGGTGATGCCCAGCACGTAGCCGATGGCCGTGGGGCCGAGGCCCGAGCCAGCGGCGGCCTGGCCGGCCACGGTGTTGGACGAGGTCACGAAGGGATAGGTGCCGTGGTCGTTGTCGAGCAGCGCACCCTGCGCGCCCTCGAAGAGGATGCGCGCGCCGGCGCGGCGCTTCTCGTCGAGGATTTCGTAGACGCGATCCATATAGGGCAGGATCTCGCCGGCAACCGAGGTCAACTCCTCGTAGAGCGCCTCGGCCGAAAGCTCGGAGAGGCCGAGACCACGGCGCAGCGCATTGTGATGCGCGAGCAGGCGCTCGATCTTGGGCATGAGCGTTTCGGGCTCGGAAAGATCAACCAGGCGAATGGCGCGGCGGCCGACCTTGTCTTCATAGGCCGGGCCGATGCCGCGGCGGGTCGTACCGATCTTGAGGCCGGAATTGGCGTCCTCGCGGATGCCGTCGAGCTCGCGGTGGAGCGACAGGATTAGCGGGGCATTGTCGGCGATGCGCAGGATTTCTGGGGTAATCTTGACGCCCTGCGCCGAGAGCTTTTCCATCTCGGCCACGAAGTGGTGGGGATCAACGACCACGCCGTTGCCGATGACCGAGAGCTTGCCGCGCACGAGGCCCGAAGGCAGCAGCGCGAGCTTGTAGCTCACCCCGTCGATGACCAGCGTGTGGCCGGCATTGTGGCCGCCATGGTAGCGCACCACCACATCGGCGCGCTCGGAGAGCCAGTCCACGATCTTGCCCTTGCCCTCGTCGCCCCATTGCGAACCGACGACCACCACGTTAGCCATTTAAAACTTTCCCCGATCGGAGGGCCATCGGCAGTGCGGACCGCCTCGATGATGGCCGAGTTCAGTTTGACGCCGGTCACGAAAAGCAAGTAGGCATGACGGCGCGTTTTTACGGCGCACCAATACATGAGAAGTGCGCCGATGACAAAGCCACATAGCGCCGATCGCAGCGGCCTAATGTCCTCGGCCCTGGACCGGCCCTATTTCCTGCTGACGCTGACCCCGCTCTTCTGGGCCGGCAATGCCGTGGCCGGCAAGATGGCCGTCGACCAGGTCGATCCCTATACGCTCATCGTCGTGCGCTGGCTGGCCGCCCTGCTCCTCGTCCTGCCCTTCGCCTGGCGGCATCTCAAGACCGACTGGCCTGAAATCCGCAAGGGCTGGCTGATGCTCACGCTCTACGGCGCCATCGGCTATACGGGCTTCAACGTGCTGCTTTACGGGGCCGCGCATTATACCAGCGCCGTCAACACCTCGATCGAGCAGGCGCTGATCCCGGTGCTCGTGATCCTGGGCAACTTCGTCATCTTCCGCGTGCGCTCGACGGCCCTGCAATTGCTGGGCGTGTTCCTTACCATTGGCGGTGTCGTGCTGACGGCGGTGCATGGCGATTTCAGCCGCATCATCACGCTCAGCGTCAACCAGGGCGACGCATTGATGATCCTCGCCTCGCTCTCCTATGCCGCCTATTCGCTGCTGCTGCGCTATCGCCCGCCTATCCACTGGCTGAGCTTTCTCGTCACCACCTTCGCCGCCGCGCTTCTCGCCGGCTATGTGGCGCAGGTGATGCTGGGCGGCGGCTTTACGGCCATCGTCTCGGGTGTCGCCAAAACGACCCCGCTCGGCTGGGCCATCATCGCCTACGTGGCCTTCCTGCCTTCGGTGGTGGCGCAGCTCTTTTACGCGCGCGGCGTCGAGCTTATCGGCGCCAACCGGGCGAGTCTCTTCATCAACCTGATCCCGGTCTACGGCACGCTGCTGTCGATCGTGATCCTGAGCGAGCCTATCGAGCCCTATCACATGGTGACGGCGGTGCTGGTCGTGGTCGGCATCGCGCTGGCCGAGTTCTCGGCCCGCGCGCCGAGGCGGGCCACCAACGGCTAGATCGACTGGCCGAAGCGGAAGAGATTGGTCGGGTCGACCTCTGCCTTGATCCGCTCCAGCCGCGCGAGGTTGGCGCCGTAATAGCGCGCACGCCAATCGGTGAGGTCGCTATCGGGAAAGTTCTGGAAAGCGCCCTTCCCGCCTGCGGCGTTGAGGAGGCCGTAGAATTCGTCCTGCCAGGCGGCGGCCCGCCGGGCGATTGCCGGCCGCGCCGCATCGTCCTCGCTCCAGCTTATGCCCACGACCGAGAGCCAGCGACTGTCGCGGTGGACGAAGGCGGTTTCGTCGGGCGCCAGTTCGTTGATGCGCCCACCGGTCTGGAAAAAGAAGAAATCGCCGTGCGCGCCGGTGCCCGGCCATTGCTGCAACTTGTCAATAGCCTCGGCCAGCATGGCCTCGTCCGGCGCCTTGGCGAGAAAGGCCGATCGCTCGCGGAAATAGGCCGGGGCTCCGGGTTCGGCGAGGAAGTTCTGGCCTTCCCAATAACCCAGCTCCTTGACCTCGCTGAACTCGGGCTCGGCAATGGCCATGACCGGCGCAAGGATCGCCTTGAGCTCATCGGCCGGGCCGGCATATTGGCCGAGCAGCGTCACCGGCACCTGGCGGCCCTGCTTCAGGAGTTCGGGGGTAACACCGCCGAGCGAAATCCGGGTGCCGAGCGTCGTCGGGGCAGCGTCGGCCGCGGCGAACAGGGCCGTGGCCACGGCGAGCGTTTCCTTGCGCCAGACATAGCGGAAGACGGTGATCGACTCGTCGGCCGGCTCCGTGCGGATGGTGAAGGATGTGCTCACCCCGAAATTGCCACCTGCCCCGCCACGAATGGCCCAGAAGAGATCGGGTTCGCTTTCCTTTGAAAGCTCCCGCACGCGGCCATCGGCCGTCACGATCTGGGCGGCCACGACATTGTCGCAACCCATGCCGAGCCGGCGCATGTTGAAGCCGATGCCGCCGCCGAGAAGATATCCCGCCGCGCCCACGCTCGGGCAACGGCCGTGGGTGATCATCCGCCCGGCCTTGCTGAGTGCCGAATAGACCTGGCCATTGAGCGCCCCGGCACCGACCTGCACATTGCCGTCGGTCTCGCGATACTCGATGGCGCGCATTTCGCGCATGTCGATGACCAGATCATGCCCGGACGAATAGCCGGCATAGGAATGCCCGCCGCCGCGGATGACGAAAGGCACGTCATAATCCCGGCACCAGCTCAGGACATCGGCCACCATCTGCGGCGTCCGGCAATAGGCGACGCCCTGTGGACACACATCGCGAAAGCGCAGGTTGTTGGGCAGGGCTGCCTTGGCAAAGCCGCCCTCGCCCGGGCGCACCAGCCCGTCGGCGGCCACCCGGCGCAGCACCTCCCAGCGATCGGGAAGGGCTGGCCCTCGGCCCAGGCCGGACGGCTCGCCATAACCCCGACGGCGGCAGCGCCACCAGCCAGGAACGAACGACGGGACAGCTGCGCAACAGTCTTCATGACACTCTCGCTAAAACACGAAGTTCCCCGCGTGTCGCACGGCCATCGTTAAGCGCAGGTGGAAATGGGAGATGCAAAGACGCACCAACTTCCACGGGCCCCGGCGCAAAAGAAAACCCCGCCTGCTCCTGACGAAAGCAGACGGGGTTGGCTGGGCGAAGCGCGCCTCTGCCTTTTAGAAGCGCAGGGCCTTGGCCTGCTTGACGCCTTCGAGCTTACCGATGGTGGCGAGCTGGTCGTCGGCGAGCTTGCCGTCGATCGAGACGAGAGCGATGGCGTCGCCACCTTCCTCGACACGGCCGAGGTTGAAGTTGGCGATATTGACGCCGAGCTGGCCGAGAACGGTGCCGAGACGGCCGATATGGCCGGGACGGTCCTCGTTGGTGACATAGAGCATGGAGGGGGTGAGTTCCGCTTCCATGTTGATGCCCTTGACCTGGATGATGCGCGGCTTGCCGTTGGCGAAGACAGTGCCGGCGACGCCACGCTCCTGCTTGTCGGTCACGACCGTCAGGCGAATGTAGCTTTCATAGGCGCCCTGCTGCTCGCGGGTGATGACTTCCACCGGAATGCCGCGGTCCTTGGCGATCTGAGGAGCCGAGACCATGTTGACGTCCTGAAGCTGCGGCTTCATCACGCCGGTGAGCGCGGCGGCGGTCAGCGGACGCACGTTGAGGCCGGCAACCGTGCCTTCATACTCGATGCGGATGCCCTTGATGTCGCTGTCGGTGAGCTGGCCGGCGAACGAGCCGAGCGTCTCGGCGAGCTTGACGTAAGGCGTCAGGCGCGGGGCTTCTTCCGCCGAGATCGACGGGAAGTTGAGCGCGTTGGTAATCTCGCCGGTCATCAGGTAGGCCGAGATCTGCTCGGCAACCTGCAGCGCCACGTTCTCCTGGGCTTCGGTGGTCGAAGCGCCAAGGTGCGGGGTGCAGATGACGTTGGGCAGCTCGAACAACGGGTTGTTGACCGCCGGCTCTTCCACGAACACGTCGAGCGCGGCGCCCGCGACCTTGCCGGCCTTGAGCGCGTCATAGAGCGCGGCTTCATCGATCAGGCCGCCACGGGCGCAGTTGATGATGCGCACGCCGTCCTTGACCTTGGCCAGGGCTTCCCGCGACAGGATGTTCCTGGTCTGCTCGGTGAGCGGGGTGTGGAGCGTGATGAAATCGGCACGCGCCAGCAGGTCATCCAGCTCCACCTTTTCGATGCCGAGATCGAGCGCGCGCTCGGGCGAAAGGAAGGGATCGAAGGCGATGACCTTCATGCGCAGGCCCTGCGCACGGTCGGCCACGATCGAGCCGATATTGCCGGCGCCGATGATGCCGAGCACCTTGCTCGTGACTTCAACGCCCATGAAGCGGTTCTTTTCCCACTTGGAGGCGCGGGTCGAAGCGTCGGCTTCCGGAATCTGGCGGGCCAGCGAGAGCATGAGCGAGATGGCATGCTCGGCGGTCGTGATGGAATTACCGAAGGGCGTATTCATCACGATGATGCCCTTCTTGGTCGCGGCCGGAATGTCGACATTGTCGACGCCGATGCCGGCACGGCCGATGACTTTGAGATTGGTCGCCGCCGCGATGATCTTTTCGGTCACCTTGGTGGCCGAGCGGATGGCGAGGCCGTCATATTGGCCGATGACTTCGAGGAGCTTGTCCTTGTCCTTGCCGAGATCTGGCAGGTAATCCACCTCGACGCCATTGTCCTTGAAGATCTGGACGGCGGTCTTGGAGAGCTTGTCGGAAACGAGAACCTTGGGCATGTGAGCACCCTTTTGCCGGAACCCTCACGGGTCCTGAATGAAATGGAACGGGGAAGAAGCGGCCGGATGCACCGGCCGCGGCAGTCCAGCCTCAGGCGGCAGCCTTGAGCGCGGCCTTTTCGGCGGCGAAGGCGTAATCGAGCCACGGCGTCAGGGCCGCAAGATCGGAAGCCTCGACGGTCGAGCCGGCCCAGATGCGCAGCCCCGAGGGGGCATCGCGATAGGCGCCGATGTCGTAAGCTGCACCGGCCTTGTCGAGCCGCGATACGATCGCCTTGGCGAAAGCCGCCTGCTTGTCGTCATCGAGCGCGGCGACTTCCGGATCGGTGATCACGAGACAGACCGAAGTATTGGAGCGCTCGTTTTCCTTTTTGGCGAGAAAATCGATCCAGGGGGTCTTGGCGACCCAGTCGGCCAGCACCTTGAAATTGGCGTCGGCGCGAGCCTGCATGGCCTTGAGCCCGCCAGCGCGCATGCCCCATTCCATCGCATCCACCGCATCCTCGATGCAGAGCATGGAAACGGTGTTGATGGTGGCGCCTTCAAAGACATCGGCCATGAGCTTGCCACCCTTGGTGAGGCGGAAGATCTTGGGGAGCGGACGATCGGGCTTGAAGGTTTCAAGCCGTTCGACGGCGCGCGGCGACAGGATCAGGATGCCATGGGCGGCTTCGCCACCCAGCGCCTTCTGCCAGGAGAAGGTGACGACATCGAGCTTGGAAAAATCCATGTCCTGGGCAAAGGCCGAGGAGGTGGCGTCGCAGATGGTGAGACCCTTGCGATCGGCCGCGATCCAGTCGGCATTGGGCACGCGCACGCCAGAAGTCGTGCCGTTCCAGGTGAAGACCACGTCGCGGTCGAAATCGACCTGCTTCAAGTCCGGTAGCTCGCCATAGGGCGCCTTGAGGATGCGCACGTCTTCCAGCTTGAGCTGTTTGGTGACATCGGTCACCCAGCCCTCGCCAAAGCTTTCCCAGGCGAGCATGTCGACGCCGCGGGCGCCGAGCATGCCCCAGAGCGCCATTTCGACGGCGCCGGTATCGGAGGCGGGCACGATGCCGATCAGGTAATCGGCCGGCACTTCGAGCAGCTCACGGGTGAGCTGGATCGCCTTTTCGATCCGCGCCTTGGCGGGCTTGGCACGGTGCGAGCGGCCAACGAGCGCGTTGGCAAGTGCCTCGACCGTCCAGCCGGGACGCTTTGCACAAGGACCAGAAGAGAAATTGGGATTAGCCGGTTTGACCGCCGGTGCGGTTAGGGGCGTATCAGCCATGAGCGACCCTCCCAGGTCGAAAGTCTCACGTTAGGGTGAGATGTCCTGAGGCGGGAGATATGACGGGAAAGGGGTGGCTGTCAATGGGCTTGCGTTGGGGGACCGCGAACGACTCTTCGCCGCACTGATTAACCGGGTCTTCCAACTTGCCCCGCTCCGACACAAGCGCGTCAGTTCGAGGGCTTTCCTCCAGGGAGCGGTGGCGCAGGTTTATCGGACGACGTGAGCGGACCGACGAAAGCAGGCCTCTGCTTGCCGATCAACAAAACGTGTCGACACTGCACAATCGGCGGGTAAGTGGGAAAAATGGCGGGAAACAGCGCCAAACAGGGCGGCAGAAGCCGGTAACTATGAACCCGGAGAGCCGTAAACGGCCACGGCCGAAAACATGATGTATGTCATAGGGTTTTCTTTTCGAAAGCAAGCTGCGTTCTTTTTGACTACCCCAGATTAGCGGGCTATCGTCCCCTATACATGTTGGCGCGCGTTCGTAACTTTTGGCGTTAACGTGTGCTTACTGTGCGCTTAGATCTAACATCATGGAGGGTGGGAACTTCACGGTCCCACAACGGAGGAGACACTAATGTACAGGAAAGGCAGTGTGCTGGCAGCGTCAGCACTCGTCTTGGGGCTTTGCTCGTCCACGGTCTGGGCGCAGCAGGCACCGGCTACAAACGCCCTCGATAATCTCACGACGATCACCGACGACGTTCTGAAGAACCCCGCCGACGGCGATTGGCTGATGGCGCGTCGAACTTACAATGGCTGGGGCTACAGCCCCCTCGACCAGATCAACAAGGACAACGTCGACAAGCTGCAGCTTGTCTGGTCCTGGGGCCTGTCGCCCGGCGGCACGACGCAGGAAACGCCGCTGGTCCATAACGGCGTCATGTTCGTCCAGAACTCGAGCCACCTCATCCAGGCACTCGACGCGGCGAGCGGCGATCTGCTCTGGCAGTACCAGTACTCCCTCCCCACCGGCGTCAACCCCGGCGGCGAGCGCTCCAAGGCCCTCTACGGCGATAACCTGATCTTTGCGACCCGCGACGCCCATATCGTGGCCGTCAATGCCAAGACCGGCAAGCTGGCCTGGGACCAGCAGGTTGCCGACTACAAGAAGGGCTGGGGTTATTCCTCCGGTCCGCTCGTGGCCGACGGCGTCGTCATCCAGGGCATGACCAACTGCGGCAACGGCGAACCCGGCGGCTGCTTCATCACCGGCCATGACGCAGAAACCGGCAAGGAAATCTGGCGCCTCAACACCATTGCCGCCGGCGACACGCCTGAAGGCAACAGCTGGAACGGCCTGCCGCAGATGTCGCGCTACGGCGCTTCGGCATGGATCACCGGCGCCTACGACCCCGACCAGAACGTGGTCTTCGCCGGCGTCGGCCAGCCTTATCCGTGGCCGGCCGTGCTCAACGGCCTGCTGCCGAAGAACCCGGACTCCAAGTACACCAACAACGCGGCCTATACCGACTCGACCCTCGCGATCGAGCCGAAGACCGGTACGCTCAAGTGGTACCACCAGTACCTGGCCAACGACACGCTGGACCTCGACTACGTTTACGAGCGCCTGCTGGTCGACCTGCCCGTGAAGGGCGAGATGACCAAGCAGGTGATCACCGCCGGCAAGCTGGCCATCATCGAGTCGCTCGACCGTACGTCGGGCAAGTGGCTCTGGGCGCATGAGACCGTGCCGCAGAACGTGGTGTCGGCCATCGACCCGGTGACCGGCGAGAAGACCATCAATCCGGACGTGATCCCCCAGGTGGGCAAGACCACGTTCAACTGCCCGGCCGACCCTGGTGGCCGCGCCTGGCAGGCGACTTCGTACAGCCCGAAGACGCAGATGATGTATATGCCGACGGTCGAGTTCTGCTCGAACACGGACGTCAACCCGCTCGATCCGGGCCAGGTCTATACCGGTGGCGGCCTTGCGACCTTCAATCGCGTGCCGCGTCCGGATAGCGACGGCAATATCGGCCAGGTCCGCGCCATCAACCTGGCTGACCAGACCGATGCCTGGATGTATCGCCAGCACGCTCCGGTCACCACCTCGACGCTGCCGACCGGCGGTGGCCTGGTGTTCGTCGGCACCCTCGACCGCAAGCTCCTTGCCTTCGACGACACGACCGGCAAGCTGCTGTGGACGAGCCCGACGCTCAACAACTCGATCGAGTCCTTCCCGATCACCTTCGAGGCCGGTGGCAAGCAATACGTCGCCGTCGTCACGAACTGGTCGTCCGGCCTCGGTCGTCTGAAGTCGATCACGCCCGATGTGCAGCTTCCTCCGGATAACCCGCACTCGGTCTACGTCTTCGCACTGCCCGACACCAAGTAAGTCGGCACACATACGCCAACCGTCCGGACAGATGGGCTTTCCATCTGTCCGGATGCGACTTGGGGACCGATCTTGGCCTTTGCTTTCGTCTATCGGCGCTTGACCGACCTGTTCCTGATCCTGACGCTGGTTGTTTCGTCGGCCGCCCTGGCCGTATCCCCTGCCCGGGCCCAGGCCGAGCCGGACTTCTACGACGACCAGCCCTATGCGCCCGGCCAATGGAATATCGGCCGGCAGCTCAATCAATCCGAATTCCGCTATTGCGTGGATCCGCGCGATCCCTCCTGGCAGGTGGACGGCGAGATCGCCGACGCCATCGCCCAGGCGCTCCTGCTCGAGCCCAAGCGCTACGTCGTTCCGAGCGAATACGTGATCGAGGACCTGACCAAGGTCTATGCGATCCTCCTCGAGGACTGCGACGTCTATATGGGCTTCAAGCTGATCCCGGACGGCTATCCCGACTGGGTAACGCTGACCCGGCCCTATGAACAGGTCGGCTACGAATACGTTACCGCCAAGCCCGACCTGAAGGCGCTGGCCGACCTGCCCGCCGGCCGCCCGGTGGCCGGAACGGTGGGTACGACGGCGACGATCCGTCTCTCCACCTATGTCATGGCGCTGCCGATCGAAAAGCGCTGGCCGGTCTTCCCCTTCGGCACCGATGCGCTGGCATTGTCATCCCTGCTGGACGGCACGGCGGACATTGCCGTGGTCTGGGGACCAAGCTTCTGGGACAAGCAGCAGCACGACCCGGCCTATGCGGCCCTGCACATCATCGACTCCAAGCCCCTGCCCGCCACGACGCTCGGCGTCGGCGGCCTGCTGCTCAAGCAGAATGCCTTCCTGCGCACCCAAGTCGACCAGGCCATCGCCGCCCTGGTTGCCGACGGCACGATCAAGGCCATCGTCGACAAGTACAAATATCCCGCGACGGTGACGCCCTGATGGTCGAGGCGATGCGGGTCTGCCTCGCCGGCAATCGATCCATGGGCGGCAGTCTTTCAAAGGAAATTCCGTGACCACTGATGCGCCAGCCATTCGTGTCGCAGCCATCTCCAAGCGTTACGGGCGAACCCTGGCGCTCGACAACATCAGCTTCGACGTCCCCCGCAACCAGATCTTCGCGCTGCTGGGGCCGAACGGAGCCGGCAAGACGACGCTGATGCACATCCTGTGCACCATCCTCGCCCCCGATAGCGGCACAGCCGAAATCGCCGGCTTCGATGTGGTGCGCCAGCCGCTGGAAGCGCGCAGCCGGCTTGGCATCGTATTCCAGGAACCGAGCCTCGACGACCGGCTGACCGCACGCGAAAACCTCGATCTCCACGGACTGGTATTCGGGGTGCCGCAGCCCTTGCGGCGGCAGCGCATCGCCGAAGTGCTGGACCTGGTGGAGCTGACCGAATGGGCCGACAAGCCCGCACGCGGCTTCTCCTCCGGCATGAAACGCCGGCTCGAGATCGCCCGTGCCCTCATCCACGATTCCGAGGTGATGCTGCTTGACGAGCCGACCGCCGGGCTCGACGCGCAAAGCCGCAATCGCATGTGGGACTATGTCCGGCGCCTGCAAAGCGAGCGCCAGCTCACGGTGCTCGTCACCACACATTACATCGAGGAAGTCGAAACCTGCGACCAGGTCTGCATCATCGATCATGGCAAGCTGCTGGCGCTGGACACGCCAACCGCGCTCAAGCACCGCTATGGCGAGCAGGTGCTGCGTTGCACGCCACGCACGGACGCCGACCGCGAAGCGATCATCGCGCGCTACCCCAATCGCCTGGCCCATGAAGCCGGGCCGGACCTCGTTCTCAAGGCGGATGACGCCTTCGTCGAGACGTTTCTCGATCAGTTCGGGAGCCGCGTGCGCTCCCTCTCCATAGACGTGCCGAGTCTTGAAACAGTGTTCCTGTCCCTGACCGGCCGTGAAATGCGCGACCGTGGTGCCGATACGCGCGAGCGCACTCTTGCCTTTGGGCGACTCGGCGGGGAGCACACGCGATGAGCCTTGAAAACCCGACGGCAACGGCCGGCACGTTCGTGCGGCACCAGCGTCCCTGGCTGCTGATCCAGCTCGGCGGGCTCTATGGGCTCTGGCTGCGCGAGATCAAGCGCGCGGCCCGCGACCGTGGCCAGCTCATCGGCGGCGCCAGCCGGCCTATCCTCTGGGTGCTGATCCTGGGCATCGGGCTCAACCCCTATTTTCGCGGCGAGGTCTATGGCGAAGCAACCTTCGTCGTGCCGTTCACCTACCTGCAGTTCATCTTCCCGGCGGTCGTGGCGCTCAACGTCATGTACACCTCCGTGCAATCGGCGGTTTCGGTGATCTGGGACCGCGAATTCGGCTTCCTGCGCGAGGTGCTGGTTTCGCCGCTGTCGCGGACCACGGTGCTGCTCGGCAAGGTTCTGGGCGGCACGACGGTGGCGGTGCTCCATGGCTGCCTCGTGCTGATCCTGGCGCGATTCGCCGAAGTGCCGCTGACGATCGTAGATGCACTCAAGGCGATCGGCCTCATGACCATCCTCGCCTTCGCGCTGACCTCGCTGGGCGTGGTGATCGCCAACCGTATCCGCACCTTCGAGGGGTTCGGCGTCTTTTCCAATGCCGTGATCCTGCCGCTCTACTTCACCTCGAGCTCGATCTTCCCGCTCGATCCGGCGCTGTCGCAGGCGCAGACACGCATCACCTATCCCGACTGGCTGGTGACGATCGTCAAGTTCAACCCGCTGACCTATGCGGTCGATGCGCTGCGCGGCGTGCTGATCCACTACAACCAGTTCGCGCCGTGGATGGGCATAACCGTGATGGTGGGCGCGGCCGTGATCCTCTTTGCCATCGCGCTCTACGATTTCCACCGGGCCTGAGCCAGCATGCCGGATTTTCGTCGCTTGGCGGGCAATTTCGGCGGCGTCGCGATCGTCGTCGCCCTGCTCCTGGGCGTGACGTTCCTCCCCGCCGACAATTCGCTGCAGGAGGTGCGCTCGACCGGCACGATCAGCGCCTGCGTGCCCGCGACCTATCCGCCGCTGGTGACCGGCGATGCCGAGAAGCCTGGCATCGATATCGAGCTGCTCAAGGCCGTGACTGCCCATATGGGCGTGACCCTGTCGCTCAATATCAACGATGCCATCGGGCGCGACATCAATCCGCGCAACTGGGCGTTGAACCGCGGCAACTGCCTCATCATCGCAGGTGGCGTCGTCGACTCGAACCTGACGCGCTCGTTCCTCGAAACCAGCCCGCCTTATGCGAAGACGGGCTGGGCGGTGATCTCGCCAAAACCCGTCACCGACCTCAAGGGTCTGAATGCCGGCGTACTGACCCTGGTTTCGGGCCTAGACCGCATCGGGCTCGCCAACCTGCTGCGCCACAGCGAGACGCATCTGCAGATCGTGCGCACGCCGGAAGAGCTGGCGGCGGGTATTGCCGATGGTAGTTTCGATGTCGGGGTGACCGAGGCGCTGATGGCCTCGCACCTTGCCAGCGACAACAAGTGGAGCGTGGCCTGGATGCCGCCGGAACTGGCGCGCTACAATCTGGTATTCGGGCTCTGGAAAGGCGACATGACGCTCAAGCACGCGATCGACGCGGCCTTTGCCGACCTGACGGCTGACGGCACGATCGCCGACATCCTCGCCCGCTACGCGGGGGCGCCGCTCAACTAGGCCGGGCTCACAGGAAGCTGTCGATGCCGAGGAGCAATGGCGCGATGATGTCGTAGGCGGGCTTGAGCACGTACCGCGTCACCCCGAAAATCGAGGCGAGCAGCAGAACGATGCTGAGATAGAGCCCCGCCTGCTTCGGGATCGGCAGGCCGAGCGCGGTCAGGAAATGCGCGCCGGCGAGCGGCGGGATGGGCAGGAGCGCCAGCAGCCCCATGATGATGCAGAGCCGTGCCGCATCGGCGAGGAATGCGGCGACCGTCACGCCCGCAGTATAGTCGAGCCGCTCGATGAGCGGCGCCGCCAGCAATTGCAGGACGGGCGCGGCGATGAACAGGGCCACGCTGCCTGCCAATACGGCGACGACGAGCCCCCACCGCCCGATGCGGAGGCTGGCGGGATCGATGTCGATGGCGCGGCCCCAGCCGAAACCGGTAAGGATCAACGTGCCGAGGCCGATGAGATCGACATGCGGCCACGGCACCAGCGTTCGGCGTCCGTCATAGCGTGGGCCGTTATCGCCCAGCAGCACCGCGGTGGCGGCGATGGCCGCCCCCTGCAAGGCAACGATGATGAGACCGGCTATCAGCCGCATCACCGCCGATTGTACGGTGAAATCGACACCGATCATGGCCGCCCTGCCCCCGCGAGCGAGCGCATGCTCACTTCTGGATGATCAGGTGGTCGAGCGCATCGAGGTCGGTGGGCAGCGCGGCGCCGGATGTATAGCCGTTCTGCTTGAGGATATAGGCCGTCAGCTCGGCATAGACGGCGGGCGAGAACTGGCCGGGCGAATCCGGGGGCATCTGCGTGCTGATGAAGCCGAAGAGCCCGGAAGCAGGCGAACCATTGGCGAACTTGTCGTCGAACGCATTGCCGCGCAGCGGCGGGCCGCCGATCAACCCACCGCGCAGATCATCGCCATGGCAATCGGCGCAGACGCGCGTATAGGTTTCCTTGCCGCGGGTCGCCTGGTCTTCAGAATAGGAAACCGGCTTGTCCCCGGCGGCCATCTCGGCCGGAACTGCGGGAGCCGTTGTGGTGGGAGCGGGAGCCTGGCCGATGGCGGGAGCCTGGCCGATGGCAGGAGCCTGGGCAAGCGCCGGCAGCGCGACCGACGCCGATGCGGCGACCGCCAGGGCCAGCATTGCCTTCCGAGTACGAATATCGACCAATAGCTTCACAGTATCCCTCCTCATTACCGGCTATCCCTGCCTTGAGGCAGGCCTAGTGCGAGATGCCTCGCGAAAGCCAGTATGCATTGGAGACCACTGGGCCGCAACCGAGTGGAGCGCGGCTCTCGGTCACGTTACCTCTAGGCGCAGCCGCGCCGCTCGGGCTTGATCGAACCGATCATCTCGGTGATGACGGCGGGCACACCCATGCCCATGAAACTGCCGAAATCGGAAGCCTCGATGAGGCCGCCTTGGGCGAGTTTCTTCAATCCCAGAACCACGCGATCGTTGTACATCTTCATGTAGGCGAAGGTGCTGTCCTTCTCGATGTCGTAGATGCTGGGCCCGGCCGAAATCTCGCCACCGAACATCTCGCCCAGTACCGCCATCGGCGCACCCTGGAGATGGAGGCCGGTGGTGATGAGGTCTGTACGGGCGAGGTAGTCGTTGACCTGCCCGACGAGCACGGCCTTCGCCTCGGGCGAGCACAGCCGGGTGATCTTGGTGGTGAGCTGGCATTCGAGATAACTCGCCATGACGCCGAACCCGTCGGTCACGGAGCGGACGGCCAGGGTCATTTCGGAGGGTATAGGCGCTGAGCCCGCCTTGTTGGCAAAGGCCCGACACTGTGCCGTGTCCTTCTCGGTCCACGCCGCCGGCTCGGCCCGCGCAGAGGCGACCGCAACAGACGGCGCGGCGGGCGGCTCGGGCGCGCGTTGCTTCACCCACCAGGCGATGCCGAAATAACCGAGCAGCCCCACCGCAACCAGCAGGACGGCAAAGACAAGCCAATCGCCCCTGCCGCCACCGCGCCCGGACTCCGTCTGAGCAGATTTCCCGCCGGCCCGCATATTGCGAACCAAATCATGCCCGGACATCCCAGCCCTCATCGCGCTTTAAAGCCAGGCGACAGACTGCCGCCCAGAAATAAAGGAAGCTTTGCGAAGGCCGGGAAAATCGCAGGTATCGGCCGCCCCTATTCCCTGTTCAGCCGGGCTGCATGCCAGGCGACGTGGTCGCCGGCGAAGCTGTTGACGAAGAAATAGGAGTGATCGTAGCCGGCCTGCATGCGGAAGGTGCTGGGGATGCGGTTTTGGGTGAGGGCCGCGGCCAGGGCTTCGGGTTTGAGGAGATTGAGGAACTGGTCCCTGGCGCCCTGGTCGATGAGGATGTCGCTCTTCCAGCCGCGCTCGTTGACGAGGAGGGTGGCGTCGTGATTGCGCCAGGAGGCTTCGTCGGCGCCGAGATAGCCGGTCAGCTGCTTGCGGCCCCAATCCGAAGTCGTGGGATGGGCGATCGGGGCGAAGGCGGAGAGGCTTTCGAAGAGATCGGGGTTGCGTAGCGCAATGGTCAGTGCGCCGTGGCCGCCCATGGAATGGCCGGTAATGCCGTGGCGATTGCGCAGCGGCAGGTTGTCGAGCACCAAGGCCCGCAATTCGGTGACGATGTAGTCGTACATCCGGAAATGCGGCTTCCAGGGCTCCTCGGTGGCGTTGAGGTAGAAGCCGGCGCCCTGCCCCATGTCATAGGCAGGATCGTCGGCAACGCCTTCGCCGCGCGGCGAGGTGTCGGGGAAGAGGACGGCGACGCCGTGCCGCGCGGCATGCTCCTGGAACCCGCCCTTGGTCATGGCGTTTTCGTGGGTGCAGGTTAGGCCCGAAAGGTACCAGAGCACCGGCACCGGACGCTCTTCCGCCTGGGGCGGCAGGTAGGCGCCGAAGGTCATGTCGCAATTGCAGGTGCTGGAGGCGTGGCGCCAGACTTGCTGGCGCCCCCCGAAACTGCGGTTCTCGGACAGCAGTTCCATCGATCAGAACTCCACGACGGCGCGGATGGACTTCCCCTCGTGCATGAGGTCGAACCCGTGGTTGATCTCCTCGAGCTTGAGCTTGTGGGTGATCATCGGATCGATCTCGATCTTGCCGTCCATGTACCAATCGACGAATTTCGGCACGTCACGACGGCCCTTGGCGCCGCCGAACGCGGTGCCCTTCCAGGTGCGGCCGGTGACGAGATGGAACGGACGGGTGGAGATTTCGGCGCCCGCCGGAGCCACGCCGATGATGACCGACACGCCCCAGCCGCGGTGCGAGCATTCGAGGGCATCGCGCATCACCTTCACATTGCCGGTGGCATCGAACGAATAGTCGACGCCGCCGATCTGGTCGGCGCCCTTCTTGGTGAGGTTGACGATGTGCTGGACGACCGAGCCCTCGATCTTGGAGGGATTGACGAAGTGCGTCATGCCGAACTTGCGGGCCATCTCGGCCTTGCCGTCATTGAGATCGACACCGATGATCATGTCGGCCCCGGCCATGCGCAGGCCCTGGATGACGTTGAGGCCGATGCCGCCCAGACCGAAGACGGCGGCAGTCGAGCCGATCTCGACGCCGGCCGTGTTGATGACCGCGCCAATGCCGGTGGTTACGCCGCAGCCGATATAGCAGATCTTGTCGAAGGGCGCGTCGTCGCGCACCTTGGCGAGGGCGATCTCGGGCAGGACCGTGTGGTTGGCGAAGGTCGAGCAGCCCATGTAATGGTAGATCGGCGTGCCATCGAGCATGCGGAAACGCGTGGTGCCGTCAGGCATCAGGCCCTGGCCCTGCGTATTGCGAATGGCGGTGCAGAGATTGGTCTTGCCGGACAGGCAGGACGGGCATTCGCGGCATTCGGGGGTGTAGAGCGGAATGACGTGGTCGCCCGGCTTGAGCGTGGTGACACCCTCGCCGACTTCGACCACAATGCCCGCGCCCTCATGGCCGAGAATGCAGGGGAAGATGCCTTCGGGGTCAGCGCCCGAACGGGTGAACTCGTCGGTATGGCAAAGCCCCGTGGCCTTGATTTCCACCAACACCTCGCCCGCCTTCGGTCCCTCCAGCTCGACTTCCATGATTTCGAGGGGCTTGCCGGCGGCAAGGGCAACGGCTGCGCGAGTACGCATGTGGTGTTCCTTTCGTGTTCGAGGCTCCGGCGGGTTAGCGCTGGCGCGGGCGGAAAACCGCGACGGTCGCGACTGCGCGCGAATCCCCGGGGGCTGTTTCCGCATCCTGCGGGCATTGTCCCCATCGGGGCGGATTGCTCAATCCGGATATTGGCGAGAAGCGGCGCTAGCCACACCTAATTCGCGCCGCTCAGGGCGCGGGAGCGCCGGCCCAGATGGTTTCGAACATGGCGCGGATGCTGTTGGACGGATATTGCAGGCCGACGAAGAGGAACATTTCACGCGTCGATTGATCGACCTCCACGACCTCGCCCCATTGCGCCTTGCGCTCGATGACGCCCTTGGTGCCCTTGAGGAAACGCATCTCGTAGCGCTCGCGATTGCCGGCCTTGATGCCGAGCTTATCGCTGGAGGAGGTGGCGGCGCTGATGAGGACGTCGCCCAGGCGGATCGTATCCGGTTTGCCGCTGCCCGAATAGTTGAACGAAAACTCGGAATCGGGGTGCACGAGTTCGTTGAACAGCCGGTTGTCGCGGATCGAGACCTGGGGATTGATGCCGCCCGAGCCGATGGTCTTGTACTCCTCGGAGAGCAGCAGCAGCCATTTGCCGTTGGCGAGGCGCAGCATCGTCGCGCGGTCGGCGAATTCGAGGCCATCTATCATGACATCGCGCATGGGGACGATCTGTCGGCGATCTATCCAGCCCAGCCGCTCCCTGGCGATGGCATCGAGTTCTTCGCTACTCAGCTTCTCGAGGAAGTTCTGCTTGAGGGAAGGACCGAAGCGTCCGCCGCCCCTGGTCGGCATGGCGCTCCGCCCGGCGGCCTGCTCGAAGGGTAGCGCCAGCGCTTTCTCGAAACTGGTGCCGGCGGCGATGAAGCAGGATTCGCCGCGCAGATGCGCATAGACCAGGGCTTCGAGGTTGACGTCGATCAGGCCGTCGCGGATGCCGACGACGATATCGTGCTGGGCGCCGACGACTTCGAGGAACGTGCCGACCATCTGGTCGACGGTTGCGACCTGGCTGGCCAGCCGCCTTTCCGTTTCGCGCAGGGCGGCGACGAACTGCTCCTCATGCTCCATGTTCAATTGCCTGAGCGCGCGGCGCGTGGCAACGCGCTTGATGAGGACGTTGAGGTCTTCGACCTTGTCGATGACGAACTTCTTGCCGCCACGCGAAACGGGCGGCTCGGTCTCGGCGATATGCAGCACGTCCTTGACGAGCGCGTTCGCCGCCTCGATCACCCCGCCCTTAATGCCCGGCCGCGCGGGGGCGCTCATCGCTCTGCTCCATCAGATTGGGGCACCGACCGCCTCCAGATCGTAGTAATGGCCGCGGATCTGCAACGCATAGGAAAGCGGCTTCAGCTTGTGGGCCAGCGCCATGGCGGCGACCTCCTTGAGGAGATCCGTGGTGATGGACTTGAGGAGGAGCCGGTGGCGACAGAGCACCTGGCTGAGCTGCTGCATGGCCTCGGCATCCTTCATGCCGGTATCGACGAGCACGTTGGCAATGGTGCCCGAAGCCCCGCCCAGCTCGCCGAGGGCATTGGCGACATGGCGCGCCAGCATGGCAATCGAGAGGATGGCGGTGACGGTGCCGAGCGTCGAGAGGAACGCGGTCATGGCGGCGGGGACTGCGATCTCACCGGCGCCGAAGGGGATGCTGAGCACGGCGATCAGCAGCGCAGCGGCGGCGACGGATTGCTCGACGAAGTGCCAGACGCTCTCGTAGAAGGCGTCGTCCTGCCGCTTGCGCGCGAGATCGCGCTTCAAGTCCAGCAGGTAGTGGAAGGCGACCATCTGCTCGAATGAGCCGGTCTGGGTAGTGGCGATCCGATCGAGGGTCTGGAGGAGGATGGCGTCGCGCCCGAGGATGCGGTTGACGGAGAAATAGGACGAGGTCTTCTCGGTCAGCTTTTCCATCCGTGCGGCCTCTGCGATGACGCCGGCATGGAGGCCGCCGGCACGCCAGCGCCTTTCGGGCGCCTGATCCAGCAACTCGAAGATCGTGGCGCTCATGCCGGGGTTGGAGAGCGAGGTGGCCGTCAGCGACAGCGCCTTTTTGAGGGTGACGACGGCAGCATGCATGCGGCCGCCATAATCGACCTCCACGGCGATGCTGCGGTTCTTGATGACGGTATTGGTGCTTTTGCGCGCGCTGGCCAGGTCGAGCCATTCAAAGATCGTGTCGTCGAGATCATCGACGATGAGACTGGCGGGGGGACAGAGGATGCCCAGCTCTTCCTGCAACCGGCCGAGTTTTTCGAAATTGGCGCGCTGCGGTCCTTCCCACTGCTCGGCCAGCAGACGCCGATAGGCATCGCGCCGCCGCTTGCGCTGGACGGTCTTGCTGTCGCCGCCATCGGCCCTGATCCGCTCGTCGATCTTGGGCTGGAGCGAGGCGATGTTGCGCTGCACCCGGCGGATGTCCTGGAGCTTGGCCCGCACCTGATCGGTTCCCTCGCCGGTCGGCAGGCGCCAGCCCTTCCAGTATTCGTCTTTGTGGAAGAGGCCTTCGTGGCTCGCGACCAGATCGAGCATGATGCCGGTCTGGTCCTTGGCCAGCGCGGTGGCGGCGCTTTCGATCCTGATGAGGGCCGGAGCGATGAGGGTTTCGAGCTCGACGATCGCGGCGCCGATGAGCGTCTTCACCGTCTCGGTCTGCGAGACGAGGCTGGCGATGAGACTGTCAACGCCCTCCCAGCCGTAGCGGCCATAGAAGCGCACGAGCTGCCGGAAGAAATCGGGACCGAAGGGGACCTCCACCACGTCGTTGAGGAAGACGACCGAAGGGTCTTCGGTGTGAACCGTGACGGAGATGCGCAGCAGCCGCTCGCCGGCATGGGTGCCGCGTAGCGGCAGCTTGCTCTTGTAGTTCGCCCAGAGCTGGCCCCAGCGTTGCTCGGCCTTGGATATGGCCGCGCCGGAGGGGGACCAGGCAGCAACCGACTCGTCAAAGAGCCGGTTGCGATCAATGAGGGTGACATCGATCTGGGTCACGGAGCGCCACCGACGGTCAGCTATCCTCGGAAGCGGGATATTCCATGGGCAGCGGGTAGGCGGTGCTTTGCAGGTAGACCAGCGAAGTGGGCAGTGTGAATTCCCAGCTGTCCCCGACCGGCTCGGCGCCTGCCAGATCATCCTGCCGATCACGCACTTCCTCATAGAGCGGCAGGTAGAGCGGATCGCCGATAACCGGGGAGGCGCCGCCCAGCCAGGGCTCGCGCGTGGCGAGGAAATGCAGCACCGCATTTTCGTAGCCCGGCTTGACCGCCAGCAGCACGCGGGCCGAGCCGGCCTGCAGGAACTCGGTAAAGAGCGGATCGGCCGGATCGTCGCGGTTCATCAATTGCAGCCACATGGGCATGCGTGCCCAGAAATAGGGGTAGAAAAGGTAGGAGAGGTGCTGCCAGTCGAAGGCCTGTTCGAGGAATTGCACGAGCCGGCCGCGCTCGGCGGCCTCATCGAGCCGCATGGCGCTGAACGTGATGGGCTGCGGGTTGCGGTCGGCGAAGGCCGCGCTGGCTTCACTCACCACGCCATCGGGCGCCGAGCCCGGCTGGATGTTGAGACTGGGGAAGGCCACGTCGATGGGGCGTTGCCCCATGCCGCCCATTTGTGGAAGCAGGTCCTGGCTGGCGTCCTCGTCGAACTCCTTGGCGACGACGGCCACGCATTGCCGCTTGAGCTCGCGGCGGATCTGCTGGTCGTTCCAGGATTCGGAGCGTCCCTGGATGATCTCGTTGATCGACTTGCCCTTCTTGAGCTCTTCGAGCGTCTTGCGATAAGCGGTGCGGCGCGCATCGAGATCGGCGCTGGCGGTGCCGTTATTCTGCTGGTCCACCTTGCGGGCGATCTCGTTATAGACGGCACGCTGCCAGGTCGCGAGCTTTTGGGGCGTGCGCGAGAGGCTGGCGGTGATGGTCAGCGTATGCGTCTTGCAGGTCTTGGTCTCGATCTTGACGGTGATGTTGCGCAGCAGCATGCCCGAAGGCACCGAGTGGTAGGCGAGCTGGGGCGTCGCGACGTTGGCCACGGGCGTGCCCAGCGCGTTGATGTCGCCCCAATGCATCCGCGTCTCGTCGATCCGGTGGAACAGCATGACCTGGTTGATCCAGAGGTTCAGCGTGTTCTGGTAATCGGCCTGCCATTCGTTCCGGTTGACGAAATCGGCTTCGCCATCGAGGTGGATGGAGCGGAGCACATAGCCATCGACATCCACCGGGCTGCCCAGGTCCGCCGAGAAGCTCTCGGTGAGGACCGGCTTGGTGAGGTCATATTCGGACTGCTTGCGGAAGAAGCCGTCGCCGCCAACAGGCTTGATCTGGACGTTCTCGATGATGGCGGGCGGATAGGGCGCGAATTGCGTGAGGTCGAAACTAGCCGAGAGCTTCTCGAACTCGGCCTCCGTGATCTCGCCCGGATCGGAGATCGGCATCTTGGTCGTCTCGATGTCGTCGCCCGGCATCGGGTAGTCGGGCAGGCCTAGTTCCTCGACATAGGTCTGCAACCGCGCCTCGACGTAGAACTGCGCCGGCTCGGGCAGCACGAATTCGAACATCATGCGCTTGCCGTAATTGTAGATCTGCCCGCGATAGACCTTGTCCAGCCAGAGGTATGAACCGGAAATGTGCCCGTTCCCGCCGGTATTGGCGAAGGAATGGACGTTGGTTTCCTCGCTTTCCGAAATGCGCGTCTGCGTGCGCTGGCTGGCCACCTTGCTCTGGATGCGCGAGACGGCCTTGGAGATGACTTCGTCCACGAAATTGCGACTGCTGCGCTCGGTAGCCGAGCGTCCGGTATTGACGGAGAGCCCCGCCGCGATCGAGGCATCGATGACTGGATTACCCTTGTAGGTGAAGCTGGTATTGGCGGTGACGCCGATATCGGTCTTGATGATGTCCTCGACCTCGGTCTTGAGCTCGAAGCGATTGGTCGATTGCAGGTCCTTGGTAGTCTCGGATTCGCTGCTGGTATCGAGGGTGTAGGTGTCTTCGGCGCGCGAGAGGTTGCGGTGCGTGCGCGTCTTGGTTTCGCCGTCGAGCACCGTCTCGATATGGGCAATGCCGCTCTTGCGGTAGCCGAGGAAGGTCTGCTTGACGACCTTGAGATCGCCCAGCCCGATGGGCTGGAGGGTGTTGAACGGCGCAAAACTGCCCCGCAGCCGCGCGATGATGGGATGGATGACCGGCTCGGCCGCCAGCCCCTTGGCCAGCTCCTCCGGCCCGGAAGGTCCGAAGAGCCCCGAGGCCGCGATGCGTTCGCGCGCCTCGCCCATTGCGAAGTCGATGCCGCGCAGGTCCGGATGAAGCATGGCCGGCACGGCTTCATAGCCGGGCTGGAGGCGGCCCGCCTGCACCGAGCGCATCAGGAAATCGGCAATACCGAGCCTCTCGAGCATATGGAGCAGCGCCAGCGCATCCTGCACCGGCTCGAGATCGACCCGTTCCCGGCGCCGCAGGATGTAGAGGCCATAGAGGACGTCGAAAAGCACGCGCTTGGTCGAGAGGAAATCGTCGGCATAGCGGCCATTGGACTGCAGCACGACATCGAGCAGTGACCCGCTTTCGGGGACGTTGGCCGCATTGCGCAGGGCCCAGACAAGGCTGGGCAGCCAGTTTTCATCGAGCTGCTGGCCGGGTGCGGCGGCCTTGGCGAGGATCGGCTGGATGCTCCCGAGCAGCGCCTTGAGTGGCAGCGGCAAATCCTGGAGCGACGCCGGCAAAATATAGAGCACCTGGTCGCGCATATAGGTGAGGCGCGAGCCCGCATAGCGAATCTTGGCGGCGCGATCGTCATCGATCGGCCCGATGGTCGAGAGCGCCACGATGACAGGATCGAGCTGCAGGCGCCGCTCGGCGCCGAGCTCGTAGATCAAGCCGTCGACGAGCTGGTTCTCGATCTCGCGCACGATATCGGCCGGCTCCGCGCGCGCCTCGAAGATGAGCTGCGCCAGCCGGCGTCCGATCGGCGAGAGGGATGTCGGGGAGAAGAGATCAACATCCTCGATGCCATGAGTGGCGCGGCGGGCTGGCGGCGGCTTCGGCCCGACCTTGGGATCGATCGGCGTGCGGATTTCGGGGATGTATTCGCAATCGCGGATATAGCGCCAGCGGCTCAGGTCTGGCGACATCGAAGCCGCCGAACGCAAAGCCAGGAAGTTCACGACATCGATCTGTTCGGCCATCTCTGGGCAATCCCCCAAGCGTCACAGGACCGCCAGCGCCCCCGCAATCGGGGCGACTTCATCAACAGGTCCGCGCAGGCGAGAACGCTAGGCTCGCCACGAAAACCTGTCTTGGTGAGAACCTTCGGGTTTTGAGATACTTGGCATCCGGACCGGGCTCGGAGCACGGACAAGCACACGATTGTGTAGTCTGGAGAACTACTTAGGTTGCCAGACCGGGCGTTCTGTCCATCTCGGCTAAAAATTTAGGACACTTGCTTTTGTCAGCCCGGATAAAGCGGGTTAGTGTGCTCGATACTCTAACGACGACGTTGCCTGCCAAGCCTGCCCTCTAAGCCACAAGCCTAAGGGTGCCGAATGGGTTTTTCTGTCGCCTTATTCGACCTTATTGCTCCGTATATCCTGCGCGGGGAGCCGGTTGGATCACTCCACGCCATCCTCTCGGTCATCTACGTTCATGAATACGAGATCGCCTTTGCCGAGGACGGCATCGTGCTGCGCGGTCGGGCGAAGTATAGCGGCGACATCGGCATCGACCCTCCGTTCTTCGATCCGCTGACGGGCAGCTTCGGCTTCGGCGGCAATGCCAGCAACCAGGAGGGCCATCCGCGCAGCGAGCCGGCGCGGACTGCCCCCTTCATCGAATTCGCCGACAACGAGATCGAGTTCAGCCTGACGGCGCCCCGCGACGCCTCGGCGGTGATCAACAATGCGGTGGCAGGGCTTGCCGGCGACAATACCTTCGCGCCGAGTGCTGCGGTGCTCAACGCCATCGATGCGACGCCGATCGATGGCCTCGCTTCCGATGCCCCGAGCACAGCCTTCACGCTCGATCTGCTGTTCAAGGGCCCGACGCTGGTGGTGCCCGGGTTGCGCGGGGCGCAGCTCGATTCCGCCGGCATATTGATCCCCGATCCGGACAAGCCGCGCGTCCGCCTCATCCTGCCGCGCATAAAGGTGCAGTTGCGACAGGGGCCCGAGCAGAACGGGGCGGCGCCACTCGTGGCGCAATTGCTTTCGGTCGGGGCCAGCGGGCTCGACGATCCGGGCGATCTCGCCGTGGCCGAGATGGTGCGCATGGACCCGCCCTATGCCTTTATCGGCCCGGGCGAGTCGTTCGGCTTCGGGTTCCGCACTGCGATCCTTGACCTCTCCGATGCCTCGACACCTCCAGATGTGCTGGCACAGTTCGGGTTCGACGAGAGCTGGACCGGGCTCTACCTGCCGGAAATCCGCCTCTTCGTCGCGCCGCCGGGACTGGACGATTTCGCCGTCACGGCGGGGGCCAGCAATCTCCTCATCGGCATCGGGGCGGATCACGGCATTACCGGCGATTTCATGCTGGCCGTTCTCGATACGGGCGGGGCGCCCATAGAACTGGGCGCGCGGTTCTTCGACAGCGCGGGAAACGCCTATGGCCTGACGCGCTCGACGCCGCCCGGGAGCAATCCGGCTGCAGCTACGGCGACCGTGCCCGAAAAGACCATGATGGTCGTGGACCTGCGTGGCGGACGCGCGCCCTATGACGTGCAGATCGCCGTGGATGGCCAGAACCCGGCGCCGGCCAAGCACATCCAACTCGACCTTGCCGGGGTTGCCCAGCGCCGGGTGCGGATCACGGTGCGCGATGCGCGGCAGGATACGCCGGTAGAGACGCTCGACATCGTCGTGACGCTGCGCCAGCCACGCTATGTGGTGGTGGGGAGTTCGACGACGACGATCACCACGATCGAGCAGGCCAAGATCGCGACGCAATCCGCCCAGAGGGGCGGGGCCCCAGCCCCCGACGTGCAGTTCTCGATCCTGACACAGGGCGAGAATGATGTGGTGCTCAGCATTTCGCCCAGCAGCGCGGCAACGCAATGGACGGTCGGCGGGCAGCCGATGCCGGTGGGCGCGACACTGCGGGTGCCGCTGGCAGCGGGCGCCACAGCGGATGTGGCGGCGAAGCGCGATGCGACGACGCAGGCGAGCAAGACCGAGCCGATCTATTTCCGGTTCGACAAGCCACCGAAGGGCACGGGCCCCGACTACGGCATCAATGCTGAGAACACCCATACCGGGCCGGCCATCTCTTCGGCAGAGGAAGCACCCTGGTCCGGCGGTACCCAGGCGATGGATGTGCTTGCCCCGCTCGTGGCCGGCACGGCCGGCCCCATCACGATCGATGGCTATGCCAGCTACGACGGCAAGCAGGGGCCGATGGGCCCGGGCGAAACCTATGCAAGCTACAACCTGCAACTCTCGCAGCGTCGCGCCGATGCAGTGAAGGCGCTGATCGCCAAGAACACCTCCTTTGCCATCGGCAACATCGCCACCGTGCCGCACGGCTTTGCCGAGGCGCAGGGCGGCCCGACGGACGACGCCACGCGCCGAAACTGGTGGCGGGCGGATGTGACTTTCCCCGCCGTCAGCATTCCCGGGATCACGGCCACCGCGCGGATCGAACGGCCGGTGCGGACCGACACATTGCAGCAGGTGACGCTCGAGGAAGTGCGCGACCCCGAGCCGGCGCGGCCCGACCCGCCGCGCTTCCTGCGGGCACTGGGGGTCAAGGTCCGCATCGTCCGCGACGAGCTGATCGCCGCCGAGCTCTACGGCAAGCTCGATTTCGAAACGACGCTGGAAACCTATCTGCGCGAGGGAACGCCCAAGCCGGAGTTGCGAAGGCTCGACCAGAACCCGGGAGACGGGCTGACGGACCTGCGCATCATCTGGCAGGAGGATCCGAGCACGAAGACCCGGAGTTCGATCGCCAGCATCGGCGCCGACCCGGCGGACCGCGATGGCCTCTGGATGACCGGTACACTGCCGGGCGAGCCGCTGATCGACGGCGATGGCGGCCGCAACGCGCTGGGCGCGATGACGATGTTCACGCCCGTTCTCGCCACCGGGGCGCGACCGTTGCCGGATGGCGCGGTCGAGGACCTGGTGCTCTCGGGCGCAACGGCCGCGCTCAATGCGCTGGCGGCGCTTTCGGGAACCGGCGCCAACGACGTGCTTAATTTCGAGCGCGTCGTGCTCTACGGCGTCGAACTGGCCACACGCAATCGCGATGGCAGGCTGGAGTCGAGCCTGCTTTTCGATGTCGAGACGGCGATGTCCATCGACCTCAAGCTCGGCGGGTTCCGCCTGCTGCGCGTGCCGCGGACCAATCCGATCACGGCGCGCTACAAGGCTTTGGGCGTGCGGTTGAGCACCGCCAAGAACGAACAGCCCTTCAGCTTCCGCCCCGTATTCGATTCCTCGCGCGGCTATACGATCGATATCGGCAGGCCCGGCGCCATCGAACTGGCCGAACCGCTCGGCAAGATCATGAAGGTGCTCGGTGCACGCGTCGCCCGCACCAATCCGCTCAGCTTCGAGATCGATGTCGGCCTCGCCATTGATCTCGGCGTGGTGTCGATCGATCGCGTCGCGGTGCGGCTGAGGCTCGATCCCTGGGCAGACCCGGAGATCACCGCGTTCGGCGTTGGGGTCGATATCCCAGGCGCCTTCAAGGGGAGCGGCTTCCTCTCGCTGGGGCACACGGCCGATGGCCACTCGACCATGTCCGGCGCGCTCGACCTCACTCTGGTCCCCCTGCGCCTGCGCATCGCGGCCAAGATCAAGATCGAGCAGTTCACGGCCGATGACGGCGAGACCAAGACCGGCGTGCTGACGACGATCGAGGTCAATTTCCCGGTCGGCATCCCGCTAGGCAATTCGGGGCTGGGGATTTTCGGTTTCCTCGGGCTGCTTGGGGTCAACTTCACCCGCACGGAGGATCAGTTCGCCGGCGACCCGACCCCCGCCCTTGCCTGGCTGCGCGCGACGGGTGGCGACCCGACCAATATCGATTTCTGGCGCGCGGCGGACAAGCACTGGGCCTTTGGCGTCGGCGCAGTGCTCGGCACGATGGAAGGCGGCTTCCTCTTCAACCTCAAGGGCATGCTGATCCTCGAACTGCCCGGGCCGCGCCTGCTGCTGATGATGAAGGCCAACATCCTCATCCCGAAGCTACCGGTCAAGGGAACGGCCGAGGCCATGCTGCTGGCGGTCATCGACCTCGATCTCGGACGCGGGTTGATGACCGTGGGCGTGGTGGCCGAGTTCAAGGTCTCCCCTCTCCTCGAAGTGCGCATTCCGACCGAAGCGTTCTTCGACTTCACCGACATCCAGAACTGGCACGTCTTCCTCGGCCGCTACAGCGACCGCATCCAGGCCTCGGTATTCGAGGTGTTCGACGGCTCCGCATACCTGATGGTGAGCGGCAAGCAATTGCCGGCGACAGAGATACCGACGGACCTCATCACTTCGGGCGCGCGGATACCGGACGGTTTTACCGTGGTGACCGGGCTCCATGCCTCTATCACCTGGGGCAGCCGATCGCTCCGGCTCTATGCGCGCGTCTCGGCCGGGGCGGATGCGCTTCTGGGCTTCGATCCGTTCTACCTCGCAGGCAGCATCTACCTGCGCGGCGAGTTGCGGCTCTTCGTGGTCAGCATCGAGGCCTATGCCAAGCTCAAGGCCTTCGTCGGCAAGATCGACAACGATGCCGATCCCTCGACGCCGGACGTCAACATTGCCCGCATCGAGGGCGAAATCTGCGGCAAGGTGGAACTGCTGTTCTTCGATGTCGAAGGCTGCGTCGAGTTCTCGCTGGGCGAGAAACCCGGCGACGGGCCGCCGCCGAGCCTGATGCGGGGCGTGAGCCTGGTCAACCGCACGGCGGCGCGCGTCGTGGGGACTGTGGACACCATGCCGGTCGACGGCATCATCGCGGAAGCCTCCAGCTCACCCGATACGGCCCCGGTCGTGCCGATCGACGCCATTCCGGTGCTGCTCATGAGCGCCACCCCGACGGTTGCGGCGGGCCAGACGCTGTTCTTCGGCAAGATCGACCAGGGCCCGATGGGCACGCCGATGGACGGGTTCGTGTCGCGTAGCGACAAGCGCTACAAATACGAGCTGAGCTCGGTGGAACTGGTCGGGCCGCTGACAGAGGGCGATACGCCGGCTGTCTGGTGGAAGCGCGTGCCGAACGGCACGACGCCGCTGACGGCCGAACTGGCGCTGCTCTCGGTGGTGCCTGAGGCCGCGCCGGTCGCTATCGAGCGCAACGAGCTGCTGGACACGCGCGTCGAACAGATGTGGGGCACGATCTGCGACGAGGCGGCGCCGCCTGCTCCCGTCCTCTGGACGTTCGAGAATACGCCCAACGGCATTTCCCCACCGGGCTGGGTGCTGCGCGGCGAGGCGTGGCCCGACCCCTCCGGCACCTATCGCAGCGGACCAGCCGACCTGCTGCTCGACGTCAACGAGGCCTGGCGCTGCGGAATGCCGGCGATCGACGCCCTGCGCGGCATCATTCCGGCCGAGGTGCAGGGGCGCGGCGTGGCCTGCGACCACCAGAATGGGGATGAGATTGTCGTCGTGGGAACGCGCCGCCCAAGCGGTAATGCCGTGATCACCGGACACAACCGCACGGCCGCGCCGGCATCGGGCGTGCTCAGCTTCGTCGAGCTGATGAGCCGGCTGAATTCCGGCCAGCCGGTCACGCGCGGCGAGTTGCTGGGCGCGGTCTTCGATCCCGGAATGGCGCGGGAAGCCTACCCCACGGACGTGCGCCTCTGCACCTCCAAGGCGCTCGCGGCCCCGATGCTCGACACCGGCGAGGTGATCGCGCTCGGCAACGAGAAGGACAAGGACCAGGTCTACGCGACCTGGGAGAAGCTGGGCTTCAAGCCGGACGAGCTGCACAACGCCATCGTGCTGACGCCCGGCCCCTTCGAATATGGCCGCCTGCTGCTCTTCGTGAACTATGAGGCGATCAAGACCAACGGGCTCGTCATCCGCAGCATCATGCCGGATGGCGAAATCTACGACGAGCGTCGGCCGGTCGAGTCCGAGGCGATGCCGGACACCTGGACCAAGACGACGAGCCCCTGGTTCCGCGAAGTCGACCACGCCCTGCGTTTCCAGGAACAGCTCGGGCGCGAGGAATATGTCGGCATCGTCGTCGACATCAAGGGTGCGCAGAAGGCGGACCGGATCATCATCGGCATCGATCCGCGCACGCGCCTGCGCAGCTATGTCCGCCCGTTCTACCTGGCCGTGGTCGAGGCGCAGCGGGCGAGCGAGTTCGAGCGGCAGAGCTATGACGACACGACCCTCGACAAGCAGCGCTCGGTGGTGACCACGATGGTCGGCGCCGACAGCGCCGCCCGCGCGCTGCTGCTGCCCGATACACTCTACGAGATCAAGGTCACCGGCTCGATCTACAAGGAGGGCACGACCGACCCGATCCAGCCGATCACCGAAAGCTATTTCTTCCGCACGATACCGGGCAGCGAAGCGCCCGCGCGGCTCGACCCCTATATGCTCTGCACGCTGCCGCATGAGGGCGAAAAGCACGTCTTCGGCGGCGGGCCGATCAAGATCGCGTTCTCGCACAACAATGTGCAGAAGCTCTACGCCACCTATGGCAAGCGGCTGCAGGTGCGGTTCAAGGCCTCGTCCTACCGGCAGCCGGAGGTTCCGCAGGGCGTGGGGCATCCCTTCCTGCTGACGCCGCAGGCTTTGCAGACAGTCGCAGGATCGGTGCTGACGCCGTTCGACGCCACCTTCAACGCCCTCGCCAACCAGACCGGCTCTCCCTTCATCGGCGGCTGGCCGCTGGGCGGACGACTGCTGGAGGCCGGGCGGCCATTCGGCAGGATCAAGCGCAAGCGCCGGCTGCCCTGCGTGCCCGCGGACGGCTATCGCTACGAGCACCAGATCGCCGAGATCCCGATCCCGCTCGATCCCTATACCGACTACCTGATGGATGTGGAGCTGGTCGATATCGACGCCCCGCCCGATGCGCGTGGCCCCTTCGTGCTGCGCCGCTCCTTCAGCACCGGACGATACAAGGACGTGGCCGACCTGGCGGGCGACCTGCTCGGCACGCGCCCCGAACAACGCTTCGCCAAGCCCGGACGCATCACCGCGCTCGTCGCCGGTTTCGCGGGACGGCAGCCGCAGGGCGGCGAGTTCGAGGATGCGCTGGCCGCGGCCGAACTGCCACGACGCAAGCCGGGCGACGCGACGCGCTGCACGATCTTCTGGGAAGCAACGACAGGCGGCGGGCCGGCCGTGCCTTCGGGCATCATGATCGAGGCGCCCGAGCCGCTCTATCGCGACTGGCTGCTGCCGGTTGAAGTTACCGACCCCGAGCCCGACCCGATCACCCGGGTCGAACTGCGCCCGCGCCGCTGGCTGGAAATCGTCAAGTCGCAGGGCTCAGAAGTCTTTGTCGGGGACATAGTTGCCGACCAGGACGGCCGCCGCGTCATCGCCGCCCTGCTGCCTGCTGCACGCGACCAACTCGTCGGGCTGTCGCTGCGGCGGATCGCGCTCACGGAATCCTACCTCGATGGGGCGGCGGCAACGGATGCCTATCACAGCATCTTCAGCGTGGCGCTCGACCACGCACCCTGGGAGGAGGATTGATGGTCCAGCGCATCGTCAATCCCAAGCTCTTCGCGGTCGAGGCAGCCCTCATCGACTGGACGCGCGTCGTGCGCCGATCGGGCCTCGATGGTTTCACCGACGCGGACTACGAGGCGTTGCGCCGGTCGCGTCCGCGCGTCCATCTGCGCTGGGCCGTCAGCGGCAAGGCGGGCTTCCCCACCGGCCCCTTTACCGTCTGGCGCCGCAAGGCCGGTGACGGCGAGCAGCAGCCCGAAATCATGGACTACCAGCTCGACCGCTATCTCTACGGCAACCTTCTCATCCTCAAATGGTACGGCCCGCCGATGGCTGTACTGCGCATCAAGGGAGAGATGACCTCGGAGGGGGTGATCTATGCCTTCAGTGGCGTGCCATCGCCGCAGAATGTGGTGGCGACGGTATCGCTGCAACCCGGCACCTTCACCGCCGAATTGCGCGGGCCGCTGCTGACCACGGCGATGATCTACGGCTCGGTCGATATCAGCGAAGTCGCCGGCATTCCGGCCGAGCAATATGGCGAGCCCAATGAATGGACCGAACAGGAGGTCGTGGGCCTGCCCATCGATGATTTCGGCGTGTGGTCGACCATCGGCAGCCATACCGACAAACAGGGGTTGATGGCCGATCTCGGCGATCCCATACCCGCCGCCCTGGCGCGGCTCGACCGGGGCGCGCCGCCCATCGGCTGGCCGCACTATGCCAATGGCATGGCGGTGCCGGCCTGGGAGCGGCCTGATCCGGGTCTCCTGATCGAGGAAGCCCAGCGCGAACTACTGTCGCGGCTTGCCGACATATTGCGGCTGCCGCCCGAGCAGCAGGCGGGGACGCGCATCGAGGTGACGGTGCCCAGACCCGTCAACAGCGCGGGCCAGCGCATGTCGGGACCGGACAGCACCGGCCTCGTCTCGCCATTCGCGCTGGCGATGAGCGCAGCCTCGATCGACCCGTTCTTCTCGCTGGCGCTTGGCATGGGCACGGCGCTCGACGCCGGCGAGGACCAGCTCTATCGCAAGCAGATCTACGACTACATGATCACCGCGCCCTATGCGCAGGGGCTGGACGGCAATTCCGAGCCCATCGAGCTGGCAGCGCTGGCGCTCGACCCGCAACCACCTCCCATGCCGCCGGTGCCGGCCGCGCTCGATACCGATATTGCCGGCATGCAGCGCCCCTATGCGACCGACGAGGCCTGGCGCGCCTCGGTGATCGCGAGCTGGTCGCGGCTGCCGGCGACCGGCCTCTTCCGCGTCGCAAGCTTTGCCGCCGCGCGCCTGCCGCAGGCGCCGGCGGGACAACCGGTCCTGCTGCTCGAACAGCGCGACAGCGGCGGGCATCGCCCCATCGGCGGCGACGCCCCGCCGCAGGACGACCAGCAGGCAGCCGAATGGGCGCATGCCTCGGACGGCGACCTGCCGATCCCGCCCAATCCGGGGACTGCGCAGACGGTCTATGCCGTTTCGACGCAGAACATTTTCGGCATGTGGAGCCCGTGGTCGACGGCCGAGCGGGTCGATACGCAGCCAGGGCTCGATCATGTCGGCGTGCTGGCCGCGACATTCCGGGCGACTGCACCGCCTTCGGGGAAAATCTGCCCGGGCGTGCTGGAAATCGACCTGTCCTGGGACTGGCGGGTGCGATCGGTATCAAGCTTCACACTTGTCGGCCGTCTCTTCGCCGCCCCGCTGCGCAACTCGCCTGCGCCCGATACGTCGGTACCCGGCGGGCTGGCGCGCAATCTCGGCGGAGGTGGCGCGGCCATAAGCGTCTCGTTCAACGGCAATGCCGCGAACATCTCGGAAGGGCAAATACGGCCGATGAAGGCCGATGGCTCGGAATTCCTGCCGGGGCCAGATACGGCGCAGGCGGTGCGGCGCTATCGCCTCACGATCCCAGGCTTCTCGGTCGATTTCGGCGCCACGTCCCATGCCGGCCTTGCTCTCTGGATCAGGGCGCGGGAGCGGATCGCGCCGCATCGCTATGGGCCGTGGCAGGCCAATCCCATCCTGACCTATGCCTCGGACCCGGTGCCGCCGCCGATCGAGCGCGTCGTCGTGCCGCTTTCGAGCCTCCCCGATGCCGCTGGCTTCTGTCACCATCGCGTGGCGTGGAAGCCGGCTCAGGGCGCCATCGGCTACAATCTCTATGCCTCGGACGAAAGCGCCATTCTCGATGAGAACGGCATCGCTGAGCTTGGCCCCAGCGCCACGCTCGAACAGCGCATGATCCGGCTGCGGGACGCATTCATCGCCAACCCGTCGCGCCGGACCTTCACGAAGGTCAACGACCGGATCGCCGAGGGCACCAGCCTCGACGTCAAGCTGCCGCGCGGGTCGACGGCCATCCACCTCCACGTCGCCCTGCCGATCAGTGCGGGCGGGGTTGAGGGCGTCTGGCCCGTCCACGATACGATGTTCGAGGACAATACGGTCGATTGCGTCGCCGCGCCCCGCCTGCTGACGCCGACCGCGCCCACGCTCGAAGTGCGCCGCGTGCTTGATACCACCGCCGTGCCGCAGCGCGAGCGGATCAGGATCGAGCTGCGATCCAATCCAGGTCCGCGCGTCCAGCGTTACGAGCTCTTCCGGACGCGCGTCGAGGAGGCAGCGCTTGACGTCGATACGATGGGGCCGCCGGTCGCCGTGGTTGACGGCGCGACGGCGAGCTACCAGCACGAAACGGTCTATGACGAGCATTTCGAGGTCGAGCATCTCGTCAGCGCTAACGGACATGACGATCCCGACGGGTCGTGGAAGCGCGTCTGGTATCGGGCGGTGGCCTGGTCTCACCCCGACCTTTATCGCGGAGGGCTGGTTGATCGGTCGCCCGGCTCGCACCTGGTGTCGGCGGTGCTGCCGCCGAACGGGCCGCCCGACCTTTCCGCAATCACCGCGACCTGGCCGGGTGGCGACCCAAACGCCATCCGCCTCAACTGGACCAGCACCGCGCCGATCGCACCGACTCCCCTGGGGCCGCATCGGCTGGTTGTCTCGGCGCAGAAGCGCAATGCTCCGGGCGAGAAGGCGCTTCTGGCCTTTGCCAGCACGCTGGACAAGGTTGCCTACGGCTCCGATCCGCAAGTATGGCGAACAGACGAGGGCGGAGCGGCTTCCTACCACGCCACCGTCAGCCGGGCTGCACTCGCCGATGCGCTGGCAGTCACGATACGGCTGACCGATCCGCTGGGGCGGTTGACCGAACGCTTCCTCGACATCGAGGGCGGATCGGCCCTCGTGCGCCCGGATATCTTCGATGTCCAGCCGGCGCGGCCGCCGATCGTCGGGCTGACCTTCCGCACCTCGGCGCCGCTGACGCCGCCACCGCAGGGCGCCTATCGCCTCGCGATCAGCGCCACGTTCCAGAGCAGCATCCTGAGGCCCCTCTCGACGCGCACCTATTCGTCGGACCTCCATAGCATCCCGACGCAATTGCCCATCAATCCGCGCAATCCGATCGAGGTCGCGCGCATCGCCGGCAGCAAGCCGCTGCAATTCGCGGTGCGACTGCAGGGCACGGTGCGCAGCCTGCAATTGCGGATCATCGCGCCCGATGGGCGCTACGCCGAATATACCGGAGGAGCCGTCCGATGATCGTGCTCGATAGCCTCACCACCCCCAATGCCCAGCGCCTGCTGCGCAATGGCGGCCTGATGACCCTGGGGCTCACCAACCTGCTGCTGTGCGAGCGCTGGGCCGACACCACGCCCGCCGCGGGGGATTACAACGCCAATGCCCTGACGCTCAACATCACCGGCCCGATCCGGGCTCCGTTCCTCGGCATTCTCGAATTCGTCGACGACGCATCCGAATTTGCCGATGTCGGCGGGCGACCGCTGACCGGCTCAGCAGGCGTCTATCGCTTCCACCCGCAGGCCTTTGCCCGGCTGCAGCAGATCATGAGCTGGCGCTATGCCTCGCCAGAACCGCGCCCGGTCAAGCCGGCCGGTATCCAGCTACCGGCCTCGCTTCCCGTGCAGCCACGCCCGGTGCAGGTGCGTCCCGTACCGGCCACCATGATCATCCGCGGCGCGGCGAACGACCAGTCACCCGAATTCTACGAATGCGACACGCAGATGCCGGTAACCGGCACCATTTCGTTCCACGACTCGCGCGGTCTCATCATCGACCCGCTCGCCGTCGCCTCGATCTTTGCCGATCTGCTGCTGGCGCTGCCGGCCCTGGCCGATGCCCGCTTCCGCGCCCAACCGAATGGCCCGGGCGGCGTCGCCAGCATTGCCGCGCTGGCCGGCGCGCAGACGAGCAACCTCGTGCATTTCGTCGACCCACACGGCTGGGCCTTCACGCCCGGGCCTTCGGGCGGCACACTCAGCCTCATAGATGGCGCGGGCGTTCAGGGTGCGATCATCAATACGCCGCTCCTCACGCTACCGGCGGGCAACCAGATCGGCGGCTCGGGGCCGAGCCCCCTGCTCTGGGGTTGGGGCGAGGATGGCTGGTTGCGCCGTGTGCCCATCGCGCCTCCGCCGCTGCCTCAACCCAATCCCGCCATCAACCTGCCGCGCCAGTTCTTCCGGCTGATAGTGGTGGATACCGACTGGCATATCCTCGGCAATCGCACGACCGCCAACTTCCGCAACGTTCCGCGCGATGACGGCACGATGCCCGCGAGCCTCATGCCACTGGTGCGCGATAATGTGGAGCTGACCTATCTCGCCGACGGTATCGACGTGATCACCACTGCCGAGCAGGTCATCAACCAGCCATCGGCGCCGGGCGACACGCCGATGATCTTTGCAGTCTCGCCCGTGATCGATACGGCCGTGCCGGTCCCCCTGCCCGGCGCCGCGGGTCGCTGGCCGCAATGGCCGGCCTTTGCCGGACCGATGCTGGACTTTCCCGCGCCGACGCCCAATTTCGCGCAAGGGGTAACGGCGGCGCTCAGCGGCACGCGTGACGTTGTTGTCACCCTGCCCGCGAACGCTGTGCCCGACGGCGCGCATGTGCGCATCTATCCGCGCACCTTCGTCGAGATCGCCACCATCGGTAGTGCCCCGTCGTTCCTCCGCGGCAATGGCGGCGCCTCGATCGCCGCAGCCGGGCAGCTGACACAGGTTTTCCTACCCAATCCCATGGCGCTGGCGACCAACCAGCCCATGCCGAACGCGGCCAATCTTGTCATCGACATCGTGGTTCAACCGCGCGTTGGACGCCGGCGTCTGCGGGCAGCAATACCTGTCACGGTCGCCACGACACCACCGCCGCCCGCACCCGACGTCTTCGCCCCGCCACTCGATCTCATGGCGGCGATGCTGACCGGAGCATCCTGGGTCGTCTCGGTGGCACCGGTGCCGCTTTTCGGCGTGCCGCGTACGGTGACGCCGCCGGCGGGCACGCCGAACTCGGCGATCGACCTCGTCCGTGCCCTCGCCTCCGAGACCGTTCCACGGCAGGGGCCGCGCCTGCCGATGATGGCGCGGTTCGAAACCGTGCTCGCCCGCGGCGGCAACGACCCGGCTATCGGCAATGGCGCCCTGCGCTGGTCGGCAGCGGTCAGCGGCGCACGATGGTCACGCGATACGCTCTGCGACCGGGCGACGGACGGCAATCCGGGCTTTCCCGCAGGCAGCGATACCCATGCCGGGGGTGTCCGTGTCGGCGGGGTGCTGGCGTACGATGCGGCGCGTCACGCGAGCAAACGGGTGCAGCCGATCATTCCGCTGCCGGGTACGGTCGGGAGCCCGAGCTGGATGCTGCTCCTCGCCAGCCCCAACATGACGCCGCCACAGACGCCGCTGACCGACGTCTTCACCGGCGTGGGTGCGTGCCTGCAAACCGTGGCAGCAGTCTGCGAAACGCCGGAACTGAGCCTGCCGCAGATCGACCTCTCCCCCACGACCGTCACTGCTGACGACGTGGCCGATTCCATAGTCGACGCCTTCGGGCTGCCGGTTGCTATCACCATTCCGCCCAGCGCCGCCGATCGGGTGGTGGACGAAGTGCGGCGGGAATTCTTCGTGTCGCGAAGCGGCGTACGGGACACGCTCTGGTCACTCAGCCGCGTGCTGCGCGAGGCCCGCGAACTGGTCTATGTCGAAAGTCCGCAATTTGCCCGCACTGCGGTGACGACCGGAGCGCCCAATCCACTCGACCTCGTCGAGGCGCTGCGTTCGGCCCTGCAGGCCAATCCAGCGCTACGCGTCATCATCTGCACGCCGAAACTGACCGATATCGACCCGGCCTTCGGCGGCTTCGCCCGCCAGCATTTTGCCGCCCGCGTCGAGGCGGTGAACGCGCTCAGCCTCATCGATGCGCCCAACAACGAGACCGACGCCCAAAAGACGGCGCGCGAAGCGCGGCAGGATGCCATCCGGCAGCGTATCGTCGCCTTCCACCCGGTCGGCTTTCCCGGCCGCGATGCGGCAATCCGCACGACCTCGATCATCGTGGATGACGTCTATGCGCTGGTCGGGGCCAGCCATTTCCGCCGCCGTGGCATGACCTTCGACGGGGCGCTCAGCGTCGCGTCCTTCGATGCCGTGTTCCGCGACGGCTACTCGACCGACGTGCAGCAATATCGCCGGAGGCTGATGGCCGCCAAACTCGCAGTCCCCCTGCCGGCAGCGCGCGTCCCCGGCTCGCCCGACTGGCTGCGCCTGATGCGCCCGCGCGCGGCATTCACCCTGGTTTCGGATATGCTGGCGCAGGGCGGCCTCGGCCGCATCCTGCCGCTCTGGGCCGGCCCCGACGACAACTCGGTCCTCGCCGCAACGGTCGACATGGCCGACCCGGACGGATCGAACGGCACCAATTTCGTCCAGATGTTCGCCTCCCTGCTCGCGGAAAGCCCTGAGGGCTGATGACACTTTTTTCGTCCTGGCAACTTAAAACCGGGCGCAGCATGTCCTACATGCGTGCGTGAAACATCAGTTCCAGCAAGGGTCAAACAATGTTCGCTTCCCGGGGCTTCCGGCTCGCCAGTCTGCTTGCATCGCTCGTCCTGGTCCTTTCCATGGCCACGGTCGATCAGGCCGAGGCCCGCAGGGGCGGTAGCTTCGGCAGTCGCGGCACGCGCACGTTCCAGGCGCCGGCACCGACCAATACCGCACCCATGACCACTCCGCCCGTCCAGCGCTCGATGACGCAGCAGAACAATGCCGCGACGCCAGCCGCCAATGCGGCCCAGACGCGCGGCTTCGGCAGCGGGTTCGGCGGCGCCATGTTGCGCGGCCTCATGTTCGGCGGCCTGCTTGGCCTGCTCTTCGGCGCCGGTTTCGGTGGCTTTGGCGGCATGCTGGCCCTGCTTGCGCAGGTGGCAATCATCGGTGGCCTCATCTACCTGGCCATGCGCTTCTTCCGCCCGAGCCCGGCGGGTGGCCGTCGCGCTACGGCAGGCGGCCCGAGCGTCAATGCCTATGAGGCGCCCTATCGGGATAACGGCTCGGCGGCCGGCCAACGCTATGGCGCCGGTCCGAGCTCGACTTCGAGCCGCAAGCCCGGCAATCCCGACGAGATCGGCGTTTCGCAGGCGGACCTCGAGACATTCGAATCGATGCTGACCCGCGTTCAGGCCGCCTTCACGCAGGAAAATTATGCGGCTCTGCGCGCACTGACGACGCCCGAAATGATGTCCTACCTCTCCGAGGAACTGGGTAACAATGCCACGGCTGGCGTCAAGAACGAGGTTGCCGACGTCAAGCTGCTGCAGGGCGACCTGTCGGAAGCCTGGCGCGAGGGCAATGTCGAATATGCCACCGCCGCCATGCGCTATTCGTCGGTGGACGTTACCCGCGAACGCGCCAGCGGCCGGGTAGTCGATGGCGACCCGGACCGCGCCACGGAGGCCACCGAATTGTGGACCTTCACCCGCCCGCGCGGGGGCGACTGGAAGCTCTCGGCCATCCAGGAAGCCTGAGTTCGACGGATCTTGCGGAGGGCGCCATCGGCGCCCTCTTGCGTTAAAGGGTCGCAATCCCCTTTTCCTCTCGCTGCCGTGATCGGCGCGCGCTCCGAATAAACTGGCCGTTAATGTAAATCCGCTGAATATGCAGGCGTGAGAATGACTTCACGTCGACGTGCGGGGGCGGTCGGAAACTTAATTGACCAGTAATATTGATTGCTGCGTTCTTAATTACGTCTTCTACCCAACGCTCCCCCAACGCCCCAGTGCTTCATGACTCGCTGCGTCGGATAAGTTGTAACCGGGCTGGCCCGGCTGAGTGTGAGTACCGAGTAGAATGCGTCTCATCGTTGGTATCATTATCGTCATCGCCTCCGTCATCGGCGGCTACGCGGCGATGGGCGGGCACCTGGAAGTGCTCATTCAGCCTTTCGAGGCGCTGATCATTCTCGGCGCCGCCTTCGGCGCCTTCGTCATCGGTAATACCGGGCCGGTGCTCAAGCAGTGCAGCGGCATCTTCAAATCGCTCATCCGCGGCCCGCGCTACAACAAGGCCGCCTATGTCGAGTTGCTGGGCCTGCAGTTCACGCTCTTCAAGCTCGTCCAGTCCAAGGGCATGCTGGCGCTCGAGCCGCATATCGAGAACCCCAAGGACTCCTCGCTCTTCGCACAGTTCCCCACCTTCGCCTCCAATCACCACGCGGTCGAGTTCATGTGCGACTACCTGCGCATGGTGACCCTGGGCACCAATAACGTGCATGAGATGGACGCGCTCATGGACGAGGAACTGGAAACCCACCACCAGGAAAACCACCGGGTGGTCAACGCCATCCAGGCCCTCGCCGACGGCACCCCGGCCCTCGGCATCGTGGCCGCCGTGCTCGGCGTGATCAAGACCATGGGCTCGATCAGCGAGCCGCCCGAAGTGCTCGGCCACATGATCGGCGGCGCGCTCGTGGGTACGTTCCTGGGCGTCTTCGTCGCCTATGCCTTTTTCGGCCCGATGGCGCAGGCGCTGCGCAACATCTACGAGGCCGAGGCCAAGTACTTCCTCTCGATGAAGGTGGGCCTGCTCGCACACATCTCGGGCAATCCGCCGGTCATGGCCATCGAATTCGCCCGCAAGATGCTGATGTCGGAAGACCGCCCGTCGTTCACCGAGATCGACGAAGCGACCGCCAACCTGCAGATCGCGGCCTGAGCGAGCGACACCTGAACCATGGCCAGCCTTGAACAACCCATCATCATCAAGCGCGTCAAGAAGGGCGCGCATGCCCATCACGGCGGCGCCTGGAAGATCGCCTATGCCGACTTCGTGACGGCCATGATGGCCTTCTTCCTCCTGCTCTGGCTGATCAGCATGACCACGCCCGAGCAGAAGAAGGGGCTTTCCGACTATTTCGCGCCCAACAAGGTGAGCCAGAGCACGAGCGGCGCCGGCGGCTTCCTCGGCGGTCGTGCGCTCGATGAAGTCGGCGCCAAGATGGCTGGCCGCTCGCCCTCCCAGCAGGACGTGATCGCCACCCCGCCCCCGAGCACGAAGCCCGGCGAGGACATCGCCGCCATTTCCGGCATCGACGGGCAGAAGGGCAAGACCAACGACACCCGCAGCTCGCAGACCGAGATGCAGGCCAAGGACGACCTGGCGTTCAAGAGCGCCGCGGCCAGCATCCGCCAGGCCTGGCAGGCCATGCCCGACATCACGAAGATCCAGGACAACCTGCTGCTCGAAGAGACGCCGGAAGGCCTCAACATCCTGATCGTCGACCAGGAAGGCCGGCCGATGTTCCCGGAAGGCTCGAAATATCCGTTCGAGCTGACCCGCAAGGCCATCGCTGCCATCGCCCCGGTGCTCCAACAGCAATCGAACCAGATCACGATTTCGGGCCACACGGCGGCGGGCGGCTCGTTCCCGAACCAGAATTACGGCCCCTGGCAGCTCACCAGCGACCGCGCCAATGTCGTGCGCGAAATCCTCGCCGAGTTCGGGCTTTCCGACGACCACGTGAATACGGTGGCCGGGCGCGCGATGGCCGAGCCGCTCTTCCCGAACGACCCGTACCTCGCAGCCAACGAGCGCATCAAGATCACCCTGCTCCATGAGCCGCCGCCGGTTCCGGCGGACATGACTCCCTAGCCGCTCCTACAACGCAGACAACACAAACGCCGCCGCGAAGGTCTCGCGGCGGCGTTTGCGTCTGAGCGGTTCCCTGGATCAGTAGGGGTGACGATCCTGCTTGTTCATCCAGGCCTCATAGGCCTTGAGGCCGGTATCGCGCTCGAAGCCTTCGGTCACCGCGATGCGGCGCTCGGTCCAGGGCTTGGCGAAGTCTTCGTACTGGAACGCGTCGTCGAAGCCGATGGCGCTGGTGTCCTTGAGGCTGGCCGCGAAATAGAGGTGGTCGATGCGCGACCAGTAGATCGCGCTCATGCACATGGGGCACGGGGCGCCGTTGATATAGATCTCGCAACCCTTGAGCATCCTGGCGCGCTCGGGCACCGGGTCGGGCGAGCCTTCTTCACGCGGGATCATCTCGAGGATCGTGCCGGCGCCGTAATCGCTGCCGAGCAGGGCCTTGGGATTGAGGCGGGTCGAAGCGTCGATGATCGCGGTGATCTCGGCATGGAATACGGGAATGCCGGTCAGCAGCACGCGGTTCTGGCCGCGCCCGATGATCTCGCCGTCCTTGACGATGACGGCGCCGAACGGGCCGCCCCAGCCCTTCTCGACCGATTCAATGGCGAGGCGAGTCGCCTCTTCCATGAACTTCTTCTTGTCCTCTGAAGGAGCCGCGACGGCTGAAATGCTGGAGAAGCCCACGGTCGCCGCGGCGCCGGCGGCAACCGCGCTCGCCATGAACATCCGGCGGCCCGGATCGAGCAATTCGTCGCGATGCGTGTGATCGCATTCCGCCCCGTGAGGCGTGTTACAGGTACAGCCGTTCATCAAAACCCCCACTTGAAACCGGACGCGGACACGCGCCGGGCTGAGGAAACGCTACTTTTCAAGTTGGAATAGAGATTTAACGGCCGCCTGCCGGCACTTGGCGGCGGACGAAAGCACGCGGACTTTCTCGGGGCAGAGTTAAGGATGTGCCTCCGACGCGCTTTCAGATTTCATGATTGCGACTCGTCTTGACCGCAGTTTTGTTCTTGTTATGTTCTAGCTCTCAACCTGAGGATCGCACGAGCAGATGGAGAACGAGGCAACTATTCTCCATGCCGACCTCGACGCCTTCTACGCGTCGGTCGAGCAATTGCTGAACCCGGAACTGCGCGGCAAACCCATAGCCGTGGGCGGCGGAGTGGTGCTGGCGGCCTCCTACGAGGCCAAGGCCTTCGGCGTGCATGGCGGCATGCCCGGGCGCAAGGCGCGTGAGCTTTGCCCGCACCTGCTCTTCGTGGGCGGACACTTCGAGGACTACCAGCGGCTCGGCGACGCGGCGATCCGCGTGCTCGGGGACTATACGCCGCTGGTCGAGCGCATCTCGATCGACGAGGCCTTTGCCGACGTCGCCGGTACCGCGCATCTTTTCGGGCCGCCGGTGGACGTGGCGCGGCTGGTGCGCAAGCGGGTGCGCGAGGAACTGGGGCTGCCGATGTCGGTGGGCGTGGCGCGGACCAAGCACCTGGCCAAGATCGCCTCGCAGGTGGCCAAGCCCGATGGCCTGGTGGTGGTCGACCCGGCAGACGAAATCGCGTTCCTTCATGACCTGCCGGTGGAGCTCATGTGGGGCGTCGGGCCGGTGACGCGGCAGAAACTCGCCGATGCTGGCATTCGCACCATCGGACAGATGGCAGATCTGCCCGGCAAGTCGCTGGAGCGACTGGTCGGGCATGCGGCGGGCGAGAAGCTTTCGGCACTGGCCTGGAACCAGGATCCGCGCGTGATCGAGACGCATCGGCGCGCACGTTCGGCGGGCGCGCAATCGGCGCTCGGGCGACGCCCCTTCGCCGAGCATATCTACCGCCCTGCCTTGCGACACCTCGCCGACCGCATCGGCTCGCGGCTGCGCGCCAAGGCGCTGGCCGGGTGGACCGTGACGGTGCGGGTGCGCTTTGCCGACATGCATGCCGTGACCCGCGCGGCCACGCTCGGCGCTCCGGTCGCCGCGACCGCAATACTGGCGGAGGTGGCCGAGACCCTGGTGCGGCAGGTGCGCCGTGACCATCCGGAAGAGCGAGCGATCTCGCTTCTCGCCATCTCGGTCTCGCATCTCGAAAAACAGCCTCTGTTGCAGCTTGAGCTGCCGCTGGGTCTTGGCGACGAACCGCTGCGGCCGGGCACCAGGATCGGTCGGGGCCGCTGGACGGCGGACCGGGCCATGGACGCGGTGCGCGACCGTTTCGGCTGGGAGGCGATAGGCTATGGCTCGGTGATGCTCGAGGCTGGTCGCTCGGTGCCCGAGGCTTTCCGCGAGCTGGCCGAGAAAGACCTCTAGACGTCACTAAGCGCTTACGCGCCCGCTCGATCGTTCCCCGGCGAAACGCAGCCCGCCGAGGGTGGCAAGGGCCAGCAGCACGACCAGCGTCCCGCCGAGGCACATGGCGACGGCCACGCCCCATTGCGCCGAAATCGCGCCACCGAGCAGCGGCGCGGCCAGCATGACCGCGGTTATGACCGCCTCGCTGGTGGCCGAGGCGCGAGCCATCACGGCCTGCGGCACCCGCCGCTGCATGAGCACGCGGAACGGCACCATCATCATCGCTGTCGTGCCGCCCATCGCAGCGAGGATCAACAGGAAGGGCGCCAGCCCCATGGGCAGGCCGAGCATGGCCCAGACCGAGACCGCCATGGTGGTAAGCCCCGAAACCACAGCAGCAAGGATCATCACCGGCATGGGTCGCTGGCCGGCGAGCCGCCCCGCCAGCAGGGCTCCGACCACGCCGCCTGCGCCCGACGAGGCAACGCTGAGCGCAAAACCTTCCTGCCCCAGCCCGAACAACACTGCCACGAGAGCGAGCTGGCTGTCGTAGAGGAAGAAGGCGAAGAAGGCGCCGGCGGCGAAGAGCAGGGCCAGCAGCAGGAGCCTGTCACGGGTGAAGACTGCAAAGCCCTCGATGATACCGCCGCCTTGCTCGTCCTTCGTTTGTAGGCTCGGGAGCGCCTGCCTGCCGGCCAGCGGCAGGCAGGCGAGAGCGGCAAGGAGGGAGAGGATGGCGTTGGTACCAATGACCCAGTTAAAGGGCATGACGGCAAGCAACAGGCCGCCCAGCCCGGGGCCGACGACCTTGGCCGTCTGGTTGATGGCGTGGTGGAGACCATTGACCGTGCCCAGATCGGCATCGGACGTGATGCGCTGGATCATTGCCTGGCGGGCGGGTGCAAAGAGCGAGTCGACGGCCGAGCGCAGCAGCACGATGGCGAGCACGGCAACGACATTGGACGCCACGAGGATGAGCGCGGTCGTTGCGGCACGCCCGAGATTGGCGAGGAGCATAGCCCGGCCCGGCTCGTCCCTGTCGACCCAGACCGCGAGCCACGGGCCGATCAGCGCATAGGGTGCCGCGAGACAGATGGCAAAACCGGCAAGGACCAGCGGGCCCTCTCCCCAGACGAAGACCAGCAGCGAGAGGATAGCGACATAGTCGAGCCAATCGGCAAGATCGGCCGGCACCGAACAGGCGAGCAGCCAACGCTGCCGTCGATCACGCAGGAAAGCATACGTGTTCATCATGAAACGTCATCCGCTGGACTCTCGGCGAGCATCAATTGCACAATGATGGTGCGGGTTAAAATGAAACCTCGACGCCCCCATACATGAGGATTTCTCATGCACCTCGATCGTATCTTGCCACCATTGCCGACCTTGCGTGCCTTCTGCGCCATCGCCCATACCGGCGGCTTCGGCCGCGCGGCCGAGCAATTGCACCTGACCCAGACCGCCGTCAGCCACCAGATGGCGCAACTTGAGGATTGGCTCGGCGCCAGGCTCTTCGACCGCGGCCGCCACGGCGCGCGGCTGACGCCACTGGGCGACCGTCTGCTGCCGCAGGTTGAGCGGGCCCTGGACCTGCTCGATGATGCGCTGTGGTCGGCACGGACGGAGGCGGATGCGCAGTCGCTGACCCTGTCGGTGACGCCGGAATTCTTCAGCCAATGGCTGAGCGCGCGACTGCCGGATTTCTGCGCGCTTTACCCGGCGATCGAAGTGAAGCTCGTCGTGGGCTATCGCGTCCCCGATTTCGGGGCGGATGGGGTAGATTTGGCCATCTGGCTGGGCACCTCGCACCGCGACGTTGTCAGCGAGCCCTTCTGGCACGACGAGGAATTCGCCGTCTCCTCGCCGGACCTCGCCGCGCGGCTGCCCAAACGCGAGGCTTTGCGGGCCGCGCCGCTGCTGCAATATCAGGGCGCGCGCCATACCGCGCTCGACTGGCAGCGCTGGTACGAGCAGAGCATCGTGCTACCCGACAACGCCGACCGCGCCGCGTTCGACAAGGAGATGGAGGCTGCGATCGCCAGCGGGCCGATCTATAATTCTTTTGCCGAAATGCTCGAAGCCTGCCGCCGCGGGGAAGGCTTCGCCCTGGTGCGCAGTTCGCTGGTCCAGGACGACCTGCGCGCCGGCACGCTCGTTCGCTGCTTTATCGAGAGCATGCCGGCGGCAGTCAACTACGCCCTGACCTATCGGCCGGGCATTATGGGCTCTGCCGCCGCGAAGTGTTTTCGCGACTGGCTGATGGCTAGCGCCAGAACGCCTTGAGCGTGGAAGGCGTGTGCATGTTGCCGTAGAGGTACTGCCAGAATTCGGCACGACGCTCGCGCGGCACCGTCTTCCAGACATCGTGCACCGCCATATCGCCGCACCAATAGGCGTAAACGAACGGCGCCCGCAGACCGTGGCGCAGGAAACCGAGGCGCGAGGCCGTGGTCGCCACGTCCATGTAGCCGGCTTCGGCATTGGCGGCTGCGATCTCCTCGATCGACTTGCCCTCGACATGGTGCTGCCAGGCGGCATTGCAGCGCAGCGCGCCGCGCAGGCGCTGGAGAGCCACCGCCAGCTCATCCTCGGGCGTTTCCACCCAATCGATGAAGAAGAGGCCGTTATCGGCAATGCCTTCGAAAAGTGCGCTCGAGGCGGAGCTGGTCACCACCTGCGCGCCATCGAGCGGCATCGAGCCGTCGGCGACATAGCGCTGGCGCAGGGCCAGGTGCACGAGATGGCCCGGGAAGGCCTCGTGGGTCGCCAGGTGCTTGAGCGCGTAGATCGTATAGGGATGGTCGAGATTGAGCAGCAGCTTGCGGCCCCGATAGTCGCAATAGGCAGAGAACGGCACGCCGCGCACTTCATCGGGTTCGAGCCAATCATCGCCCATCTCGTACATGGTGGCGCTGACCTTGGCACGGGCATCGGCGGTGAGCTTGCGCATCGTATCGAGCACCTGCTCGCGCGGCACGCGCACGTCGGCTTCCCAACGGCGGACATCGCTGCCGAGGTCCGTACCGCCATAGCCGATCTCGGCGAGCTTCTCGGCGATGATCGTGCGATAGCCGTCGAGCGTGGCATCGTCGACCTTCTGCGTCGAAACGCGGATCTGGCGGCGTACGCGGTCGGCGAAGGAGATGTCCTTTTCGGCAAAGGTCGTGACCAGCGCCAGGAGCGAGTCGATCATTTCGCTGACATAGGCCTTGCGCAGCTCGCTCTCGGCCTCGGCCGGCACGCGGGCCAGGAGCGCTTCGAGGGCGCCCGTCGCTTCGGCATAGTCACGCAGCGAGGTGGGCTCGACCTCGGCCACGGCGACCGGAATGAGCCCTTCCTTGTCGAGAAAGCCGTCGCTGCGCGGCGTCGAGCGGTAAAGCTGGTCGATGCCTGCGGTGAGGCGGGCGAGTTCGGTTCCGAGTTTCATGGGGGGACTCATAGACAGTTTGTAGACTTGGGGCGCCGCAAAGTGCGGCAGAAGCGGCCGGGGCGCAAGATGCGCATCTCACGCGCCTCTTGTCCAGCCCGGCTCGGCCTGCCACTCTCCCGGTGGGGAGAACGACATGAACGAACACAAGCCGATCGTCGGCGGCGGGCCCAAGAAGGTGCTCTATACGCTCGCCACGGTCTCGCGGATCGGCATCGGCAAGGCCGCCAAGGCGCTGACCGCCAGGAACACCTGCAAGGCCTGCGCCTATGGCATGGGCGGCCAGATGGGCGGCATGACAAACGAGCTGGGCGAATTCCCTTCGGTCTGCAACAAATCGGTGCAGGCGCAATCGACCGATATCCAGCCGGCTATCCCCTACCAGATCTTCGAGCACCACCCGATCAGCGACCTGATGGAGCTTTCGGGGCGCGAGATGGAGCATCTGGGGCGTCTGGGCAACCCGATCTACAAATCCCGCAACAGCCAGCGCTTCCACGAAGTCACCTGGGATTTCGCGCTCGACCTGGCGGCCACGCGCCTGCGCGCGACCGACCCGCGCCGCTCGTTCTTCTATTCCTCGGGGCGATCCTCGAATGAGGCGGGCTTCATCTTCCAGCTTCTCGCCCGCGCCTACGGCACCAACAACGTCAACAACTGCTCGTATTACTGCCACCAGGCGACGAGCGAAGGCCTGGCGACGACGATCGGCAAAGGCACGGCGACGGTCGAACTGGCCGACCTCAAGGGCGCGGACCTGATCTTCGTGATTGGGGCCAATCCCTCGTCCAACCATCCCCGCTTCATCCACATGCTCAAGAATTGCCGCGACCGGGGCGGCGAGGTGATCGTCATCAACCCGGCCAGGGAGCCGGGGCTGGTGAAGTTCGCCGTGCCCAAGAGCCCGAGCTCGATGCTGGCCGGCGGCACAGAGATCGCCTCGCTTTTCGTGCAGCCCCGGATCGGCAGCGATATCGCGCTCCTCAAGGGCATCGCCAAGGCGGTGATCGAGATGGCAGCCGAGGACGCGGTTTTTCTCTCGGCCCATACCAATGGGTTCGAGGATTTCAGCGCAGATGTTGCAAGCCTCGGGTGGGACGACATCGAAGCAGCCTGCGGCGTGCCCCGGCAGGAGATCCAAGAGATCGCGCGGCGCTATGCAGCCTCGCGCAATGCGGTTTTCGCCTGGGGCATGGGCATGACCCACCACCTCCACGGCACGGCCAATGTCGAGGCCATCGCCAACCTGGCGCTGCTGCGGGGCATGATCGGCCGCCCCTTTGCCGGCCTGCTGCCGCTGCGCGGGCATTCCAACGTGCAGGGCATCGGCACGATCGGCGTCAAGCCGGTGCTGGCGCGCGATGTGCTCGCCAAGATGGAGCGGGCTTTCGGCGTCACCTTCCCCGCCGAACGCGGCCTCGACACGATGGGCTGCATCCAGGCGGCCCATGACGGAGCGATCGACGCAGCCGTCATCATGGGCGGCAATCTCTACGGCGCGACGCCCGACACCGCCTTCGCCGAGGCGGCGCTGGCGCGGATCGGCTTCAAGCTCTTCCTCACCACCACGCTCAACCAGGGCCATGTGCATGGCCTGGGTGAAGGGGAGGCGCTGATCCTGCCGGTGACGGCACGCGACGAGGAATGGGAGCCGACCACGCAGGAATCCATGTTCAACTTCGTGCGTCTGTCGGATGGCGGCATCCGCCGGCTGGGTAATGTGCGGCCGGAAAGCACGATCCTGTGCGATCTGGCGACCATGATGCTACCCGCAAGCCCAGTTCCCTTCGCGGCATTCAAGCACCATGCGAAAATCCGCGAGGCCATTGCCAGCATCGTGCCGGGCATGGAGCAACTGGCGGACATCGACGTCGCCAAGCGCGAATTTCACATCGCCAACCGCCTCTTGCACGAGCCGCATTTCGGCATGCCGGACGGCAAGGCCCGCTTCGTTGTGACGCCCCTGCCCGCGCAGCCGACCGCGCCGCTTCAACTGGCGACGGTGCGCAGCGAAGGGCAGTTCAATACCATCATCTACGAGGAGCGCGACAGCTACCGCTATGGCGCGGGGCGCGACTCGCTTTTCCTTAATCGCGAGGACATGGCGGCCTTTGGCGTCTCGGAGGACCAGCGCGTGTGGGTGAAGTCCGAGACCGGGCGCATGGAGGCCCGGGTCGTGCCGTTCGACCTGCCGCGCGGAAGCGCCCTGGCCTATTACCCGGAGGCCAATGTGCTCGTCGGAACCGCTATCGACGAGCGCAGCCGCACCCCCGCCTTCAAGTCGGTGGGCATCACCATCGAGCCCATTGCCCATTGACGGGCAGTTGCGAACAAAACGAGAAACATGGCCTAATTCAGCCTCGTGCAATGTCAGCGGGTTGATTCGCCGTGCCGGCCAAAGCTTCCAGGATCAGGACCATCACGCCCTCCCAGGCGCGCCGCATCTGGCTGCATGCGCAGCGGCTGGACGAAGCGGCCCCGTTTGGTGAGGGCCCCGAGGCGACACGCCTTGCCGTCGAGCATCTGGGCTACGTGCAGATCGACACGATCAACGTCATCGAACGCTCGCACCACCACATCCTCTTCTCCCGCATCCCAGGCTATCGCCGTGGCGACCTGCGACAGGCACAGAGCATGGACAAGAGCGTCTTCGAATACTGGACGCATGCCCTCTCCTACGTGCCGACGCGCGACCTGCGCTTCTTCCTGCCCGAGATGAAGCGGCACAAGACCGAGCCCAGCCGGTGGTATGCGGATGCCAACCCGAACGACCTCAAGCGCATGCTGCGTAACATCCGCAAGGATGGCGCCCTATCCATACGCGATATCGATGATGACGAACTGGTGGAGAAAGACCATCCCTGGGCCAGCCGCAAGCCATCCAAGCGCGTGCTGCAGCTGGGGTTCTATAACGGCGACCTCGCCATTTCCGAGCGCAACGGCATGGTGAAGACCTATGAGCTGATGGAGCGTCATTTCGGCTGGAACCAGCGGCCGAAAGCGGCGACCGACAAGCAGGTCGCCGAATACCTGCTCGATCGGGCCTTGCGCTCGCAGGGCCTCGTGAGCCTTGAATCCATCAGCTATCTCGAAGCCAAGCGCAAGCCGGTGTTCAAGGAGCTGATCGAGGGGCGCGTGCGGCGCAGGCAATTGGTTCCGGTGACCATCGAAGGGGTGGAAAAGCCGCAGTTCTGGGCCACGCCCGAAGTGCTCGACGCGATGCCCGAGCCGGGTCAGGAACTGGTGCATATCCTTTCGCCCTTCGACCCGCTCATCATCCAGCGCAAGCGAACCAGCGCCATCTTCGGCTACGATCATCTCTTCGAAGCTTACGTGCCCAAGGCCAAGCGCAAATACGGCTATTTCTCGCTGCCTGTGCTGGTGGGTGAGGAAATCGTGGCGGCGCTCGACCTCAAAACCGACCGGGCGGTCCGCAAGGTGCTGATCCAGAACTGGACCTGGGTGCGTCCCGACGAGAGCGGCCGCCTCAAGGGCATTGTCGAAGAAGCGTTGGGGCGCTTCGAGGCCTTCCAGCTCGGCGACTGACGGAACTCCCCGCCCCGCGTGGACGTTTCTGCCATGGGCGGAAGCCTTTGCTGCCGCCCGTTCATTCCAAGCACAGGGAGGCCGGAAATGAAGGTCAAAGACGCCATGCACCGGGGCGCTACCTGGTTCGCACCCGATACCAATGTCCGCGAAATCGCGCGCGCCATGCGCGATGAAGATATCGGCGCGGTGCCGATTGGAGAAAATGACCGCCTGGTCGGCATGGTCACCGATCGCGACATCGTCTGCCACGGGCTGGCCGATGGCCGCGACATCGACGTGATGACCGCCCGCGACGTGATGAGCGGCCCGATCCTCTATTGCCGCACCGAGGAAGACCTCGAAGACGCGGCGCATTTCATGGAAATCAAGGGCGTGCGGCGTCTGCCGGTGATCGACGGCAACAAGCGGATGGTCGGCATGCTCTCGATGGGCGACATCGCCGCCTTCGCGACCCGCAACACTTCGGGTGAAATGATGGAAGCGGTTACCGCCCACCACGCCTGAAACGAAAACGGCGCCCCAAAGGGCGCCGTTTGGAATGTTCATGGATCGCTTGTCAGTTGAAGCGGTAGCGGAGCGTGCCGCGCACTTCGTGGATCCAGTTGTTGTTGATGACGTAGGCGTTGACCATGTTCGGCGGGGTATTGCCGATCGTCGGCAGGTAGACGCCGCGGTAGCCGACATCGGCAACCATCGCACCCATGTCGTAGGTCACGCCGGCCATGACGGCAGCGGCGGGCTCGAAGCGATCACCCCAGGCCCAGGCAGTGCCGTTGGGCTCGTTGATGGTCGTGTCGACCCAGGCAGCACCCAGACCAGCACCCACATAGGCGCCGAAGCCGCCGGCCGAGCTGGAGAGGCCCGAGAAGTTGAAGTCGTAATAGGCGTTGGCGAGAGCCAGGCCGCCGCGCAGGTTGGCCTTGCGGCCATTGCCGAAGGTCAGGCCGGAATTGTTAAGGTAATCCACCGTCACGTCGGCGCGCAGGCCCGAACCGGTTTCGTAACCGAAGCCAGCGCCGAGGCTGTAGCCATAGCCCCTGTCAGTCACGTCGGTACCGCAGCCACCGCAGGGATTTTCAAAGTTGCGCGCCGCCCAGAGATTACCGGCAACGCTACCGCGCAGGTAGAAAGAGCCGCCAACGCCGTAGTCGACGTCGGGAACCTCGATGACAGGCGGGTAATAGGGCATATCGGCGGCCCGCACTGGGCCGACGGCGAGGGCGGCTACTGCCACCATGACCAATGCGAACAGCTTGCGCATTTTCTCTTTCGAATCCTTCGTAAGTGCCACGACGCCAGTCGTTTCGAAGGGGAATATGCGGTGTTTTTCTTAATGCCGGCTTAACCTTAGCGATTAACCCTAATCGAAAGCTAAAATGCGTGAAGAACGGGGCCTCGATGGCCCCGCTTTCTGGTTACTCGGCGATGCGAGGAGGGCTCCGTCAGGCAACCTGACGGATGACGCTGGTAATATCCTCGACGATCGAGGCCACGAGGCTGCTGTCGTCTGCCTCGCCCATCACGCGGATCACCGGCTCGGTGCCCGATTCACGGATCACGAGGCGCCCCATGCTGCCGAGCCGCTCGCGGGCAGCAGCGATGGCATCGACCACCTTCTTGTCCTCCAGCGGCTTGCCATGGCCATAGCGCACGCTCTGCAGCAATTGCGGCACCGGCTGGAAGCGCGAGCAGATCTCGGACACCGAGCCGCCGGTCTCCTTGATGACCGAGAGCAGTTGGAGCGCAGCCACGAGGCCGTCGCCGGTCGTGGTGAAGTCGGAAAGGATGATGTGGCCTGACTGCTCGCCGCCGACATTGAAGCCCTTTTCGCGCATGGCTTCGAGGACGTAGCGGTCGCCCACCTGGGTGCGCTCGAGGCCGAGGCCGAGCGTGGTCAGGTAGCGCTCGAGGCCCAGGTTCGACATGATGGTGGCGACGATGCCGCCGCCCTGCAACTGGCCGCGTTGCAGCCAGGATTGCGCGATCACGGCCATGAATTGGTCGCCATCGACCACGGTACCATTCTCATCGACGATGATGACGCGATCGGCATCGCCATCGAGCGCAATGCCGATATCGGCGCGCAGCTCACGCACCTTGGCCGCCACGGCCTCGGGCGAGGTCGAGCCGACCTTATGGTTGATGTTGAAACCATCGGGCTCGACGCCGATCGTGAAGAGCTCGGCACCAAGCTCCCAGAGGGCAGTCGGAGCGACCTTATAGGAGGCGCCATTGGCGCAATCGAGCACGACGCGCAGGCCGGAAAGATCGGCATTCTTGGGAAGGGTGCGCTTGGCGTATTCGATGTAACGCGTCCGCGCTTCCTCGTCGCGATGGGCGCGACCGATACCCCTGCCCTGCTGGAGGCGGGGCGTGAGATCGGAATTCATCAGCTCTTCGATCTGGGCTTCGACCTCATCGGAAAGCTTGTAGCCATCCGGACGGAAGAGCTTGATGCCGTTGTCATCGAAGGGATTGTGCGAGGCCGAGATCATGACCCCAAGATCGGCGCGCAGCGAGCGCGTGAGCATGGCGACGGCAGGTGTTGGCATCGGGCCGAGGAGGAACACATCCATGCCGACAGCCGTGAAGCCGGCGGTGAGCGCGTTCTCGATCATATAGCCGGAGCGGCGCGTATCCTTGCCGATCACGACGCGGTGCCGATAGTCGCCGCGCTGGAAGGCAATGCCGGTCGCCATACCGACCTTGAGCGCCAACTCCGGCGTCAGCTTCTTGCCGTTGGCCAAACCTCGGATGCCATCGGTACCAAAATATTGTCTCGCCATGTACTCGCCCAAAAGTGCCAAATCACGGCGCAATATAGCGCCGCGCGGTTCCCCCACAACAGCTCGTTGTCAGGCTTATTAGCGCAGGATCAGGGCAAAATATTGGAAAACCGCACCCTTTCGCGCAAAGGAAAAGGCCGCCCGAAGGCGGCCTTTGTTTGGTCAATTGCCCGGCTGGGGCTCCATGCCGCCATCGGGGGCGGCATCGGGACGCCGGCGCGAGGTCTTGCCGGCCGAGGGCACGCCCGTCGACTTGGGCGAAGCATCGGACTCGCTCTCGCGGAACGGGCTCTGCCCGTTCATCAGGCCACGGATTTCATCACCGGTCAGGGTCTCGTATTCGATGAGCGCCTTGGCGATGGTGTGGAGGTCATCGATGTATTCACGAATGACCTTCTGCGCCGTCTGGTAGCCTTCCTCAACGAACCGCTTCACTTCCGCGTCGACCAGTTGCTGGGTCTCGTCGGAGAGGTGCGTATTGCGCTGCACCATCGAGCGGCCGAGGAACACCTCATCCTGGTTCTCGCCGTAAAGCAGCGGGCCGAGCTTGTCGGACATGCCGAACTCGGTCGCCATGGCGCGGGCAAGGCCCGTGGCCATCTTGATGTCGGCCGAAGCGCCGGAAGTTACCTTGTCGTAGCCGAAGATTTCCTCTTCGGCGACACGGCCACCCATGGCGACCGCGAGGTCGGCATAGCACTTCTGGCGGGTCAGGGACACCTGGTCCTTTTCGGGCAGACGCATCACCATGCCCAGCGCACGGCCGCGCGGGATGATCGTCGCCTTATGGATCGGGTCGGACCCTTCCATCTTGATGGCGAGGAGAGCGTGGCCCGCCTCATGGTAGGCAGTGAGCTTCTTCTCTTCCTCGGAGATGGCGAGCGTACGGCGCTCGGCACCCATCATGAGTTTGTCCTTGGCGTCCTCGAACTCCGCCATGGTAACGAAGCGCTTGTTGCGCCGCGCGGCCAAGAGCGCGCCTTCGTTGACGAGGTTCATGAGGTCAGCGCCGGAGAAACCGGGCGTGCCACGGGCCAGAACCTTGAGGTCCACGTCGGGAGCCAGCGGCACCTTGCGCACGTGCACCTTGAGGATGCGCTCGCGGCCGGTAACGTCCGGGTTCGGCACCACGACCTGACGGTCGAAGCGGCCGGGACGCAGCAGAGCCGGGTCGAGCACATCGGGGCGGTTGGTGGCGGCGATGAGGATGATGCCCTCGTTCGCCTCGAAACCGTCCATCTCGACCAGGAGCTGGTTGAGGGTCTGTTCGCGCTCGTCGTTACCGCCGCCGAGGCCAGCGCCACGATGGCGGCCCACGGCGTCGATTTCGTCGATGAAGATGATGCACGGGGCATTCTTCTTGGCCTGCTCGAACATGTCGCGGACGCGGCTGGCGCCGACACCGACGAACATTTCAACGAAGTCCGAACCGGAAATGGTGAAGAAGGGCACGTTGGCTTCGCCAGCGACCGAACGGGCCAGCAGCGTCTTACCGGTACCGGGAGGACCGACAAGCAGCACACCGCGCGGAATACGGCCACCCAGGCGCTGGAACTTGCCCGGATCGCGCAGGAATTCGACGATTTCCTCGAGGTCCTGCTTGGCTTCGTCCACGCCGGCGACGTCCTCGAACGTCACCTTGCCCTGGGTCTCGGTCAAGAGCTTGGCGCGCGACTTGCCGAAGCCCATCGCGCCACCGCGACCGCCACCCTGCATCTGGCGGATGAAGAAGAACCACACGCCGATGATGACGATGAACGGCAGCCAGCTCGACAGCAGGATCGACCAGAAGGGGCTACCCTCCTGCGCCTTGGCAGTGATCGAGACACCACGCTGCTCAAGACGCGGCACGATATCGGCGCCGGCCGGGATCACGGTTTCGAACCGCGTGCCGTCGCTCAGAGTGCCGGAGACAACATTGTCGGTGATGGTGACGGCCGAAACCTTGCCCGCATCGACGTCGCTTACAAACTGGCTGTAGCTCCTGTCGGACACCGCAATGGAGCGGGTCGACGACTGAAAGACCTGAAACAGGCCCATCAACATGAAGAGGATCACCAGCCAGATGGCGAAGTTCCGAAAATTGCCGTTCATAAAATCCTGTCCCGGATGACCGGCAATCTGGAAGTGCCGGTAGATAGGCCGAATGTAAGGCCACCAATAGGGCGTTACAAGGGCAAGTGGTCCAGCCACTATGCCGCTTTTCAGTTAATGCGCGGTCACGCAGATCGCTCCGCCTATTCCTTAAGGAAAGTTATTCTGACGCGCTCGTCAAAGGCGTGTGTTCCAAGCGAGAGCACTTTCTCGCTTTCGTCCACGATCATCGGCGAAGTGCGGATGGCCTCCATGGGCGCGGTGATACGGAAACCGAATAATTCCTCGAGATGCCGGCGCTGCCAGTATTCGGCGGGAACCACCGTAAGCCCCGCATCCTGCGAGAGATTGGCGATGAGGAACCGCTCGTCCCAGACGAACTCGACACCGGGATCGACCCGTATCCTGGTCAGCGCCGCACGGCCCGGCTCGCGCGCCACCGAGATCACGCCGCTCGAATTGCGCACGACGCACCCCAGCACCGTGCGGGTTTTTGACACATCGCCGGCCACCAGCGCATCGCGCAGCCGTTCGACGACACTCAGCGCCCGCGGCTTCTGCTGCCCGCCCACGATCCGCAGCACGCGCGCAAGGATGCGGTCGGCAATGGCCTTGGGGACGCTGGCGAACTGATCGGAATCGATCTCGGCCGCGCCGAACCCATCGAGCCGTACGATCTCGTCGAAACTGATGCTGGCCGTGATCGCCAGCGCTTCCTCGGCCTGCGCCGCCCGCTCGGAGAAGCGGAAAAGCGTCTCGGCATCGAGCCCGAGATCGGCAAGGGCCGGCAAGGCGCGACGCCAGCGCACGCGCTCATAGTGCGGATCGCTGTTGCTCGGATCCTCGGCGGGCGTCAGCCCCTCGGCGTCCACGACGGCACGCAGGATTTTGGGATCGACGGCAAGGAAGGGCCGGAAGATCGGCACGCCTTCGACCATGGAGAGCGGTTGCATGCCCGAGAGACCATCGAGGCCCGAGCCGTGCGACAGCCGCATCAGGATGGTCTCGGCCTGGTCGTTGATGTGATGGGCGGTCAGCAGGATTTCGGCGCCATCCTGTGCCATCGCCTCTCCGATCAGCCGATAGCGCGCCTGCCGGGCTGCATCCTGCACGCCGGTGGCAGGCTTGGCGCCGGTCCAGGCGAGGGCGCGCGGCTCGAAGCCGAGCTTCTTCGCCTCGTCCACGACCATGGCCACCTCGTCCCGCGCTTCGCGGCGCAGGCCGTGGTCAACGCTATAGACGAAGACCTTGGGGGGATTTTCGAGTTCGCGAAGCCAGCGCCTGACCAGCACCATCAGCGCCAGGCTATCGGCGCCGCCCGAAACGGCGAGGCCGATTGCCTTGCATTGCGCGACGGGCGCCAGCGCGGCGGCGAGGCCCTCGGCCGTCACGCTGGTGGACATTGAGCCTTGGCCTGTTCCTCGCTGAGACGGGTTTTGAAGGCAGCCGTCAGGTTGGTGTAGCGCTTGGTGACCTCGGCAAAGGTCCGGCAGGCGGTATCGCGCTCGTCGGCACCCGAAAGGGCCATGCCGAGCTTGAGCAGGATATCGGGCGCGCGCGGCGAGCTCGCATATTTCTGGAAGCCGTCGACGAGTACCTCGGCTGCATCGCCATAGGCACGCCGCTTCAGCAGAGCCTCACCGAGCCAGTTGGTGGCATCGGCCGCCTGCGGGCTGTCGGGATAGAGCTCGAGATATTGCCGGAACTGCTGCTCGGCGAACGAATAGTCGCCCTTGACGATGGCATCATACCCCGCGGCGTATTGAGCCTCGGCATCTCCCTCGGTCGCCTTGGTGCCGGCGGCGCGGTTGAGATCGAGCGGGGCCTTGGGCGTCGTCGGCACGTCGAGCGAACCGGGGGGGAGCGGCTGCAACGGAGCGCCATCGACACCGTTGCCGGTGCCAAGCAGCGGATCGTGCGACAGCCCGATATCGTCCATCGGCTGTTCGTCGGCCCCCAGAACCGGAGCGTTGGCAGCGCCGGCCGCTCCATTGCCATCAAGCGTCTGGATCGAGCCTTGCGGGGCGGCAGCGGCGGGCGGGGTCTGGGCCGGGGTCTGCGGCGCCTCTCCGGACGGCGTCACGCCACCGGATTGAGGAGCCGCCTCAGTTTTTCCCCCGGCACCGCCTTGGGGCGCGGCCGGAGCCCCTCCTTCGAGCTGCTGGAAGCGATATTCGTTGTCCTCGTTCATCTTCTGGACAAGCGTCTGCATCTGCGCGAGCTGGAACTGCAGCCCTTCGACCTGGCCGGTGAGGGTGCGGATCTGCTCCTCAAGCTGCTGGATACGCAGGGCCAGTTGGGCCTCCTGCGCATTCTGCGCCACGTGGATGCGCTCCTGCGCCTGGCCGGCAACCGGCGCGGCCGCGAGCGAGGCGGCCAGGAATGCGGCAATCGTAACCCGCTTGGCTCTACCGCCCTGGGGTTTGAGGATTGTCACCACTTATGTCTCCAAAGAAAACGCGTTGAGAGGCGGTCGCCCGCCAGAATACGAATGCTGGCAACGGCATAAAGACAAATTTTGGCGAAAAAAGAAGCGCCGGGGCCAGATACGCGGCTCCCGGCGCTATTGCCTCCAGTTTTCCTGGAGTAGCGGGCTATGCGGTGGACCTTATTGGACCACGGTCACCGCACGGCGATTCTGAGACCAGCACGAGATGTCGTTGCAGATGGCAACCGGACGTTCCTTGCCGAACGACTTGGACTGGATGCGCTGCGAATTCACACCCTGGCTGATGAGGTAGTTGACCACGACCTGCGCACGGCGGGCGCCGAGGGCGAGGTTGTATTCACGCGTACCGCGCTCGTCGGCATGGCCTTCGATCAGGACGCGATAATTGGTGTAGCGGTTGAGCCAGGCTGCCTGCTTGTTGAGCGTATCCTGGGCGGTCGGGGTCAGCGAGGACGAATCGGTTTCGAAGAACACGCGATCGCCAACGGTGACGAGGAATTCCTGCTGGCTGCCCGGGGCTGCCGCGCCGGGGCCGAGATTACCAACGCCGGTCGCCGGAGTGCGCGAACATGCCGCGACCAGGGCCACCAGGGCGACAAGCGCGAAACCGCGCAGAAAGCCGATAACGGGCGTCATAGATTACTCCAAAGGGATCGAATTTAGGCAATGTATTTACTGCCCGTTATCTTAAGGCAGGGTTCTCGGACATGGTTAATTCCGGCTTATTCTGGCCGGATTGTGGCCGGATCGCCCCGGATTCCCTAGCTGTTGCGGTTATGCACGGGCAAGCGCCCGAAAAACGAAACGGGGAGGTCGTAACCTCCCCGTTAAGCTTGATGAATTCTAACCGCGATCAGGTGCGCAGAGGCGACCAGGCCGGATCCGAAGCGAAGGTCTCGGTCGGAATCTTCTGCACGTTGCGACCCCAGACGTCGACCGAATGCAGCGCCGGACCGTCATTACCACCCGGATCCTGGAAGAACATGATGACGCGCCCGTTGGGCGCCCAGGTCGGGCCTTCCGCGTGGAAGCTCGAGACCAGAATGCGCTCGTTCGAACCATCCGGCCGCATGATGCCGATCTGGAACTGACCACCCGACTGGCGGGTAAATGCGATGAGATCGCCCTTCGGCGACCAGACGGGGGTCGAATACGAACCCTGGCCGTAGCTGATGCGGTTGGCCCCGCCGCCGGCCGCGCTCATCAGATAGATCTGCGGACTGCCGCCACGATCTGATTCAAAGACAATCTGGCTGCCATCCGGCGAATAGGAAGGCGCGGTATCGATCGCAGCGCCGCTGGTGAGCTGCACGGGCTGGCCGCCGCCAATGGCAAGCGAATAGATGTTTGTCGCCCCGCTCGCTTCCACCGAGAAGGCGATCGAGCGACCATCGGGCGAGAAGCGCGGGGCAAAGGTCATCTGCCCGAACGAACCCAGCCGCTGCTGCCGGCCGGAGGAAAGCTGCAGCAGATAGACCTGCGGATTGCCTTCCTCGAAGTTCATGTAGGCGACCATGTCCGAATTGGGGGAGAAGCGCGGCGTCAGCGCCAGCGTGCGGCCATCGGTGAGGTACTGCGGATTGGCGCCGTCCTGATCCATGATGGCAAGGCGCTTGACGCGGTTGGCCTTCGGCCCGCTCTCGGCGGTATAGACCACGCGCGTATCGAAATAGCCGCCTTCGCCGGTGAGCGAAGTGTAGATGGCATCCGAGATGATGTGGGCGATGCGGCGCCAGCTATTGGCATCGGTGCCGTAGGACTTGCCCACCACCTGCGCGCCCTGCTGCGTGTCCCACACACGCACCGAGGACTGGATCTGGCCACCACGCTCAACGGTACCCATGACCAGAGCATCGGCCTGCGCGGCCTTCCAGCTCGGGAAGTCCGGCGTAGCCTGCACGTCGCCGACCTGGGCGGGAAGCGAGGCGGGATCGAGCGGGTTGAAGAGACCGGAACGGCGCAGGTTGGCACGCACGATGTCGGCAACGTCAGCGCCGAACTGCGGATCGGACGAGGAGAAATTGGGGATGGCGATCGGCAGCGGACGGAAGTCGCCGCCGCCCACGGTGATCTGCACCAGAGCGGAAGCCGGGCGGGCAGCGATCATCGCTGCCGAACCGGCTATGCCAAGCTTAAGCGCATTGCGCCGGGTCAAGAGAGTCATGGGTCTTCTCCATTCTGGCCGCCTCCTTCTGGGGTGCAGCGCATCCTTTTTTCTAGAACTGGCTCGGATCAAACGTCACGCCGATCTCGCGCCACTGGTCGTAATTGTCAGCCGACAGCATGGTGTAGGGACCGCAGGTCATGACAGCGCGCACGGCGGCATTCGCCAGCGCCTGTTCGATCTGGGTAGACGGCTGGCGCGCGATCTGCGCGCCCGAAACGCTGCCGTCGGCATTGAAGCTGATGGCAACCTGCGCCGTCGTCTGTGTATCGACGGCACCAGGCGGCACATTGAGGCAACGCCGGATCTGCGCCACGAGGCCATCGAGCTCGGACTGGCTCAACCGAGCAGATGAGCCGGTCGGCTTGCCGAGAGTGGGCTCACCGCCCTGCCCGGTCGTGCCGCCGCGGGAATCGTTGTTGTTGATGATGTCCGAAATTCGGTCGGCGGCCTTTACCGCGGCCTGCTGCTGCTTTTTGGCATCAGCTTCCTTCTTGGCCTGCTCTTCCTTCTTCTTGGCATCAGCGACGCGCTTGGCCTCTTCGGCCTTCTTCTTCGCCTCTTCGTCGGCTTTCTTCTTGGCGTCTTCCTCGGCCTTTTTCTTGGCGTCCTCTTCCGCCTTCTTCTTGGCCGCTTCCTGCTGCTTCTGGAATTCGGCGCGCTTCTGCTCGAGATTGGCGACACGGGTCGCCGGCGCGGGCGCGACTTCCTGCGGCGTGGGCGTAGCGGTCGGCGTCGACAGCTCGGGTGTCACCGGCGCGGGCGTCGGGGTCGGATCAGGCGTGGGCGTCGGCTCGGGCGCGGGGGCCGGCGGTGGCGTCGGAGCGGGTTGCGCCTGGGGCGGCTCCGGACGCGGAGCAGGCTCGGCCGGCGTCGGCGGCGTGGTCGGCACCGGCGTCGGATCAGGCTCGGGCTCCGGCTGGGGAGCGGGCGCAGTATTGATCGAGGGCGCAGGCGAGGGCTTGGGCGCGATCTCGGGCGTCGGCTGGTCCTGCTCGGTATTGCCCGTGGGCTGGGCGATCTCGGCGGGCTTGTCGTCCTTGACGATCGAGGGGGTCGGCGTGTCGACGATCTCGCTGTCGAGCGTGCCGGCCCGGATATTGGTCACGGAATCGAGGGGCACGAGGTCGACGGCAATGGAGTCGACCGCTTCCGGACGCAGCTCCTTGGCCCCGCTCAGCCCGAAAAGGACTATGGCGAGGAGAGCTGCGTGCGAAACTGCCGAAACGGTTACGCCGACCTTCATGCCGTCACTGCCCCGCGGGCGCCTGTTCGGTAATGAGGCCGATATGGGTGTACCCGGCGCCCGAAAGCGCCCCCATGACCTTCATCACCGAGCCGTAATTGGCCTGCATGTCACCGCGCACATAGATGCGCTGCTCGGGCCCTTCGGTCGCAAGCGTGGCGATCTTGGCGATCAATTCCTCGAACTGGATCGGCTCTTCCCCGACATAGGTGGCGCCATCGGGCGTCACCGTGACGGTGACCGGCTTGCTGTCGGTATTGAGTTCCTTGGCCTGCGTCTGCGGCAGGTCGATCGGCACGCCGACCGTCATGAGCGGCGCCGCGACCATGAAAACGATGAGCAGCACGAGCATCACGTCCACCATCGGGGTGACGTTGATGTCGCTCATCGGGCGATTGCCGCCCCTCCGCCTGCCGCGGCGGGAGCTGCCTCCGCCGCCTCCAACTGCCATGGCCATGCTTACTTCCCCCTGGCTTCAAGCTGGCGGGAAAGGATGGTCGAGAACTCGTCGGCAAAGCTTTCGAGCCGCCCGGTCATCTTGCTGGCGTCGCTCGAAAGCTTGTTATAGGCGATAACGGCCGGGATAGCGGCGACGAGGCCAAGCGCCGTCGCGAAGAGGGCTTCGGCGATACCGGGCGCCACCACGGCGAGGTTCGTGCTCTTGGAGGCAGCGATGGACGTAAACGCGTTCATGATGCCCCATACCGTACCAAAAAGGCCAACAAAGGGCGCGGCCGAGCCAACGGTTGCGAGGAAGCCGAGATTTTTCTCGAGCGTATCGCCCTCGCGATTGATGGCGACATCGAGCACCTTGTCTAGGCGGGCCTGCATACCGATGAAAGAGGCCGCGTTCTGCTCGTGGCTGCGCTTCCACTCCTTCATGGCGGCAACGAAGACCGCACCGAACCCGGGGCTCGGACGGTCCGACTGCGTCTGATAGAGCTCTTCGAGCGACTGGCCCGACCAGAAGACGCGCTCGAAGCGGCTCATCTCGCGCTTGTAGCGCCCGTAGAGCATCGACTTGTCCACGATGATCGCCCAGCACCAGATAGAGGCAGCAAGCAGCGCCAGCATGACCAGCTTGACGATCCAGTCGGCTTGTACAAACAGACCCCAGATAGAAATGTCGGAGTGCGTGGCGACTGCCCCGACAGCGTCCATGGCTTCCATGAATTGTCCTTTCGGCTCGGTCCTATGCACTCAACCGGCCCTTGCTGCGGTCCGATGGGGTCGAAATGCGTCAAATTTAAGAGAAATGCTCCGGCATTCCGGACCATAGCCGGAGCCTTCATCCATTGCCGTATTTATGGTCAAGGATCGGTTAACAAAGCCCCCAAAACCCGGCGGCGCTTCCCTGACACGGCCAGATTTGATCGGCAACCACCTCACAAAGCGGTGAGAGGAAGGCGGAACTTCGTGAGCGACCTTTCGTTGGTAGACATGCGCAGCCTCAACGCTGCACTCACCTCAAGGAGAGTCCAATGTCTATCTCGGTTCGCCCTCTCATCGTGGCAACGACCTTGGCCTTCGCCCTGGCGGCGACGCCCGCCTTCGCCGAAATGGTCCACTTCAAGGCAGCGCTCGACGGAAAATCGGAAGTGCCGCCCACTGACTCGGCCGGTACGGGCACGGTCGATGCGACCTACGATACGGACAGCAAGGCCTTTACCTGGACCATCGACTATTCGGGCCTGAGCGGTGACGCCAGCGCCGCCCACTTCCATGGCCCTGCCGATCCGGGCGCCAATGCCAGCCCGGTCGTGCCGATCGATGGCGCGCTGACCAGCCCCATCAAGGGCACCGCGACGCTGACCGACGAACAGGCCACCGACCTTCAGGCCGGCAAGTGGTACTTCAACATCCACACCGCCAAGTTCCCGGATGGCGAAATCCGCGGCCAGGTCACCAAGGCCGATATGTAATCAACTCTTGAGGGCGGCGAGCATCAGCCGAGGCAGGCGCGCCGCCCCGCCTCCCACCTTGATCGACACGACGACGACCGTCGCGCGTGTCAGCACCTCATCACCCCGCCGGATAACCTGCTCGAGCGTCAGCCGCGCGCCGGAAAAGTTCGCGACGCTGGTTTCGACATCGAGAAGGTCATCGATATGAGCGGCGCCTTCGAATTCGATCTGCATCGAACGGACTGCGAAGGCGATGCCCTGCTCGGCGAGCTCGGAATGGTGGATGCCCAGATCGCGCAGGAATTCCGTACGCCCCCGCTCGAAGAACTTGAGATAGGAGGCGTGGTAGACATTGCCGGAAAAGTCGGTGTCTTCGTAATAGACCCGAACGGCCAGGTGGTGCGGGATCATGACTTGGCCCTCCCGAGAAACCCGATCGCGCCGCCAACCAGGAGCGGCGGACCATGGATGTCGTGGTTTGCGATGAGCACCAGCGCCCCGCCGAAGCAGAGCAGCGGGAAGACGAGGCGCGCGACGACCGGAACGCCCTCGCGGCGCAATTGCCAAATGGCCAGTACGCCGATGAGACCGCAGACTGCTACCGAATTGCCGGCCCCGAAAGGCTGCCAGAAGATACCCGCAATCTCGCCGGACAAGCCGCCGGCAACGTAAGCCAGCACCCAGATCGTCCGCCCCAGCATAAGTTCGACGAATGTACCGGCGACCGCGAGAGCGGCAAAGTTGAAGACGATCTGCCGCGCGCCTTCGTCATGGACGAGCCAGGCGGTGACGAACCGCCAGTATTCGCCGGCAAGCATCGATGGCTGGCGCTGCAAGGCAGGCAATACGCCTGGCCAGATCATCTGCGCAGCCGTGAACGCAGTCGTCACCATGAAGACCGCTACGGTCAGCCAAGGCAGCCTGGCCAGCGTCATTCCTCGCCTTCCGGCTCTTCGAACAGGCTCGCCTGCATGCCGACGAAGCCTTGCGGCACGGAGAGACCCAGATGCTGGAACGCCAGCGCCGTCAGCATGCGCCCGCGCGGCGTGCGCTGGATGAAGCCCTGCTGGATGAGATAGGGCTCGACGATCTCTTCGATGGCATCACGCGGCTCGGAAAGCGCGGCGGCGATGGTCTCGATGCCGACCGGTCCGCCACCGTAGAAATTGGCGATGGTTGTGAGGTACCGTCGATCGAGTTGGTCGAGCCCACGCGCATCGACATCGAGGCGCAACAACGCCTTGTCGGCGACCGAGCGCGTCACCTCGCTGGCATTGTCGACCAGTGCGAAATCGACCACACGGCGCAGCAGCCGGCCAGCGATACGCGGCGTGCCGCGCGACCGGCGGGCGATCTCCATCGCCCCATCGGGCGCCATGCCGATGCCCATCAACCGCGCTCCGCGCTCGACGATGAGGACGAGCTCCTCGGGCGTGTAGAAATTGAGCCGGATCGGGATGCCGAAGCGATCACGGAGCGGCGTGGTAAGGAGCCCGGCGCGGGTGGTGGCGCCAACGAGCGTGAATTTGGCGAGGTCGATGCGCACAGAGCGCGCCGCGGGGCCTTCGCCGATAATGAGATCGAGCTGGAAATCCTCCATCGCCGGATAGAGGATTTCCTCGACCGCCGGATTGAGGCGGTGGATTTCGTCGATGAAGAGCACGTCGCGCTCTTCAAGATTGGTGAGCAACGCCGCCAAATCCCCGGCCTTGGCGATCACCGGACCGGACGTCGCACGGAAACCGACGCCCAGTTCGCGCGCCACGATCTGCGCGAGCGTCGTCTTGCCGAGGCCTGGCGGCCCGACAAAGAGCACATGGTCGAGCGCCGCCTTGCGCTGCTTGGCAGCCTGGATGAAGACCTCAAGATTGGCGCGCGCAGCCGCCTGCCCGACGAATTCGGAAAAGCCGGAGGGCCGCAGGGAAACGTCCAGTCCCTCGTCACGGCCAGCGGATGCGGAGGTCAAAGAAGTCACGGGCGGCTACTCGATATTCCTGACCGCGACGCAAGCGGATTTGACGGCCTTCTTGTTCTTGAGGTCGGGATTGGAGCGGGTCATGCGGAAGAACTTCTTGGTCAGGTAATCGAGCCGCGCGTCGCAAGACCAGCGCGGAAGGGGATTGCTGGGATCGTGGAAATAATAGGGCTTGGCCGAGCCATCCGCCTCGACGAACCAGATCGCGACGGCAGTCGCTTCGTTCTGGTCTGCCTTGGCGGCAACGGGAGCTACCAGCGGCAGAAGCGCCGCCCCCAGGATCGCCGGCCGTCGTACCAGTTTCAGTATCTGTTTCATCACGTCCCCCAATGATGCCATCTACAACAGCCCTAGCTGCTCAGCTCGCGCAAGCCCAGCCGGATGAGCTTTTCGGTTGCGGTGTCATCACCCTCGCGGCCGACCACTCGCGCAACGGCGGCAGATGCCTGCGCACTCGAATAGCCAAGATTAGTCAGAGCCGAGACGGCGTCGGTGACGTTGGACGCGGCAACGCCTTCTCCCAGCGCCGCTTGCAGTCCGAGCGTGCCGGCATCGATCGCGCCGATGGCAGGTACCTTGCCCTTAAGCTCGGTGACGATGCGCACAGCCAGCTTGGGGCCGACCCCCGAGGCGCGGCCGACCATGGCCTTGTCCTGGAGCGCGATGGCGCTCGACAATTCGCTCGGCGTGAGCGCCGAGAGGATCGCCAGCGCCACGCGTGCGCCTACCCCCTGTACGGTCATCAGCAGGTTGAACCAGGCCTTTTCGGTTTCGCTCGAGAAGCCATAGAGCCGGATCATGTCCTCGCGCACGAGCATCTCGATGAAGACTACTGCCGCCTCGCCGACACGCGGCAGGGCCGCAAGCGTCTTGGCCGAGCAATGCGCCTCGTAGCAGACCCCGTTGACGTCGATCAGCACGTGATCGTCGCCGAAGGCGTCCACCAGGCCCTTGAGCTTGCCGATCATGCGCCCACCGCCAGCTTGCGATAGGCCCGGTGATGCGCGTGGCAGATGGCTATGGCCAGCGCATCAGCGGCGTCGGCGCCCTTGAAATCGGCGCTCGGAAGAAGCGTTTTCACCATCAGCTGTACCTGATCCTTGTCGGCATGACCCGTCCCGACGATCGATTTCTTGACGAGGTTGGCGGCGTACTCCCCGACGGGGAGCCCGAGCGAGGCCGGCGTCATCAGCGCCACGCCGCGCGCCTGCCCAAGGAGCAGGGCCGAGCGGGCGCCCTGGTTAACGAATGTCTCTTCGACCGCCGCCTCGTCGGGTCGGTAAAGGCCGATGAGATCGGAGAGCGAGGAGAAGAGCGTGGCGAGCCGCACGGCAAGGTCGTCGGTCGTCGGAGGCGTCACCGTGCCGGCGGCGACGAAGGTCAGCCGGTTGCCCGTGCTCTCGATGATTCCCCAGCCGCAGCGGCGCAGCCCCGGGTCAATGCCGATGATTCGTACCGTTCCTGCCATGACAAACTCTTAGTTGCGTCGGACGAGCCTACCAAGGATAAAGTGAACAAACCGGCAACATAGCTGTGATCATCGATACCATTCGTTTGGAGGGGGAAAATGCCCTGATCGGTGCAATTGTATCGATCCGGTCAATGACTCGTTATGAGGGCGCGCCTACGGTCCCCGCGTTCCTCGGAGAAGTCCTGATGCTCGACCGCTTCAAGCATATGACGGCGAATGACTGGCTCTTTGTTGCGAGCTGGACGGCCCTGGGAACCCTGGGCTGCATCCTCAGCGGCGTGATCTGCATGCGGTTCGCTTTCAGCGAACTCGGTCAGCAGGCGGTGGATCGGGCAAGCCTGAGCGCCATCATCATGCCCCTGCTGCTGGCCCCTCCCCTCTTCCTCGTCATGACGCTCAAAGTTATCGACCTACGGCACGCCAATGCACGGCTGCGCAAGGAGGCTTCTACCGACAGCCTCACGGACGTACTCAACCGCGGCGCCTTCGCCAGCGAGATCGACCGCTATCTCGACCGGCCTGCCCCGCCGACGCCGTATTGCGGCGCCCTGCTCGTCATCGATGCCGACAACTTCAAATCGATCAACGACCGCTTCGGTCATCACCATGGCGACGAGGCGCTGACCATCATCGCCCGCTCCATCCGCGCCATCCTGCGCACCGGCGATGTCGTTGGCCGCCTGGGCGGGGAGGAATTCGGCGTCTTCCTGCCCGATGTCGACATGGCGACGGCCCGCTCGCTGGCCGAGCGCATCCGCAAGGCGATCAACCTGGCCGTCTTCACCCCCGGCGGGCAGGTGAGCCAGCTATCGGTCAGCGTGGGCGGGGCAGTCTTCGAGCGCGAAATCGGCTTCACCGAACTCTTCCGCCAGGCCGATCGCAGCCTCTACCAGGCCAAGCGCTTCGGCCGGAACCGCGTGGAAGTCGTGGCCGCGGCCCACCTCAAATGCCAGGGCGCGGCTGCCTGATGCACGAAGGGCGCGCCGGTTTCCCGAACGCGCCCTTCAAATCGATAATCCCAGGGAAAGATCAGACGTCGATCTTGGCCATGTCTTCGTCGCTGATGTCGAAGTTGGCGTAGACATTCTGCACGTCGTCGTCTTCTTCGAGGATCGAGATCAGCTTGAGGAGAGTGGCGCCCTTTTCGGCATCGACCGGGGTCTCGTTCTGGGGCTTCCAGATGGCCTTGACGGACTCGGCTTCGCCCAACGTCTTTTCGAGCGCGGCAGCGACTTCGCCCATGGTCTCGAAAGTCGTGTAGATGGTGTGGCCACCATCCTCTTCGTCCTCATCGGTCTCGACATCGTCGGCGCCGGCTTCGATCGCGGCTTCCATCACCTTGTCGGCGTCGCCGACGGAGAGCGGGTAGAAGATTTCGCCGACGCGGTCGAACATGAAGGAAACCGAATTGGTTTCACCCAGCGCCCCGCCATTCTTGGAGAAGGTCGAGCGGACGTTCGATGCGGTGCGATTGCGGTTGTCGGTCAGCGCCTCGACGATGACGGCGACGCCGCCGGGACCGTAGCCCTCGTAGCGCACTTCATCATAGTTCTCGCCATCCGAGCCGGCGGCCTTCTTGATGGCGCGCTCGATATTGTCCTTGGGCATGGACTGCGACTTGGCGTTGGCGACAGCCAGGCGCAGGCGGGCGTTGAAGGCGGGGTCGGGCACGCCCAGCTTGGCAGCGACGGTGATCTCGCGCGCCAGCTTGGAGAATACCTTCGAGCGCGCCGCATCGCTCTTGCCCTTGCGGTGCATGATGTTCTTGGCATGCGAATGGCCGGCCATTCGGTGATCCTTCGAAAGATGCAGGAATTCGGAGGCGCGTTATATGCAAGCGATGGGCAAATGTGAAGCCGTCTGGCCTCAAAACTCGGGAAAGGCCTGGCTGAGCGAGCCGCCGATCCTTACCGGGCTGATGCGGGCGGCAAGGCCCGTGCGCGGATCGGTTTCGACGGCGATGCCGCAAAGCGTCGCCTCGCCCTCGGCCGGCGTGAAGCGGCCCAGCGCCATTCCGGTGAGGAAGCGATTGACCGGCTCGTCCGCCTCGACGCCGATGACGGAGTCGAAATCGCCGCACATGCCGGCATCGGCCATGAGCGCCGTACCGCCCTTGAGGATGCGATGGTCGCTGGTCGGGATGTGCGTATGCGTGCCGACAACGAGCGTCGCGCGGCCATCGAGGAAATGCCCCATGCCCTGGATCTCGGACGTGGCCTCGGTGTGGAAATCGACGATGATGGCATCGGCCTGCTCGCCCAGAGGGCAAGCGGCGATCGCCGCCTCGACCGCCCGGAAGGGGTCGTCGATCGGGCCCATGAAGACCCGGCCCAGCGCATTGATGACAAGCACGCGGAACCCGTTGCGGCTCTCGACAAACATCGCGCCGCGCCCGGGCGTACCGGGAGCCATGTTGATGGGGCGGAGGAGCGTGGTTTCGCGCTCGATATAAATGAGCGTCTCGCGCTGGTCGAAGGCGTGGTCGCCGAGCGTCACGATATCGGCGCCCGCGTCACGGATGCCGTTGAAGTGGGACTCGGTGAGCCCGCGGCCATGGCTGGCATTCTCGCCGTTGACCACGACGAAGTCGAACCCATAGCGCTCGATGATACCGGGCAGCCGCTCGCTTACGGCGTCGCGGCCCGATCTGCCGACGACGTCGCCCAAAAACAGGAGTTTCATCGGTTGTCTTGGGCTCCAAACAGGCGGACGCCATTCTCGGTGACGACGGCATCGAGCGGCACGTCGTGCTCTTGGCGCGGAATTTCGGGATATTCCTGGGCGGCGAAAGCAAGCCCGATCAGCTTGGGCCTCTTGTTCATCGCCGCCAGGGTGCGATCGTAATAGCCCCCGCCATAGCCCAGCCGCGTGCCGTGCTTGTCGAAGCCAAGCAGCGGCATGAGGATCACGTCCGGCTCGACCTTGGGCGCGCTCTCTTCGGGCGCCAGCGTGCCGAAACCGGCCTCGTAGAGGGGGGAACCGTCCTGCCAGAGACGCAGCTCGAGCGGCAGCTCGTCGCCGAGCACCACCGGCAGGCAGACCGGTTGGCCGCTATCCATGAGGCGGAGGATGATGGGCTGGCAATCCAGCTCGTCGCGGATCGGCCAATAAGCCGCCACCACGGCGCCAGGATCGAGAACGATACCTTCGAAGAAGTGCGCCGCCACGGCCTTGCCTGCATCGACGCGCACATCGTGTCCGATTGCAGCCCGCTGGACATGGGCCTTGCTGCGCAAGCTGGCCTTCGCCTCTTCGATTGTCTCGTCGGTCATGGGCGACGGCCGTACCCCTCGATAATTCAGGTGCCGCCCTGGCCGTGGGATATGCGATCCCGGGAACCTACTGATGTAGGTGGGCGCCGTATGTCCGAACCCACGGGCCCGGTCAGGGACAGCTCCCTTAAGGATCGATAAGGCCCCGGGGATATGATGATCCAACACGCACCGGGCAGCAGCATTGATATAGTGCTTTACCCGCCCATCCGCAAAGCGGTTCTTTCCAAAACTCCTCGCTCAATCTATCGCTTCTGCATGCGCATCCAGTGAAAGATCGGCATGTTCTCCCAGCTCCTGATCGTCGTTATCGGCGCCATCGCCATCTCGATCTTTGCCGAACGCCGGGGCATCCAGGCCCCTCTCCTCATTGTCGCGCTCGGCCTCATAGCGTCCTACATCCCCGGCCTGCCGCGGCTGGAACTCGAGCCGGAAGTCATCCTAACCATCGTGCTGCCGCCCCTCCTCTTTTCTGCGGCCAACGAATTTTCATTCACGAGCTTCGTCAGGCGACTGGGCTCGATCGTCAATCTGGGCGTGATCCTTGTCGTGGTGACGACCTTTGCGGTCGGCTGGATCGCATTCAGCGTCGGCCCCCTGCTCTCGCTGCCGGCCGCGCTCGTGCTCGGCGCCGTGATCTCCCCGCCCGACGCGGTCAGTGCCGTGGCCATCGCCCGCCAGCTTCACCTGCCGGGCCGGCTCATGACGGTGCTCAAGGGTGAAAGCCTCATCAATGACGCGGCGGCGCTGACCCTCTTCAGCCTCACCACGGCTGCCGTCACCGGTGCGCACCTGGCCACCGACAATGTCGCGCTCTTCTTCCTCTACCGCGCCGTTGTCGGCGCGATCTTCGGCGTGGCGCTCGGCGCGCTCGTCCACCGCATCCGCTCATCGGTCAGTAGTTCTTCACTGGCTACAGTACTCACCGTCATTGTGCCGTTCGCCGCCTATCGAGTGGCTGAGGAACTGGGAGCGTCGGGTGTCATTGCCGTGGTTGCTGCCGGCTTTTCGCTCGGATACAACGCCGCCGAGGCTGATTATTCCGAACGCATCCAGGAACGCGAGTTCTGGAAGACCATCAATGCGCTACTCGACGCGTTCGTGTTTGCCTATATCGGCCTGCAACTGCGCTTCGTGGTCGAGGACACCATCGCCGCGGGCTATGATTTCTGGCAGGTCTTCGCGCTCTCGAGCCTCGTGTTGCTAGCGGTGATCGCCGTGCGTATCGCCTGGGTGGTTAGTAGCGGGTACCTTTCGCATCTGCGCGACACTAGAATTCGCGCCAGGCCGCCGCGTGGTGGCACCCGTCGCCGCCTGCCGCCCGAGCCCTTCACTTGGAAGGAGAACCTTGTCGTCGGTTGGTGTGGCATGCGCGGCGTTGTAACGCTCGCCGCCGCCGCCGGTATTCCCTATGTGACGCTGGCAGGCGCTCCCTTCCCGGAGCGCCCGGTGATCCAAACCGTCGCCTTCCTCGTCACCATCGGCACCCTGCTCCTCCAGGGCCTGACACTCCCCTATCTCATCAAGCGGCTCGACCTCGTCGATCCAAACGAGGCCCGTGAAACCAAGCGGCAACTGGCACTTTCGCGCGAAATCAGCCACAAGGCTGCGCACGAGGTCATCGACCGCTTTGCTGCGCTTCATACCTCGGAGGAGGGCCGCAAGATCGCTCAGATCATGATAGAGCGCATGCGGCTTGAGAATACTCAGGCCAAGGTTGCCAAGAGCCACATGCGTGGGCCGGCCATGATCGAACTGGGCCAGGAGGTGCTGATGGCCCGCCGCGCCGCGCTTATCGCCGCGCGTGATGCCCGCCAGCTCGACGACGAATTCCTGCGCGAAACGCTCGAACAGCTCGACCTGCAGCAGGCCGTGCTCGACAACTGGGCGCGCAATGAGGCGGAAGGGCCGATCTGAGCCTCTTGGCCTCGGTCGCCAAACGCGCCAACATGGCGCCATGAGAGTGCGGCTTTTCGGCGTAATGGTGCTTGCGGGTCTCCTGGCTTCCGCAATTCCCGCTTCCAGCGGGGCCGTCGCGCTCGAAACCAGGCCTGCGCGCTATTGCCATACCCTCACCAAGGATGACGGGCGCGAGCGTGACATCTGCATCGCGGCCGACACCTTCAACGCCGATGTCTGCAAGGCCATCGAGGCCTATGCCAATACCTGGCATCTGCCCAAGGGCTACCTTGCCCGCCTCATCTGGCAGGAGAGCCGCTTCGATCCTCTGGCGGTGAGCCCGGCCGGCGCGGAAGGCATCGCCCAGTTCATGCCGGGCACCGGCCGCATCCGCGGCGTCGCCAACGCCTTTGATCCCGCCGAAGCCTTGGCCCGCTCGGCCGAATATCTGAGTTTCCTCAACCGCCGCTTTGGCAATCTCGGGTTGGCGGCAGCTGCCTATAACGCCGGCGAAGGCGCCCTGGAGCGGATCACCGGTAGCGGCGGCTACGTACCCTACGAAACCCGCGACTACGTCGCCATCATCACCGGCCACCCGGTCGAGCGGTGGCTGACGGGCGAGGTGGAGAGCGTCGACTATGCCCTGAGCAAGGACAAGTCCTTCGCCGATGCCTGCCTGCAAATGGCCGAAGCCCGCCCCATGCCGCGCCTCCTGCCGCAAAGCGCGCAATGGCGCCCCTGGGGCGTGCTGATCTGGCAGGATTTCTCCGCCGACAAGGCCCAATCGATCTTCGATCGCGTCCGTACCCGCCATGCCGACCTCATCGGCGAGGAGCAATTGCTACTGCTCAAGGTGCGGAACCCGAACTTCGGCCGGCGGCTGCGCTATTCGGCAATGATCGGTCGGGACAGCCAGAAGGAAGCCGCCGCGCTTTGCGCGAAGCTGACTGCGGCCGGAGCGAATTGTCTGGTGCAGAGGAATAGCCGTTAGCTGACGTAGGTAATGACCTGCGTTACAGGGACGCACCCCATCGCGAAATCAGGCGGGAGTTTGCCCCGTTTCGTCAATCGCGGTGGCGATCGCCTCGACCTTGCGCGCCGTCTCGGACAGCTTCTTGGCGAAGCGCGATTCCAGTTCCTGCGCATCCTGCGCGATGTGCTGGGCCGTGTGGGTCAGCTCCGCCACTTCCTTCTGGAGCGCGTCGATGCGCTTTTCAGCTTCCTCGAGCTCGTCAAGCGCGGCAATGCCGGCCATGACGGTCAGGCGGTTGTCGCCGATTTCGCCGAAGGCGTTCTTGAGGTTGTCGATCGAACGGTTGAAGCGATCGGCCAGCCCGATGAGGTGAGGCTCCTGCCCTTCCTCGCAGGCCATCCGGTACTTGCGACCGTTGATCTCTACATTGACTTCGGGCATCCGCGCCTCACTTGGTCAGGACTTCCCGCACCGTTTCCATGGCATCCACCAGCCGCCGCGACACTTCGTGCGCACTGTCGTCGAGCCGCTTGGCCTTGGCCGATGCCTTGTCCAATTCGCCGGCGAGCTTGGCGCGCTCGCGCACGAGTTGCTGGGTATCTGCCTCGATGCGATTGAGCGCGCGCATGCGACCATTGAGGCTGCGCACACTGGCTTCCAGTCGTCCCACGGCCCGATCGAGCCGCGCCGACGCACTTTCATAGCCGTCTTCAAGGGTTGTATCGCCCATTCGGCTCCCCCGCCGCTTTTTTTCGAATCCGCCGCCTTAAGTAAGCCTCAGCCCAAGAGCCAACGCAACTGGCACGCCTGTTTTGCCAAGGCTGACACGCCATTTTCGGCACGATCAAGGCGGCGTGAAGCCTTGGCCGAACCAAAGACCCTCTTTCGTTGACTCGATACCGGAACCTGCTATGCCTCGAACCCCGCTGGACCAGGCGTCCCGCCGGTTCAAAGAGTCCAGGTTTCTCCGAGGGAAGAGCAGGAAATCCGATGACCAATACCGCCCAGCAGAACGATATGGCCAATGCCATCCGGTCCTTGTCCATGGATGCTGTGGAAAAAGCCAATTCCGGCCACCCTGGATTGCCGATGGGCTGCGCGGATATCGCGACTGTGCTCTTCACCAAGGTGATGAAGTTCGATCCGTCCAACCCGAAATGGGCCGACCGCGACCGCTTCATCCTCTCGGCCGGCCACGGCTCGATGCTGCTCTATTCCTCGCTCTACCTGCTCGGTTATGGCGACATGACCATCGAGGAGATCAAGAACTTCCGCCAGCTCGGCTCCAAGACCGCCGGCCACCCCGAATACGGCTTCGCCGCCGGCATCGAGACGACCACCGGCCCCCTCGGCCAGGGCATCGGCAACTCGGTCGGCTTCGCCGTGGCCGAAGCCAAGCTTGCCGCCGAATTCGGCCCGGACCTCGTCGACCACTACACCTGGGTGCTGGCCGGTGACGGGTGCCTGATGGAAGGCATTTCGCAGGAAGCCATTTCGCTGGCTGGACACCTCAAGCTCAACAAGCTCGTCGTGATCTGGGACAACAACGGCATCACCATCGACGGCAAGGTTTCCAACGCCGACTCCACTGACCAGATCGCGCGCTTCAAGGCCTGCGGCTGGAACACGATCGAGATCGACGGCCACGACCAGGCCCAGATCGAGAAGGCCCTTCTCGACGCCAAGAAGAGCGATAAGCCGACCCTCATCGCCGCCAAGACCACGATCGGCTTCGGCGCGCCCAAGAAGGCCGGCACCGAGAAGGTCCACGGCTCTCCGCTTGGCGCCGAGGAACTGGCCGGCGCCAAGACCGCGCTCGGCATCACCTACCCGGCCTTCGAGGTCCCCGCCGAGATCATCAACGCCTGGCGCGCCGCCGGCACCCGCTCGCAGAACATCCGCGGCGAATGGGAAGCCCGCCTCGCCAAGTCCGACAAGCGCGCCGAATTCGAGCGCCGCATGGCCGGCGACCTGCCTGCCGCCTTCACCCAAGCTGCCGACGCCTTCAAGAAGAAGCTTGCCGAGGAGAAGCCGAAAGTGGCTTCGCGCAAGGCCAGCCAGAATGCGCTCGACGTCATCAATGCGGTGATCCCGGAGACCGTGGGCGGCTCGGCCGACCTCACCGGCTCCAACCTCACCAATACGCCCGAGACCCTGCCCTTCACCGATACCGACCGTACCGGCCGCTACATGCGCTACGGCATCCGCGAGCATGAAATGGCCGCGGCGATGAATGGCATGGCGCTCCATGGCGGCTACATCCCCTATGGCGGCACGTTCCTGGTCTTCACCGACTATGCCCGCCCGGCCATCCGTCTCTCGGCGCTGATGGAACAGCGCGTCATCTACGTGATGACCCACGACTCTATCGGCCTCGGCGAAGACGGCCCGACCCACCAGCCGGTGGAACACCTTTCGGCCCTGCGCGCCATTCCCGAGCTTCTCGTCCTGCGACCTGCTGACGCAACCGAGACGCTCGAATGCTGGCAGATCGCGCTCGAGCACAAGGACCGTCCGTCGATCCTCGCGCTTTCGCGCCAGAACCTGCCGGCGCTGCGCACCGAATACGTCAAGGAGAACCTTTCGGCCAAGGGCGCCTACAGGATTGCCGGTCCCGATGATGCGGACGCCGTGATCTTCGCCACCGGCTCGGAAGTGGCCATTGCCGTCGACGCGCAGAAGCAGCTCGCCGAAAAGGGCATCTCCGCCAAGGTCGTATCGGTTCCGAGCATGGAACTCTTCGCCAAGCAGTCGGACGCCTACCGCGCCTCGATCTTCGGCAAGGCCAAGGCTCGCGTTGCCGTGGAAGCGGGCATTTCGATGAGCTGGGACAAGCTCCTTGGCGACAAGGGCCGGTTCGTGGGCATGCATGGTTTCGGCGCCTCGGCCCCGGCCGAAGCGCTCTACGAGCACTTCGGCATCACGGCCAAAGGCGTGGTTGAAGCCGTTACCGCACAGTTGTAAGAGAAGCGCCTTCTAGCGCTTCTTTCCCTCCCCATCTGCCCTCAAGGAGCACCCAATGGCAGTTCGCGTCGCCATCAATGGATTTGGCCGTATCGGCCGCAACATTCTGCGGGCGATCATCGAGAGCGGCCGCACCGATCTCGAAGTAGTGGCCATCAATGATCTTGGCCCGGTGGAAACCAATGCCCACCTCCTGCGCTTCGACTCGGTCCATGGCCGTTTCCCTCACGAGGTGAAAGTGGTCGGCGACACGCTCGATGCGGGCCGTGGCCCCATCAAGGTGACCGCCATCAAGAATCCGGCCGAGCTGCCGCATCGCGAGCTGGGCGTCGACATCGCGCTCGAATGCACGGGCTTCTTCACCGCCCGCGACAAGGCCGCTTTGCACCTGGAAGCCGGCGCCAAGAAGGTGCTGATCTCCGCTCCCGGCGAAGGCGCTGACCTGACCGTCGTCTACGGCATCAACCACGACAAGCTCGGCAAGGAGCACGTGGTGGTCTCGAACGCATCGTGCACCACCAACTGCCTGGCCCCGCTCGCCTATGTCCTCAACGAAGCCTTCGGCATCGAAAAGGGCATGATGACGACCATCCACTCCTATACCGGTGACCAGCCCACGCTCGACACCATGCACAAGGATCTTTATCGCGGCCGCGCTGCCGCGCTTTCGCAGATCCCGACCTCGACCGGCGCAGCCAAGGCCATCGGCCTGGTGCTCCCCGAGCTCAAGGGCAAGCTGGACGGCGTCTCCGTGCGCGTGCCGACCCCGAACGTGTCGCTCGTCGACTTCAAGTTCGTGTCCAAGCGCAAGGTGACGGCCGACGAAGTCAACCAGGCCCTGATCGCGGCTGCCGACGGCAAGCTCAAGAACATCCTGGCCTATACCCGTCACCCCAACGTCTCGATCGACCTCAACCACGATCCCCATTCCTCGACCGTGGCACTCGACCAGACCAAGGTCATGGAAGGCGACTTCGTGTCGGTCCTCTCCTGGTACGACAACGAATGGGGCTTCTCGAACCGCATGGCCGATACCGCCGCCGCTCTGGGCCGCACGCTCTAAGACCAAAGGCCGACTTGGAATTGGAGAGGGCCGGCATGTTTGCCGGCCCTTTGCTTTTGCAGCGTCCCGCCCGTCGTCATCCCGTAACACCCCGCCCCTATCTTCCATCCTGTTGATTCGTTGCGGGGGCAGCGGCGTGCGGGAACTGGAGAGGTTTCTGGCAGGGGCGTTCCTGGTCGGGAGCGCGATTAGCGGGTGGTTTCACCAGCCCGGCTGGCTCCTCATGCCCGCTGCCGCCTCGCTCACCTTCCTCCTCATCGAAGATCGCGCCGTGCGGCTGCGGATCGGGGCTGCGGCCTGGGCCAGCGAGGGCTATGCGCGGTTCCTCGTGGGCACGAACCTGTCGTTATTGCTGCGGAACGCTATTCTGAACGCCTCAATCCTTGCTATAGCATCGGCACTGCATTCAGTGCTTGGTGGATAGATCTCATGGCTGGTTTCAAGACCCTCGGCGACCTCGATCTCAAGGGGAAGCGCGTGCTGCTGCGCGCCGATCTCAACGTGCCCGTCGCCGATGGCAAGGTTACCGACGCCACCCGCATCGAACGCATCGTCCCGACCATCAGAGAGATCGTCAAAGCCGACGGCAAGGTCGTGCTGCTCTCCCATTTCGGTCGCCCCAAGGGCAAGGTCGACCCTGACTATTCGCTCGAGCAGGTCGCCGCGACCGTGGCTGATGTTACCGGCCACCCGGTCGGGTTCGTCGCCACCGACTGGGTTGACGTGACCAATGCCCAGAAGGCCATCGAGGCCGCCCCTCCGGGCAGCGTGCTGCTCCTTGAGAACACCCGCTTCCACCCCGGCGAAGAGGCCAATGACGTCGAACTCGCCGAGCGCATGGCGAGCCTCGGCGATCTTTACGTCAACGACGCCTTCTCGGCCGCCCACCGCGCCCATGCCTCGACCGAAGCGCTCGCGCACCTGCTGCCGTCCGCTGCCGGCCTTGCCATGCAGGCCGAACTCGAGGCACTCGAAGCCGGTCTCGGCAATCCCCGGAAACCCGTGATCGCCGTCGTCGGCGGCGCCAAGGTTTCGACCAAGATCGACCTCCTCGAGAATCTGGTGACCAAGGTCGATGGCCTCATCATCGGTGGTGGCATGGCCAATACCTTCCTTCATGCGCTCGGTTACGGCGTCGGCAAGTCGCTGGCCGAGAAGGATCTGGCAGAGACCGCCAAGCGCATCATGGAGACGGCCGAGCGGCACAAATGCGCCGTGATCCTGCCGATCGACGGCGCCGTGGCCTGGCATTTCGAGGCCAACGCGCCCCATCGCTTCTATGGCGTGGACGCGGTCGACCCCGATGGCATGATCCTCGATGTCGGCCCCTCCTCGATCGAGCGCATCACCGGGGCAATCGATGACGCCAGCACCGTCGTCTGGAACGGCCCGCTCGGCGCTTTCGAGATTACCCCCTTTGACGCCGGCACCGTGGCCGTGGCCCGGCACGTTGCCGCGCGCACCAAGGCCGGTAAGCTCGTTTCGGTGGCTGGCGGCGGCGATACCGTAGCCGCCCTCGCCCATGCCGGGGTGAAGGACGACTTCACCTATGTATCGACAGCCGGCGGCGCCTTCCTCGAATGGATGGAGGGCAAGCCGCTTCCGGGTGTGGAGGCGCTCAAGGCGAGCTGAGCGCAACTCGCCTTCCGGCTTAAACCGAACGTCTAATCGACGCATCGCGGCCCGACAGCCTAAATTTTGGTCATCCAACCTACGAAGGGGTGACCTATGCCGGCTATGTCGTTGAATGCCATTGCTCAGAAGCTGGTGGAACCGGGCAAGGGCATTCTCGCCGCCGACGAATCCGAACCGACGATCGCCAAGCGCTTTGCGGCCATCGGTATCGGTAACACGCCCGAGCTTCGCCGCGATTATCGCGAAATGCTGTTCCGCTCGCGCGAGGCCATGACCCGCTACATCTCCGGCGCCATCCTCACCGAGGAGACCCTCAAGCAGGACGGCGCCGACGGCACTGCTTTCATCGCCCTCCTCGCCGACAGCGACGTCATCCCCGGCATCAAGGTCGACCGCGGCACCTTCCCGATGCCCGGCTCCTCCGGTGAGAAGATCACCGAAGGCCTCGATGGCCTGCGCCAGCGCCTGGCCGAATATGCTGCCCTCGGCGCCGGCTTCGCCAAGTGGCGCGCCGTCATCACCATTGCCGAGCAGGCCCCGAGCCGCAACGCCATGCGCGCCAATGCCCATGCCCTTGCCCGCTATGCCATGCTCTGCCAGGAAGCCGGCATCGTGCCGGTGGTGGAGCCTGAAGTCGTCGGCGACGGCGAGCCGGGTGACCACACCATCGAGCGCTGCCAGGAAGTGACCGAAGAGACGCTTGAGACCGTGTTCAACGAACTGCGTCTGGCCGGCGTCGATTTCACCGGCATGCTGCTCAAGCCCAACATGGTTCTTGCCGGCCACAAGGCGGCCCGCCAGGCCGATGTCGAGGAAGTTGCCCGCCGCACCGTCGAGACGCTGCGCGCCACCGTGCCCGCCGCCGTTCCCGGCATCGCCTTCCTGTCGGGCGGCCAGACCGACGAAGAAGCGACGGCACACCTGAGCGCCATGAACCGGCTCGATGGCCTCCCCTGGAAGGTCACTTTCTCCTATGGCCGCGCCCTCCAGAACGCCGCGCTGCGCCTCTGGTCCGGCCGGGCTGAAAACATCGAATTGGCCCAGGCGGCCTTCGCTCACCGTGCCCGGATGAACAGCCTCGCCTCGCTCGGAAAGTGGCAGGGCGACCTCGATCGCGCCGCCTGATTGCACACTTCGCGTGGGCTTGATGCCGCTGGCCCTTGCCAGCGACCCTTTTCTTGACAAAATGCGCGGCCACTGACGGCCGCGCATTTTTTGCAAGTAGAGTCCATGACTGCCCAGATTTTCCTCATCGCCCCCGCTGACGCGGACCTCGCCACGTTCGCCCCGATTCTCGAGGGCGCGCTGGCTTCCGTTCCCGTCTCGGCGCTGTTCCTGCCCCGGGGCTTGCGCGGCGAGAATGCGTACAAGGACTTCGTCAAGGTCATGGCGCCCATCGCGCAGGCCGAGGGCTGCGCTGTGCTCATCGAGGGCGAACCCGGCTGGGTCCGTACGCTCGGCGCCGACGGCCTCCATGTCCTGGGCTCGGCCAAGGCATTGCCGACCGCCAGGGCCGCCGTCTCCGCACTCAAGCCGCAGCTCATCGTGGGCGCAGGCCCTGCCGCCAGCCGGCACGACGCCATGACGCTGGGCGAACTCGATATCGACTACGTGTTCTTCGGTCCGCTCGAAGGCGATCTCCCCGCCGAGGCGCGAGACATGGCGACCTGGTGGTCCGAGACCATGGAAGTGCCCGCCGTACTTTCCGACCCGCAAGCCGATGGCGAAACCGCCGATCCTTCCGGATGCGAATTCCTGGCCGTTGGCGAAAGCGTCTGGAAAGCGCCACAAGGTGCGGCTATTGCACTGAGCCAGATCGCCCAGCGCCTGGAGTCCTTCTGATGCCCAAACGATCGGGTGCCATTCTCGCCGCTCTCCTTCTCGCCGCCTCGACGGCGACGCTGGCGCTGGCGCAGACCACCGAGGACGCACGCGCCATCAGCGAAGACATCTTCGGCTCCAGCGTTCCTCCCGACGAAGCCTTCGGCGCCTTCCAGCGCGGCTATTACCTGACGGCGCTGAGCCTCGCCCTACCCCGGGCGGAGAAAGGCGACGGCGCGGCGCAGACGCTCATCGGCGAGATCTATTCCAAGGGCCTCGGCGTTGCCGAGAACGTCGCCCGGGCGTCGAGCTGGTACGCGCTTGCCAGCAAGAACGGCGACATGATGGGCACGTTCGAACTCGCCCTGCTCTATCAGGACGGGCGCGGCGTTACCAAGAGCCGCGAGAAGGCGGCCGAACTCTTCAAGAAGGCGGCGGAGGCTGGCTACATGCCGGCCAAGTACAACCTCGCCATGCTCTATATCGAAGGCGTCTATGTCGAGCCGAACATGACCCGCGCCGCCGAGCTCCTCAAGGAGGCCGCCGATTCTGGCATGCCCGAGGCGCAGTACGATTACGGCGTGCTGCTGATGGAAGGCGCCGGTGCGGCGCCCAATCCCAAGGCCGGCGCCGAGCAGATCGGCCTCGCCGCAGACCAAGGGCTACCGGCCGCCCAGGTGGAGTATGCTACGCTCCTTTACCTGGGCCGTGGCGTCGACAAGAATCTCGAAGAGGCGGTCAAGTGGTACCGCAAGGCGGCTGTCGGCGGGAACGCCGTGGCGCAGAACCGCTATGCCAAGCTCCTGGCAGTTGGCGAAGGCGTCGACCTTGACCTCGAGGAAGCTGCGATGTGGCGGGCACTGGCGAAGCGCCAGGGCCTCAACGACGCCACGCTCGACAAGCTCCTCGTCTCGATCCCCGCCGAGGACCTGGCCAAGGCCGAGAACCGGGCCCGCTACTGGCCGGGCGAACCGCCCACCGCGACGGCGGATGCGGGCGAGGCTGCAAAGGCACCATGAGCGCCGCGGGCAGCTTGGCCCCTTGAACCTTGGGGCTTCCAAGGCTAGAAGCCCACATCTCCTTTCCGATCCACTTTTTCCGGCTTGTCCAATGGCCCGCTCCGCACTGCTCAATGTCATGGTTCAGGCCGCCATCAAGGCCGGCAAGTCCCTCACCCGCGATTTCGGCGAGGTCGAGAACCTGCAGGTCTCCCGCAAGGGCCCCGCCGATTTCGTCTCTGCCGCCGATCGCCGCGCCGAACAGATCGTCTTTGACGAGCTGCGCAAGGCTCGCCCGACCTATGCTTTCCTCATGGAGGAGGGCGGCGAAGTTGCCGGTACCGACGGCCAGCATCGCTGGATCATCGATCCCCTGGACGGCACCACCAATTTTCTCCACTCGATCCCGCTCTTTGCGGTAGCCATCGCCCTGGAGCGCGCCAACGAGATCGTCGCCTCGGTGATCTACAATCCGATCATGGATGAGATGTTCACCGCCGAGAAGGGCGGCGGCGCCTGGCTTCAGGACCGCAAGCGCCTCCGCGTCGCGGCCCGCCGGCACCTCGCCGACGCCGTGGTCGCTACCGGCATCAAGGTGATGAACCCCGTCGAGGACGCCCTGGCGCTGCGCCAGGTCAATCACATTTCCCCCGCCGTCGCCGGCATCCGCCGCTCCGGCTCGGCCTCGACCGACCTCGCCTGGCTGGCTGCCGGCCGGTTCGATGCCTATTGGGAAAGCCAGCTCAAGCCCTGGGACGTTGCGCCCGGCCTGCTGATGGTCAAGGAAGCCGGCGGCTTCGTCACCGACTATGCCGGCGTGGGCGGCAGCATATGGAACGGCCAGGTCGTGGCCGGCAACGAAACCATCCAGGCGCTCCTCCTCAAGGAAATCAAGGCAGTCAAATAGGCTTGGGCGGAAGCGCTCAGCCATTGTCACGCCCTTGCGATGCACTTAGTGTTGTTTAACGATTTGTTAGCAACACGTGCGGGCCATGGCGACCAGTTACGACCCCTATAATCTGGCGAGCCCCCTCGTCTACCTCGTCAAGATCGTTATCTTTCTGATACTGGTCGCGTTGATAGCGGCGATCCTGGCCCCCCAGATCGTCACCTTCTTCTGGGCGAACCCGTTCATCAACTCGATGATCTTCCTGACCCTGGCGATCGGCATCTTCCTGTCGTTCCGCCAGATCATCCGCCTCTTCCCGGAAGTGAAGTGGGTGAACTCGATCCAGGACGGCACGATGGGCGATGTCCGCCCGCCGGTGCTGCTTGCCCCCGTCGCCGGCATCCTCCGCGACCGGCTGGGCGAAGCGATCATCACCCCGCAATCGATGCGCTCGATCCTCGATTCGGTCGGCATCCGGCTCGACGAGGCCAAGGACACCTCGCGCTATCTCACGGGCCTCCTGGTTTTCCTCGGCCTTCTCGGTACGTTCTACGGCCTCCTCCAGACGGTGACCTCGGTCGCCAGCGTCATCCAGGCGCTCGACGTCAACCAGGCCGATACGACGAGCCTTTTCGGCAACCTCAAGGAAGGCCTCACCGCCCCGCTGGGCGGCATGGGCACCGCCTTCTCGTCTTCGCTCTTCGGCCTTTCCGGTTCGCTGATCCTCGGCTTCCTCGACCTCCAGACCGGCCAGGCGCAGAACGCCTTCTATACCGATCTCGAGGACTGGATGACCTCGATGACCGAACTCGACCACCCGATGACGGCATTGCAGGCATCCGGGCTGGGCGTCCAGGGCACGGACATGCAGGCCATGCTCGACCGGCTCGGCACGACGATGCAGAGCACCAATTCCTCCCAGAACGCCATCCGCGCCATGGCTGAACTGGCCAAGGGCATCGACGGGCTCGTCAAACATATGCGGGCTGAGCAGGATACGCTGCGAACGCATATCGCCGAGCAGAGCGAGAACAACGCCAAGCTGCGCGAATTGATCGACGAGATGCTGGCCACCCTCAAGGGGGACCAGCGGTGAGCCCCGACCAGCCGGAGCGCTGCTAGATGGCCCTCAGTCGCCGCGCCCGCGAGGTCACCAATTACTGGCCGGGATTCGTCGATGCGCTGTCGAGCCTCTTGCTCGTCATCATCTTCCTCCTGTCGCTCTTCATGCTTACCCAGTTCTTCACCAGTCAGGAATTGCTGGGCAAGGACACCGCGCTGTCGCGCCTCAACTCGCAGATTGCCGAGCTGACCGACCTGCTCCAGCTCGAGCGCGCCAATAATTCGGACCTCGAAGCCACCATCGCCAACCTCACGGCCACGCTTTCGGGTGCCGAGCAGGACCGCGATCGGCTGCAGGGGCAACTGGCCGGTATCGGCGCAGGAGACGCGGGCAAGGACGAGGCCATTGCCGACCTCAATGCGCAGCTCGCCGGCGAGAAGGAAGTTTCGCGCGAGGCGGCGGCGCAGGTGGCGCTGCTCAACCAGCAGCTGGCGGCCCTGCGCACCCAGATCGCGGCGCTTGAGGACGCCTTGCAGGCCTCTGAGACCCGAGACACTGAATCGCGCACCAAGATCGCCGATCTGGGACGGCGTCTGAACGTGGCCTTGGCCCAGCGCGTGCAGGATCTGTCGCGCTATCGCTCCGACTTCTTCGGCCGCTTGCGGCAGATTCTCGAAGGCCGCGCCGACGTGCGCGTCGTGGGCGACCGCTTCGTCTTCCAGTCCGAAGTACTGTTCGAACCCGGCAAGGCCGATATCTCGCCGGGCGGCGTCGCCGACCTGCAAGGCCTTGCCCAGGCGATCCTGCAGCTCGAGAAGGAAATTCCGCCCGATATCAACTGGGTGCTCCGCATCGACGGCCATACCGACAAGCGCCCGATCTCCAACGCCCAGTTCCCCTCGAACTGGGAGTTGTCGGCCGCCCGCGCCATTTCGGTGGCCAAGTATCTCGTGAGTCAGGGCGTATCGCCCAACCGGCTGGTCGCCGCCGGCTTCGGCGAATTCGCCCCGCTCGATCCGGCCGACAACGACGAAGCCTATCGCCGCAACCGTCGCATCGAATTCAAGCTGACCGAGGGTTAGCATCTCGAATTTGAGGCAAGTCCAGTCGCCGCGCGGCCTCCGGGTCGCGCGGTTTTGCTTTGGTCGGGCGGGCCCCGAGGCGAAAGTTCGCCTCAATGGGTTAGTCAAAAAAACGAGACGCACTTCGCCTCGGGGCGCCGGGATTTTGAGGACCTGATCATCGCGGCTCCGTTCCGGCAGGCTTGATGGTCGAGCCCCGGATTCGAGCGGCGTCCCATGGACCCATGCGAGGGAGCGAACCCCGCACGCCCGGCTGTCCCTGTCGCTGCGGGTCGCTCTGCAGTCCGCCCGGTGCGGCAGGGATGGGTGGATGATCTCACGGGTGGGGGGAGAGGGGATAAGTTTGCTGGGGGCGGCGGGGTGCGGATCGGTTGCCTCCGGATTGGGAGGCTAGCTCCGGTTTGAGGCTACCCCCACCCCTGTCCCCTCCCCGCAAGGGGGAGGGAGACCACAACTCGCGAGCAGTGTCTGCGGCGCACCAACCCCAACACCCCAAAACAAAAGCGCCCGCCGGTTCCCCGGCGGGCGCTCATCAATCTCGCACGATCCCGGCCTTAGTGGCCGAGCGCCTTGACGATTTCTTCGGTCACCTTCTTGGCGTCGCCGAAGAGCATCATGGTGTTGTCGCGGAAGAAGAGTTCGTTCTGGACACCGGCATAACCGGCAGCCATGCCGCGCTTGATGAAGAGCACGGTGCCCGCGTCTTCGACGTTGAGGACCGGCATGCCGTAGATCGGCGAGGTTTTGTCGGTCTTGGCGGCAGGGTTGGTCACGTCGTTGGCGCCGATGACGAAGGCAACGTCGGCCTGGGCGAACTCGGAGTTGATGTCTTCGAGCTCGAACACTTCGTCATAGGGCACATTGGCTTCGGCCAGCAGCACGTTCATATGGCCAGGCATACGACCGGCAACCGGGTGAATGGCGTACTTGACCTCGACACCGGCGGCCTTGAGCATGTCGGCCATTTCGCGCAGCGCGTGCTGGGCCTGGGCCACGGCCATGCCGTAACCAGGGACGATGATGACCTTGCCGGCATTCTTCATGAGGAATGCGGCGTCGTCGGCCGCGCCCTGCTTGACCGGGCGGGTTTCTTCTTCGCCCGAGCCCGACGAAGCCGAGGTATCGGCGCCGAAGCCGCCCAGGATCACCGAGATGAAGGAGCGGTTCATCGCCTTACACATGATGTAGGAGAGAATCGCACCCGACGAGCCCACCAGGGCGCCGGTGACGATCAGGGCGGTGTTGCCCAGCGTGAAGCCCACGGCAGCCGCGGCCCAACCCGAATAGGAGTTGAGCATCGAGACCACCACCGGCATGTCGGCGCCGCCGATCGGGATGATCATGAGGCCGCCGAGCACCAGCGCCAACACTGTGATGGCCCAGAAGTAGATCGGGTTCGCGGTGGCGACGAGCTGCCAGATCAGGACGACCAGCACGATGCCGAGGACGATGTGGAGCAGGTGCCTGCCCGGCAGCAGGATCGGCTTGCCCGACATGTTGCCGTTGAGCTTGGCGAAGGCGATGACCGAACCGGTGAAGGTGAAGGCACCCACGGCGACGCCGAGGGCCATTTCGACCAGGGCCTGGCCATGGATTTCGCCGACATGGCCGATGCCGAAGGCTTCCGGCGCATAGAGCGCGGCGGCGGCCACGAACACGGCGGCAAGACCAACCAGCGAGTGGAAGGCCGCCACGAGCTGGGGCATGTCCGTCATCTTGACGTTACGGGCGAGGTAAGCGCCGATGCCGCCACCAATGGCGAGGCCACCGATGATGAGAGCCCAGGACACCAGGTCCGACGGGGCGGCGAGAGCCAGCGTGGTCAGGATGGCGATAGCCATGCCGATCATGCCGAACTGGTTGCCGCGGCGCGAGGAAGCGGGGCTGGAAAGGCCGCGCAGCGCCAGGATGAACAGCACGCCCGAGATGAGATAGAGGACGGCTGCGATATTGGCGTTGATCATCTCAGGTCAGCCCTTCTTCTTGTACATTGCCAGCATGCGCTGGGTGACGAGGAACCCACCGAAGATGTTCACGCTCGCAAACACGAGGGCGATGAACCCGAAGACCTTCGAGATCCAGCTCGCATCGGAAGCCAGCTGCACGCCCACGGCGAGCAGGGCACCGACCACGATCACCGAGGAAATGGCGTTGGTCACGCTCATGAGCGGGGTGTGGAGAGCCGGGGTCACCGACCAGACCACGTAATAGCCCACGAAGATCGCGAGCACGAAGATCGAAAGACGGAAGATGAAGGGGTCGATCGCCCCGCCGGTGGCAGCGCTCGCGGCAGCAGCAGCCGCGTCGGCCACGTTTTGTGCGGTCTGTTCCATTTACTTGGTTTCCTTGGGCGTGGCCGACTTGGCCGTGCTGGACTTGGTCGTTGCGGGCTTGGCAGCGGCAGGCTTCTTGGCAGTCGGCTTCTTGGCCGGAGCCGCGGCAGCAGCTTCCGCCGGCTTGGCAGCAGCCTTGGGAGCGGCGGCCTTCTTGGCCGGAGCCGACTTCGCCTCGGCAGGAGCAGCAGCCTCGGCCTTGGCGGCCGGAGCCTTCTTGGCAGCCGGCGCGGCCTTCGCTGCAGGGGCGGCCTTGGCGGCCGGAGCAGGCTTCGCAGCCGGAGCCGCAGCAGCGGCCGGAGCGTCTACCTTGATGTTCGGATGGACGATCGCGCCTTCCTTGGTGAGGACGGTGGCCTTGACCAACTCGTCGTCCCAATTGACCGCAACGACCTTGGCCTTCTTATCGACCAGGGTCTCGATGAAAGCGAGGAGGTTACGGGCATAGAGCTGGCTGGCGCTCGTCGGCACGCGGTTCTGGCCCTGGACGAGGCCCAGGATCTTGACGCCATTGTGCTCGACCAGCTTGTTCGGCTGGCTCAGCTCGACGTTGCCCCCACGCTCGGAAGCCATGTCGATGATGACCGAGCCCGGAGCCATGGTCTCGATCATCGCCTTGGTGATGAGCCGCGGAGCCGCACGGCCCGGGATCAGCGCGGTGGTGATGACGATATCCTGCTTGGCGATGTGCTGGGCAGTGAGCTCGGCCTGCTTGGCCTGATACTCGGCCGACATCGGCTTGGCGTAGCCGGTAGCGGTTTCGGCCTGCTTGAATTCTTCGTCCTCGACGGCGATGAACTTGCCGCCCAGGGACTCCACCTGCTCCTTGGCGGCCGGACGCACGTCATTGGCCGAAACCACGGCGCCGAGGCGCTTGGCGGTGGCGATGGCCTGGAGGCCAGCAACGCCCGCACCCATGATGAAGGCCTTGGCCGGACGCACGGTACCGGCGGCGGTCATCATCATCGGCATGGCGCGATCGAAAAGGCCCGCGGCCTCGATCACGGCCTGGTAGCCCGCCAGGTTCGCCTGAGAGGAAAGAATGTCCATCACCTGCGCGCGGGTGATGCGCGGCATGAATTCCATGGCGAAGGTAGCCACGCCCGCCTTGGCGAGGGCCAGGATATCCTTCTCGTTGCCGTAGGGATCCATGCCACCGATAACCAGCGCGCCCTTGTTGACGCCGGCCATGAGCGCGGCACCGGGACGGCGGACGGTCAGCACGATATCGGCGCCCTTGAGGGCAGCCTCCGCGGTGGCGGCGACTTCCGCACCGGCGGTCTTGTATTCGGCGTCAGGGATGCGCGACGCCTCACCCGCGCCTTTTTCGATGGCGACCGTAGCGCCCAGCGCGATCAGCTTGCCCACCGTCTCTGGGGTGGCGGCGACGCGCGTCTCCCCGTCGGTGCGTTCGCGCACGACTGCAATTTTCATGGGATTTACCTCAATGGACCCCGAACCCGCGAATGCGGGTCCGATGCTCTTTCAAACACGAAAGGGCCCGAGTCGGCGCTGCCGCGCTCCCCCCTCAGCCCAAACCCGTCAAGGGACAATACAAAAAAAGTGGCCCGGCACAAGGCCGGGCCATTGATACTTTTGCCGCACTAGGCGGGGTTTTCAGCCCTTTCGCTGAAAGACAGCCATCAGCGGCGGCACGATGATCGAGGCGAAGATCAGGATGCCGCCCAGCACCGGCTGCCCGCCGATGACGACGAAATAGAGGCCGATCATCAGGAGCGCCATGCCGATGACGGAGAGCTTGATCAGCTCCACGAAGCCACGATAGGTGCGCTCCTGCTCGGCATAATCCATGGACGTAAGAGCGGCAGCGTCGCCGGCGGTAGCGGGTTTCTTGGCCATCGGTTTCCTCAAAACAGGTCGGTCAAAATTCGTCAGTCGGGGTCGGTCGCCTCGAGCTCGTCGATGAGCCTTTCGATCATGGAAAGCCCCAGCGACCAGAACTTGGGATCCCGCGCATCCAGCCCAAACGGCGCAAGCAGTTCGGAATGGTGCTTGGAGCCCCCAGCCTTGAGCAGCTCGAAATAGCGCTCGGCAAACCCTTCGCTGGACTTCTCATACTGTGCGTAGAGCGAGTTCACAAGGCAGTCGCCGAATGCATAGGCATAGACATAGAAGGGCGAGTGGATGAAATGGGGGATATAGGCCCAGAAGATGTCGTAGCCTTCATTGAGCTCGATGCCCTCGCCGAGGCTTTCGCGGCTGACGTCCAGCCACATTTCATCGATTTCCTCGGTCCTTAGCTCGCCATCGCGCCGCGCGGTGTGGACCTTGCGCTCGAAGGTGTAGAAGGCAATTTGCCGCACCACCGTATTGAGCATGTCCTCGACCTTGGACGAGAGCAGCGCAAAGCGGTGCTTGGGATCGGTCGTCGCGGCAAGAAGCGAGCGGAACGTCAGCATCTCGCCGAAGACCGACGCCGTCTCGGCCAGCGTCAGCGGCGTCGGGGCCATGAGCGCGCCTTGCGGCGCGGCGAGGCGCTGGTGGACGCCATGGCCAAGCTCGTGCGCCAGGGTCATCACGTCCCGCGCGCGGCCAAGATAGTTGAGCATGAGATAGGGGTGAGCGCTCGGGACGGTCGGATGCGCGAAGGCGCCGGGCGCCTTGCCGTCCTTGACGGGCGCATCGATCCAGCCGTTCTCGAAGAAGGGCGCCGCCACCTCAGCGAGCTTGGGCGAGAACTTGCCATAAGCCTCGAGTACCGTGTCCTTGGCCGTTTCCCAATCGAAGATGCGGTCATCGGCGCTGGGCAGTGGCGCGTTGCGGTCCCAGGCATTGAGCTTGGACTTGCCGAACCACTTGGCCTTCATCTTGTAGTAGCGATGCGACAGGCGCGGATAGGCCTCGCGCACGGCCTTTTCGAGCGCATCGACCACTTCGCGTTCGACCGAGTTGGCCAGGTGCCGGCTATCGGCGATGTCGCCGAACCCGCGCCAGCGATCGGAGATTTCCTTGTCCTTGGCCAGCACGTTGGTGATGTGCGTGAAAAGCCGCTCGTTGGCATGGAGCGTCTTGGAGAGCGCATGGAACGCGACCTCGCGCTTCTTCTCGTCCTTGTCCGAAAGCAGATGCAGCGTGGCTTCCAGGCCCAGCGTCTCGCCATCGACCTCGAACTTGAGGCTGGCCATGGTTTCGTCGAACAGCCGGTTCCAGGCCGAGAAGGCGGTCACCGACTTGTCGTGGAAGAGCTCTTCCACGCGATCCTCGAGCTGGTAGGGCTTGGACTTGCGCAGCTCGGCGAACCAGGGCCGGTAGCGGGCGAGCTCGGCATCCTTGGCAAAGGCCGCTTCGAGCGCGTCGTCCTCGATACGGTTGAGTTCGAGGCCGAAGAAGATGAGCCGGGTTGAAAGCGAGGTCAGCGCCTCGTTCATGTCGCCCAGGAACTTGGCGCGGTTGGGATCCTGCGTGTTCTGCGCATATTGGAGGTAGGCGAAGGACCCGATGCGCCCGGTAAGATCGTCGAGCGCCTCGGAGCGCTTGACCGCTTCGACCAGCCCGCCATTGCGGGCGAGGCCATCGAGCTTGCCCTTGTAGGCGACCTCGAAGGCCTCGGCCTCGCGGCGCGCCTTTTCGAGATCGGTCTTGAGTTCGAGCGAATCGCGGCCCGGATAGAGGTCATCGAGGTTCCATTCGGGCATGGCGCCGAACTCGTTGTGACCCTTCTGGCTCGTGGCTTCGGTGGCGCGCGGCAGATCGGTCATGGAAACTCTCCGAGATTGTGGATTTGAGGCGCGGACCTTACCGAGCCGTCGCCCGGCTGCCAAGCGGGCGTTCCCCTCCCCGATCGTGATTAAAGCCCTCTTAACTCGCCCTCCCTAGCCTGCTCCAAAACGGCACAGCGCGATTCGGCTGGCCGCCTGAAGGATTTGCATGACGCGTGTTCTCATAGTCGACGACGATCCGGTGCAGTTGCGCCTGACCTCAGAAATCGCCAAGCGCGCCGGCTTCGCGCCTGTCACGGCCAGCGGCGGCAAGGACGCGCTGGAGCGGCTGCGCGAGGATAGCAGCATCGGCGCCATGGTGCTCGACCTCGTCATGCCCGACCTAGACGGCATGGCCGTGATGGAAGCGATGAAGCGCGAAGGGCTGACGACGCCGGTGATCGTGCAGACCGCCAATTCCTCGCTCGAAACGGTGGTGACCGCCATGCGCCAGGGCGCGGCGGACTTTTTCGTCAAGCCGGTGGCGCCCGAGCGCCTCATTATCTCATTGCGCAACGCGCTTAAGCTCGAAGCGCTTGAGACGCTGGTGCGCACCGAACGCTCGCGCCGCGCGGGCACGTTCAGCGTCGAGGATATCGTGACGCGCAGCCCGGCCATGGACCGCGTGCTCTCGCTCATCCGCAAGGCTGCCAAGAGCACCATTCCCGTGCTGATCGAAGGCGAGACCGGTACGGGCAAGGAACTAGTGGCCCGCGCCATCCAGGGCATGAGCGACCGGGCGGGAAAACCCTTCGTCACCGTCAATTGCGGGGCCATTCCACCCAATCTCGTGGAATCGACGCTGTTCGGCCACCGCAAGGGCGCCTTTACCGGCGCGACTGCCGATCATGACGGCAAATTCGCCGAAGCCCATGGCGGCACGCTATTCCTCGACGAAGTGGGCGAATTGCCACTCGATACGCAGGTAAAGCTCCTGCGCGCCATCCAGCACGGCGAGATCGAGCCCGTGGGCGCGGGACGCCCGGAAAAGGTCAATGTGCGGGTGATCTCGGCCACCAACCGGCGGCTGCTGAACTTGGCCAAGACCGGGGCCTTCCGCGAGGACCTTTTCTACCGACTCAACGTCTTCCCCATCTACGTGCCACCACTGCGCGAACGCCCTGAAGACGTCGAGGCACTAGCCATGCATTTCATCGCCCGGCTCGCCGCCGAGGCCGGACGGCGCGTGGTGGGCATCACCCCGCCTGCCCTCGACCTGCTGCAGCGCTACGACTGGCCGGGCAATATCCGCCAGCTCGAAAACGCGGTCTACCGCGCCATCGTGCTCTCGGACGGGGCCTATCTCGAAACGCCGGACTTCCCCCAGATCGTGGCCCAAACTGCTGGCCGCGAGCAGGCTGCGCGGGTAACGGAAACCTCGCCGGTTCTGGCCGCACCGATCCACATCGACCACACCCCGCCCCCCCAACCCGCCGAGTCCGAGCTCAGCCCGATCATCGAGCGCTTCCTCGACGACAATGGGGAAGTGGCAGCCCTGGCCGATGTCGAGCGGGCGCTCATCGTCTTCGCGCTGGAGCACTATTCAGGCCGCATGTCGCGCGTCGCGCGAGCGCTCGGTATCGGTCGCTCGACGCTCTATCGCAAGCTCAAGGAATATGGACTTGAAGGCGAGGCGGAGAGCGACGCGGCGTAGCAGCTGGTCTACGCCTTGAGAATGCGCGGCCCCCACGGCATCACCTGAAACACCGCGGTGGAGAAGTCGATTCCCGCGGTGGACTCGTCGGCGTTGCAATAGGCATCGATCATCGACAGACGCCCGTCCGTCAGGAAGACGCAGAAGCCCATGCCGTTCTCGATGCCAGCCACTGTGCCGTGGCCCGGATCGAGTGGCGACGCCTCGGTCAAGAGGGGAGCATCGTCAGCGACAACGAGATGGGAAAAGAACCCGCTTCCGCTGTTCTCGAAGCTCACAACACGAACGGACTCTATTTGCTGCTTGAGCGCAGCCCCAACGGCCGGATACTCGCTTGCCGCAAGTTCAAGTATTTCCCGTTCGATAGGCCAGAGCGCTCGCATTCGAGATCTATAGCTCATCGAATGGGCACTCGAAATGGTGCCTAACGCCGGTCCCCCAGCGCCTCAAGCAGCGACTTGAGTGTCAACAGGTCCGTGCGTACCCATTCCACTTCCGAATCCAGATGCTCATCGCTGACGCCGGGGCGTTGGAAGAAGGTGAAGGCGAGATCGCACCCCTCCTGGTTGGCGAAGACGCGCAGGGGCACCATAAGCGGTTCCTCGCCGCTCCGGCTGACCTCGTAGTCGAGCACGCCCCAGTCATTTCTTGGTGAGAAACGGACCGTGACCGGCCCGCGTGGATCGTCGGGCACCGCCGCGTGCCAGACATTTCCCTCCACCCGCTCGAACCGTTCGCCCAGTGCCGTAGTCCAGTTCGGCATGTTGGACGGGTCCGAGAGGTAGGCATAGACATCCGCAACCGGCCGGTTGATGGATATCGTTATAGTCCTGCTCTTCAACATTCTTGGCCTCCGCGACACGGTAAGTGGCGCGAGAATGTTAAGGAGGCTGACCGGCAAACACCTAAAATAGTAATAAAAAGGCCCGCTTTCGCCGGCCCTTCAAACTTTCTGCAAGGAGCAGCGCTCAGCCCTGGCGGGCCTTGTAGCGCTTGTCGACCTTGTTGATGATGTAAACACGGCCGCGACGGCGGACGAGCTTGTTGGCGCGGTGGCGACCCATCAGCGCCTTGAGCGAATTGGCGACTTTCATCTTTTGACCTCGATCATACGAAAAAGAGGCGCCAAGCGCCCTTTGAGTTGGGCGTCTACATAGGGGCTTTGGTTTTCCCTGTCAACGCGGGCACGGCGGATTCGTGGGTGAAGCGCGACATAACGCGCCGTTAACCGACCGGATAAGTTCGTAGGGTATTCTTGCTGGTTCCATCAAGCTTGAAGTCTCGACACCAAGAGTAATGCGTAATGGCTTCCCAGGACTTTGCTGACCTTTCCGTGCTTGTGGCCGAATCCAACACGCAGATGGCCGATCTCCTCAGCCAGATGCTGCGTGGATTGGGCGTACGCAAGATTCAGATCGCCACCGATGCCGTCGCCGCCTCGGGTTCCCTCCGCCGCGGCGGGGTGGACGTGCTGATGATCGACGAGGCCTTGAAGGGCCTCGACGGCACGACCTTCACCCGCCGGTTGCGGCGGTCGGAGGACGAAACCCATCGCCACGTCGCCGTGGTGATGATGGCCTCTCATCCGAGCGCCGCGGCCATCAACAAGGCGCGCGACGCCGGAATCACCGAATTTCTGCGCCGACCCTTCTCGGCCGCCCAGATCGAGGAGAAGCTCGGCGCAATCATGAAGGCGCCCCGAGCATTCGTGGAAACCGACAGCTATGTCGGCCCTGACCGCCGGCGGCGTTCGGCGGGCATCGGCGGAGATGATCGCCGGGCGTCGTGAAGTCGGGCCTAGGCCCCTTCGCCCCTATCTGGCGCTAACCCGCCACCTTCTCCCGCAAGGGGAGAAGGAAGCGTTGGGGCCTAGACCGAGGGAACGGGGTGTTCGAGGTCGAGGTCGCGCCAGCGGTGGCAGGCGACGAGGCGGTCGCCGGCCAGGGTTTCGAGCGCCGGGCGCACTTCGGCGCAGATCGGCTTGGCGAAGCGGCAGCGAGTACGGAAGGTGCAACCCGAAGGCGGGTTGATCGGCGAGGGAATTTCGCCGCGCAACGCATCGATATTGCGCTCCCGCGCCAACCGCGGATCGGGGATCGGCACGGCCGTCAGTAGCGCCCTCGTATAGGGATGCCTGGGGTCGTCATAGATATCATCACCCTTCGCCATCTCGACGATGCGGCCGAGATAGAGCACCAGGATCCGATCCGACACGTGCCGCACGACCGAAAGGTTGTGCGAGATGAAGATCAGCGTGAGGCCGAATTCATCCTTGAGCTCGGAGAGCAGGTTGAGAATCTGCGCCTGGATCGAGACGTCCAGTGCCGAAACCGGCTCGTCGCAGACGATGAGCTTGGGCTCGGTGATCAGCGCCCGGGCGATGCCGATACGCTGCGCCTGCCCACCCGAAAACTCGTGCGGATAACGGTTGATCATCTCGGGAAGGAGGCCCACAGCCTCCATCATCTTGATAACCTTGGCCCGCCGCTGCTCCCGGTTGAGTTCGGGCATCAGCGTGCGCAGGGGATCGGCGATGATCTCGCCCACCGTCATGCGCGGATTGAGGGAAGCCAGCGGATCCTGGAAGATGATCTGCAGGTCGCGCCGCTTGCGCCGCATCTCCTCATCGGGCAGCCGGGTGAGGTCCTGGCCCAACCAGAGCACCTTGCCCTGGTCAGGCGACAGGAGCTGTAGGATGCAGCGGCCGAGCGTCGACTTGCCGCTGCCGCTCTCGCCCACGATACCCAGCGTCTCACCCTTCTGCACCGAGAACGAGATGTCCTCGAGCGCAGTGAGCGTCAGCGGGCGACCGAAAAGGCCGTTGGCGATGGAAAAGGTCTTCTTGAGACCATCGATACGCAGCAACTCGGTCATGCCACATGCTCCGAAAGCTGCAGGGGGCCATGGTAGAAGCAGGCGCGTTCACGCCCACCCTCCTCCTCCACCAGCGGCGGGCGCCGGTCGAGGCATTCGGCAAAGCGGAAGGCGCAGCGGGGATGGAACGCGCAGCCCTTGGGCAGGTGTTCCAGGCTCGGCGGCAACCCCTCGATCGGCTTGAGTCGCTGCTCGCGCCGCTCGATATGCGGCGTCGAGTTGAGGAGGCCGAACGTATAGGGATGACGCGGATCGTAGAACAGCGTCTCGGTGTCGCCCTTCTCGATGCAGCGCCCGCCATACATCACCATCACCTTGTCGGCGACGCCCGCCACCACGCCCAGATCGTGGGTGATGAGGACGAGCGCGGTACCGAACTCGGTGGTGAGATTGCTGAAGAGCTCCAGCATCTGCGCCTGCACCGTCACGTCGAGCGCCGTGGTCGGCTCGTCCGCGATCAGGATCTTGGGCTTGCAGAGCAGTGCCATGGCAATCATCACGCGCTGGCGCATGCCGCCGGAAAGCGCATGCGGATAGGTCTCGGCGCGCTTGGCGGGCTCAGGGATGCCGACGCGTTCGAGCATCTCGATGGCAGCACGAACCGCCTTGCCTTTGTCGTACCCCTGATGCTTGACCAGCACCTCCGCGAGCTGCGTCTTGATCTTGAGGCTCGGATTGAGCGAGGTCATCGGATCCTGGAAGATCATGGCGATGTCGCGCCCGCGATAGACGTCGAGCTGGTCGGGCGTGAGCCCCACCAGGTTGACGTCTCCAAGCATGGCCTTGCCGGAGGCGCGGCCGTTCTTGGCGAGCAGCCCCATGATCGAGAGGAATGCCTGGCTCTTGCCCGAGCCGCTTTCGCCCACCACGGCGAGGGTTTCGCCCTGGTGGAGGGTGAAGTTGAGATCGGAAACGGCAGTCACCTCGCTCTCGTGGAGGGCGAACTTGACCGAGAGGTCTTGGACCTTGAGTACCTCTTTCATCATCTGTCCTTTGGATCGAGCGCGTCGCGCAGGCCGTCGCCGAGATAGGAGAGGCAGAGCAGCATGAGCACGAGGAAGACGGCGGGCGAGAACAGCATCCAGGGGAGCTGCTCGACGACCGGCGCGCCGAAGGAAATGAGCGTGCCGAGCGAGGTCAGCGGCTCCTGAACGCCAAGCCCGAGATAGGAGAGGAAGCTCTCCGTGATGATGATCTCGGGAATGGTGAGGGTGGCGTAGATGACCACGGGGCCTGTGAGATTGGGCACGATGTGGCGCATGATGATGGCAAAGGGCTTGGCGCCCCCTGCCCTTGCCGCCTCGACGAATTCACGCTCCTTGAGCGAGAGCGTCTGGCCGCGCACGATACGGGCCATGGTCAGCCATTCGAGGCACCCGATGCCCACGAACAGCAGCACCGGATTGCGGCCGAACATCACCACCAGGATGATGACGAAGAGGATGTAGGGCAGTGCGTACATGATATCGACGAAGCGCATCATGATGGCGTCGATCCGGCCGCCGAAATAGCCGGCGATAGCGCCGTAGATAATGCCGATGACCACCGAGACGAAGGTCGCCACGGCTGCCACGATGAGCGACATCTGCGTGCCCTGCAGCGTGCGGGCGAGCATGTCGCGCCCGTTCTGGTCGGTGCCGAAGTAATGGCCCTTGGAGAAATCGGGCGGTTTGCGGATGGCCGACCAGTCGATCTCGTCGAGCTTCCAGGGCAGGAAGAACGGGCCGATGAAGGCGATAAGCACGATGGCCACGAGAATGAAGATCGAGGCTACGGCCGCCTTGTTGGCGTAGAGACGACGCAGCGCGTCCTGCGTGAGCGAACGCCCCTTGGGCGCGTCGCTGGCAAGGGTTGCCGCGTAGTCGGTGAGAACGGTGTCTTTTCCAGTGATCCCGGCCATCAGCGGTACCTCACCTTGGGATCGAGCCAGGCATAGACGATGTCGACGATCAGGTTCAGCACCAGGATGATGAACATGTAGAGAATGGTGGTTCCGAGCACGAGGCCGTAGTCGCGGTTAAGCGCGGCGGTGATGAAGTACTTGCCGATCCCCGGCAGGGCGAAGACCTGCTCCACCACCAGCGAGCCGGTGAGGAGGTAGGAAAGGCCCGGCCCCAGATAGGAGACCACCGGTAGCAGCGCCGGCTTGATGGCGTGTCGGGCGAGGATGAGGCGCGTACCAAGGCCCTTGGAGCGCGCGGTGCGCACATAGTTCGTACCCAGCACCTCGATCATCGAGCCGCGCATCAGGCGCGCGACGCGGCCGCCATGCGGCAGCACGAGAATGGTGATGGGCAGGACCAGGTGGATCCACGAGCCGGGCACGTAGCCGCCCGCCGGCAACCAGCGCAGATACACCCCGAAGAGCAGCTGCAACAGGTTGGCCATGAGGAAATTGGGAATGATGAGGCCGATGAGAACGACGAAGACCAGGACGTAGTCAGGCCACTTGTTCTGGTAGAGCGCCGCCAGGGCACCCGCCACGAGGCCGAAAGCCGTACCGATGATGAAGGCGGAAAAGCCCAGCGTAAGCGTGAAGGGCAGGCCGATCATCATGAGCTGGCTGACCGAGAAATCGGTCATGACCATGGAGGGGCCGAGATCGCCACGGAACACGCCGCCCACATAGAGCAGGTATTGGACGAACAGGGGCTGATCGAGATTGTAGTAGGCTCGCAGGTTCTTCAGGGCATCTGCCGGCAGAGCGCGTTCACCGTCGAACGGGCCGCCCGGGGCGAGCCGGAGAATGAAGAAACAGAGCGTGATGGCGATGAGCACGACGGGGATAGCCGACGCGACACGCCGCAAGGCGTAACCGAACATGTGACCGGTCCTTTGTTAGGCCGCCGCGCCGCCCCCGCCGGGGCCACTAGGCGGTAGCGGGAGCCGCAGCGACGCTAGCCGCGGCTCCCGCTATCGGATTATTCCGACTTGCTCATCCAACGGACGCGGTGGATGTCCTGAGTATTGTCCTCGAAGCCCGAAATCTTCGGGGAAACGACGTTCTTGGACACGTACCAATAAATCGGCAGAGCGCCGAATTCGTCCATGGCCAGCTTCTCGGCTTCATGCATGAAGCCGGCGCGCTTGACGAGGTCGGTCTCCTTGGAGGCCTGGACCATCAGTTCGTCGAACTTGGGGTTCGAGTAACGGCCATAGTTGTTCTCGACGCCGGTCTTGAGGAGGTCGAGGGTATTGGAGGCATCGTTGTAGTCGAGCAGCCAGCCGGCACGGCCGACCTGGAAGTCGCCGGCGCGCAGCGCGTCGTAATGGACGGCCACTTCGGCGTTGAAGAGCTCGACTTCCACGCCAATCGGCTTCCACATCGAGGCGATGGCGACGGCGATGCGCTGGTGGTTGTCGTTGGTGTTGTAGCGAAGCTGCAGCTTGAGCGGCTTGTCCGGGGTGTAGCCCAGCTTGGCCATGATCTCGGCCGCCTGCTTGACCTTCTCCTCATAGGGGAGCTTGGACCATTCCGGAATGTACTGCTCGCCTTCGTAGTTGGCGGTGCCCGGCGGGACCCAGCCATAGGCCGGCAGTTCGCCCGTGCCCAGCACGTCCGGCCCGATCACGTCGCGGTTGACGGCCATCGAGAGCGCCTTGCGGATCTCGATGTTGTTGAGCGGTTCCTTGGACTGGTTGAAGACGTAGTAGTAGATACCCAGGAACGGCGCCACGTGCGCCTGGCCCGGCAGGTTGTCCTGCAGCCACTGGTACTGGTCGGCCGGGAAGTCCGTGAGGATATCCAGCTCGCCCGCGCGGTAGCGGTTGAGGGCAGCCGTCAGGTCTTCGGTGTTGTTCCAGACGATCTCATCGATCTTCAGGTTGTCCTTGCCGTAATAGGTGTCGCTCTTGACGCCCTTGAGGTAGGAGCCCGGCACCCATTCGGTGATCTTGTAGGGACCGTTGCCCACGATATTGGCCGGCTGCGTCCACTGGTCGCCGAACTTCTCGATGATGTCCTTGCGGATCGGGAAGGCGGTGTAGTGGGTCAGGGCCTGCAGGAAGAACGGAGTGGGATCTTCGAGGGTGATCTCGAGGGTCTTGTCGTCGATCGCCTTGACGCCGAGCTGGCTGAAATCGGTGATCTCGCCGCCGGCGATCTTGGAGGAATTCTTGATCGGATACTGGAGGTAGGCGTATTCGGCAGCAGTCTTGGGATCGAAGAGGCGCTGGAAGGCGTCAACGAAGTTCTGCGCCACGACCGGCTGACCGTCGGTCCACTGCGCATCGGCGCGCAGCTTGAAGGTATAGGTCAGGCCGTCATCGGAAATGGTCCAGGATTCGGCCTGGCCGGGGATGGCGTCGGCCTGCGCGTCTTCGGCGACGAGGCCTTCCAGATATTCGCCGACGATACGGTTTTCCCAGTCGCCGGAGACCTTGTGCGGATCGAGCGAACCGGGTTCGCCCCCGTTACCCAGATTGAGAGTGACGGCCTGCGCCGCGCCCCCCATGAACAGCGCAAGCGCGCCGGCGGTCGCGACCGCTTTAAGGACTTTGGTAATTTTCATTATCGTCCCTACTCCTGTTGTTTCCTGAACCCTGCCGAGATTTTGTTCCCGGTTTTGTGCTTTTCGAGCAGGCGGTTTTTTGCCATTCCGCCAGCAATGAAGCGGGAAACGTAGACAAGCTTGACGCAAGCGTCAACGGGCGTGCTCAAGAAGACCAACAGGTATTGAAGGCGCGCCCGAACGGATATTCTTGATCCGGCAATACCAGTTTTAGACAATCGGTTTACCGATCTAAAAACTGTTCAAATACAACGGTGTTCTGAACAGTGATCAACACAGAACTGACTCGTCGCCGTTCATCCTGACGGGGGATAGGTAAGACTAACTGCCTTAATTCGGCGGCAGCGTTTTAGCTCTACTGCAAAATCATCCGGCCCGCTCGACCAGCGCCGCCACCCCCATGCCACCCGCCGTACAGACGGAAATAAGGGCGCGCTGCTTGTCCTCGGTTTCGAGCATCTTGGTAGCCATGCCGAGGATGCGTGCACCGGTGGCAGCGAAGGGATGGCCATAGGCAAGGCTCGAGCCCTTGACGTTGATCCTCTCCGGATCGATCTCGCCCATCGGCGTTTCGCGCTCGAGCACCTCGCGATTGTATTTCGGGTCGCGCCAGGCCTTGAGGGTGCACAGCACCTGGGCGGCAAAGGCCTCGTGCAGCTCGAAGAGGTCGATGTCGGCGAAGGTGAGGTTGGAGCGGGCCAGCATTTCCGAAACAGCGATAGTCGGCGCCATGAGCAGACCCTCGCCGGCAGCGAAATTGTTGGCCGAGACCTTGCCCATCGACAGATAGGCAAGCACAGGCAGTCCATGCGCCCGGGCCCAGTCTTCGCTGGCCAGCAGCACGGACGCGGCGCCGTCCGTCAGCGGGGTCGAGTTGGCGGCGGTGAGCGTCCCATGGCCGGAGGTCTTGTCGAAGGCCGGCTTCATGGTCGCCATCTTTTCGAGGCTCGCATCGGCGCGGATATTGTTGTCGCGCCAGATGCCGGCGCAGGAGACGAGAAGATCGTCATGGAATCCCTCGTCATAGGCTCTGGCAGCGTTCTGATGGCTCTTGAGCGCCAGCCGATCCTGATCCTCGCGCGTAATCCCCCATTGGCGGGCCATGAGTTCGCAATGCTGGCCCATGGAAAGACCGGTGCGCGGCTCCTGGGTCGAAGGCGCGACCGGCGCCAGCTCGCCGAAGGAGAAACCCTTCAGCGCCTTGAACTTCTCGCCAACCGAGCGGGCGCGGTTGAGCCGGGACAACCGGTGCTGGAACCTGTCGCCGACGACGATCGGCGCGTCGCTAACGGTATCGGAGCCAGCGGCTATGCCGCTGTCGATCTCGCCCGTCGCGATCTTGGCGCCGAGGATGAGCGCGGCCTGCAGGCTCGTGCCGCAGGCGATCTGAATATTGGTGCCGGGCGTGCGGGCGGAGAGGCCGGCATCGAGCGAGGCTTCGCGGGCGAGGTTGAAATCGCGGCTATGGCCGATGACGGCGCCGGCCATGACTTCTCCGATGGCCTCTCCCCTGAGGTTGTACTTGTCTGCCAGCCCGCCGATGGTCGTGCCGAGCATAGAGAGGTTGGTTTCGTCGGCATAGCCGGTATAGCTCCGGCAGAAGGGAATGCGTTGCGACCCGATTATTGCGACCCTGCGCAGTTCAGCCATGGAGCGTACTTCCCTTATGCCTTGCCGTCCTGGCGCGCCTTGGTCGGCCCGCCGAGGAATGGTGCAAATCCGGTGCCGAGGATGACGCCGATATCGGCGAGGTCAGCACTGGCGACGACGTTTTCGGCCACGACGATTTCAGTGGTGTCGACCAGCGGCTTCACCAGCTCGCGACCGAGTCCGGCAAGGTCCGGGTGCTCGGGCACCGGCCCCTTCTGCGCCTTGCCCTTCTCCCAGGTGTAGAAGCCCGAACCCGTCTTGCGTCCGAGCTTGCCCGCATTGACCAGCGCTGCGAACTTGCTGCCCTCGGGCACGGGATGGCCCAGTTCCTGGGCTACCGACTTGCCGACATCGAGCCCGACCGTGTCCATCAGCTCGATCGGCCCCATCGGCATGCCGAAAGCGATTGCCGCGGCGTCGATCAGCTCCTTGCTCTCCCCCTTTTCGACCCGTTCGACGGCGCCGAGCATGTAGGGCATGAGCACGCGGTTAACGAGGAAACCGGGCGCCGACCTGACGATGACCGGGCTCTTGGAAATGGCCAGCGCAAAAGAGGCGCCCAGCGCCACTTCGGCATCGGTATTGAAGCGCGAGCGGATGACTTCGACCAGCGGCAGTTGCGCCACAGGGTTGAAGAAGTGGAGGCCTATGAGACGAGGCGGGTCCTGCATGCCCTCAGCAATGCGTTCGAGCTCGATGGAAGACGTGTTGGTGGCGAGGATCGCGGTCGGCTTTGCCTTCGCTTCCAGGTCCAGAAACACCTTGTGCTTGATCTCGAGTTTTTCGACCACGGCCTCGATGATGACATCGGCGCGCGAGATCCCCTTGCCTTCGACATCCGCCTCAAGGCGAGCCATGGCGGCGGCAACCTCACGCGACTTTTTCAGCCGCTTCTGAAAGAGCTTTTTCGCCCGCTCGAGTGCCGGCTTGATGCGCTCCATGTCGAGGTCCTGGAGCGTCACCGAAAGACCGCGCAGGGCACACCAGGCAGCGATATCGCCGCCCATGACGCCGGCGCCGACCACATGGACGCGGTTGAACTGCGGCTTGTCCGCGCCCCTGAGCCCCTGCTTCTTGAGACCTTCGGAGAGGAAAAAGACACGGCGCAGGTTGGTGGCGGTTTCCGAACCCATCAGCGGCACGAAGGCGGAGATTTCGCCGGCGCTCATGGTGCGCCAGTCATCGCCGTGCTTCTCGAACAGATCGATCAGCGCATAGGGTGCAGGATAGTGCTCGCGGCTGACCTTCTTGGCGGTTTCTTCGCGCAGCTTGTTGACGAGATAGGGCCGTGCGGGGCCGAGCGCCATCAGGCGCTTGATGAAGGGCGCGGGCTTGGACTGGCGCTTCTGCAGCACCGCCTTGCGGCCTTCCCAGCGCAGATTGTCCCGATGGCGCACGAGCTTGTCGACCAGCCCCATGCCACGCGCCGCGCCGGCCTTGAGCATGCGGCCGGTGAGCATGATCTGCATGGCATCGATCGGCCCGGCCTGCCGAACGGAGCGGCCAGTGCCGCCGAAGCCGGGGAAAATGCCCAGGTTGACCTCGGGGAAGCCGATACGTGTCTTGTCGTTGTTGACGGCGATCCGGTAATGGCAGGCAAGCGCCAGCTCCAGCCCGCCGCCGAGGCAGAAGCCGTGGATGCCGGCCACGAATGGCACCTTCAAGTTCTCGATGCGCTGGAAAATGGCATGGGTGCGCCGCAGCGCCTCGGGCAGGATCGAGTAATCCGACATGGCGTCGAATTCGGAAATATCTGCCCCAGCGATAAAGCCGCCCTCTTTGCCAGAAAGCAGCACCACGCCGAGGATTTCGCGGCTATTGGCCAGTTCCTCGACATGGCTGACAATGGTTTCGAGTTCGACAATGGCTTGGCGCGAGAGCGTGTTGACGCCGGCCCCGGGCGTATCGATGGTCAGCCAGCCGATCTGTTCGAAATCGACGTCGAAACGCCAGTTTTTGAGTTCGGGTAAGGCCAATGGCGGCTCCTATTCGGCGGCGCGGGAGAGTTGCCGGGGGGCGAGTTCTTCAGGATCGAAATCGTCGACCTTGATGGCGCGGTCGGTGGCTTCGTCGGCTATGCGCAAAAGCCTGGCTTCGTCCTCGGTAAGGACGCCCGCCGCCACCGCGTCGATGATGGCGTCGCGGTCGAGCCGCCGTTCGACGACATGCTTCTTGATGGCCCGCACGAACTTGGCCTCCGCATCCTCCGCCGCCGTCACCTTGATCAAGGCATCTTCGAGAACGCCGGTAATGTCGTTCGGATCCATGCTGACATAAGTGCCGGTGGTCAGCCGGTCGCGGAACGCTCCCGGCCGCAGCACGGCGCGTACCATGCGGTAATTGACCTTGTCCGAGGCCGGCTTGGCATGACGACCGAGCGGGAAGGTCAGGAAGCGCAGCACGACCGCCAGGAAGCGGTTGGGGAAGTTGGCGAAAACGGTGTCAAAGCTCGATTCTATGGAAGCACAGCAATCGGCAAGCACGGTCTCCACCACGGGCTTGTCTTCTTCGATCCGCCCCTCGTCCTCATAGCGCTTGAGGACGGCCGACATGAGGTAGAGGTCCGACAGGATATCGGCGAGGCGGCCGGCCAGCCGCTGCTTGCGCTTGAGCGCGCCGCCGAGGAATACCACGGTCCAGTCACCGACCAGCGCGAAATCCTGCGCATAGCGATGAAGCTGGCGATACCAGATGGCCATGTCGCCTTCGACAGGCGAGGAGGCGAAGCGGGCGAAGGTGAGGCCGTGGACGAGGCTCGCCACCTTGTTGTGGCCCATATAGGCGATGTGGCCGGAAAAGGCGGCGTCGAAATCCCGGATGCCCTGTTTGCGGTCCGGGTTCTGGACCGCCGCGATCTCCCTATAGAGATAGGGATGCGCCCGCAGCGCCCCCTGAGCGAAGGTAATGAGCGTACGGGTGAGGATATTGGCGCCTTCGACGGTGATGGCGACGGGCGTGTTGGAATAGCCCGAGAACAGGTAATTGCTCGGCCCATCCTGCACGGCGCGCCCGCCATGAATATCCATGGCGTCATCGACCCGGTCGCGCATGGCTTCGGTGGTGCGGTATTTGAGCAAGGCCGACAGCACCGAAGGGCGCTGGCCTTCATCCACCATCGAGGCGGTGAGAGCGCGGGCGGCCTCGAACGTATAGGCCGACTTGATCATGCGGGCGATCGGGTCGGCCACGCCCTCCATTATCCCCACCGGAATGCCGAACTGGCGGCGGATACGGGCATAGGCGCTAGTGACGCGGAGAGCCTGCTTGATCGAAACGGTGCCGATGGCCGGCAGCGAAATGGCGCGCCCGGTGGCCAGGCATTCCATCAGCATGCGCCAGCCCTGGCCGGCATAGTCGGTGCCGCCGATGAGGAATTCCATCGGCACGAAGACGTTCCTGCCCTTGATCGGGCCGTTCATGAAGGCCGAGCGCGCCGGATAGTGGCGGCGGCCGATCTCGACGCCGGGGAAGTGGGCCGGGATCAGCGCCAGCGTAATGCCGATATGCTCGCCCTTGCCGAGGTGATTGTCGGGATCGTGGAGGTTGAAGGCGAGGCCGATAAGCGTGGCGACAGGAGCGAGCGTGATATAGCGCTTGTCCCAGGAGAGGTTGATGCCCAGCACCTTCTGGCCTTGGTAATCGCCATAGGTGACGACACCGACATCGCGCATGCCGGCCGCATCGGACCCGGCATGCGGGCCGGTGAGCGCAAAGCACGGCACCTCGATGCCCTTGGCGAGCCGGGCGAGATATTTTTCCTTCTGCTCGGGCGTGCCGTATTTTTCGAGCAATTCGCCGGGGCCGAGGGAATTGGGCACCATCACCGTGATGGCGGCAGCGACGGAACGACTGGCGATCTTGGACACCACCATGGATTGCGCCTGCGCCGAAAAGCCGAGGCCCCCATATTCCTTGGCGATCAGCATGCCGAGGAAACCCTTGTCCTTGAGATATTGCCAGACTTCGGGCGGCAGGTCGGCGCGGTTGTGGCGGATGTCCCAGTCATCGATCATGGCGCAAAGCTCGTTGACCGGGCCGTCGAGGAAAGCCTGTTCCTCCTCGGAAAGCGTCAGCTTGCGGATCGAGGTGAGTTTCGTCCAGTCGGGCTCGCCCGAAAAGAGTTCTGCATCCCAGCCGACCGTGCCGGCGTCGAGCGCTTCCTGCTCGGTGGTCGAGACGCGCGGCAGCATGGCCTTGACCATGCGATAGGCCGGGCCGGTGAAGAGTGCCAGGCGGATCGGCTCGACCGTCAGCAATGCGACCAGGATGCCGGGAACGAGCAGCAGGAGCAGCCAGAAATCGAAGGCGAATCCGGCCGAGAGGCGCAGCAGCACGCCGATGATGAGGAGGCCGATGGCCCATTGCCAGAGGGGGCAGCGCAGCATGGCGAGGGCGCCGAGCGCCACCAGGCCGAGCAGCAAGACGATCAGGGTCATCGAGTCCTCCTCTTTGACGCGGCGTCACCCCATCTAGATAGGGCATGCCGGTAAAGAATGCATGTCCTTTACGTATGCGTCAACTCACGTACTTAAAAGTCAGCCTTGGCTTTTTCTCGCTGGATGAAGCGGGACAGCGGTTTGACGCTTACGTAAGGCCATGGAATAATTTCCGGCAAAATGCGGGAATCCGCGCCGGAGGACATGATGGCATCTGTTGCCGAGACCGAAGATCATCCGCGCCCCTGGCTCAGCCACTACCCGGAAGGGATCAAGTGGGAGCTGGATGCCGATTTTCAGCCCGTGCACGAGCAGGTGCTGGCGGCCTGCGCCAGCGAGCCTTTGGCTATGGCGCTCGATTTCCTCGGCGGCACGACCAGCTTCGGGGAACTGGCGCGTTCGATCATTTCGCTGGCCGGCGCGCTCCAGAAACAGTTCGGGGTCAAGAAGGGCACGCGCGTGGCGCTGATGCTGCCCAATACCCCCTTCTATGTGATCTCCTATTATGCGGTGCTGCGGGCCGGCGGCACGGTGGTCAATTGCAACCCGCTCTATACCGTCCACGAGCTGAGCCACATCGCCTCCAATGCGCAGGCGGATCTGATGATCACGCTTGATCTCAAGCAAATGTTCGAAAAGGCCGAGGCGCTGGTCGAGGCCGGTTTGGTCAAGTCGGTGATCGTCTGCCACTTCCCCGATGCGCTGCCGCTGGTCAAGCGCGCGCTGTTCCTCCTGGCCAAGCGCCGCGACCTTGCCAAGGTCGGGAAATCGAGGATTGCCGGCCAGGTCACCCATTTCGCCGACATGCTGGCGCGCAAGGAGACGCCCGAGCCGGTCATCATCGACAAGCACAAGGACATCGCCGTCCAGCAATATACCGGTGGCACGACGGGCCTGCCCAAGGGGGCGATGCTCACCCATGCCAATATCGCGGCCAATATGGCGCAGATCGATGCCTGGGGCTGCGGGCTTTTCTATCCGCCCTCCAAGGTCGTGGCGGTGCTGCCGTTCTTCCACATCTTCGCCATGACCGCCTGCATGAACGTGCCGCTCTGCAATGGCACTCCGGTGATCATGCTGCCGCGCTTCGAGCTCAAGGCGCTGATCGATATCTTCGTGCGCACCCGCGCCAATGTGCTGCTGGCCGTGCCGACGCTGCTGCAGGCCATTGCCAAGTCGGACGTCAAGCCCGAGCAGATCGCGAGCCTCGAAGTCGCGGTGTCGGGCGGCGCGCCGCTGCCCAACGAGGTGCGGGCGAAGTTCGCCAAAGTCTCCAAGGCGCTGCTGGCCGAGGGCTATGGGTTGACCGAGGCCTCGCCCGTCGTCTGCTGTTCGGCGCTGCGCGTGGCCTCCAAGCCCATGTCGATCGGCCTGCCGCTGCCTGGTACCGACATCCGCTTCGTCGATATCGATACCGGCAAGGTGCAGGGCATCGGCGAGCCGGGCGAGTTGCAGGTCAAGGGGCCGCAGGTCATGGCCGGCTATTTCAATGACGAAGAGGCGACCCGGAACGCCTTCATGGACGGTTGGCTGCGCACCGGCGATGTCGGCTATGTCGATGAGGACGGCTATGTTTTCCTTGTCGACCGCATCAAGGACCTCATCATTTCCTCCGGCTTCAACGTCTATCCGCGCACCATCGAGGAAGCGCTGATGGAGCATGAGCTGGTGGACGAAGTCACCGTGATCGGCGTTCCCGACACCTATCGCGGCGAGGCGCCCGTCGCCTTCGTCAAGCTCGTGCAAGGGGCCACTATCAGCGAAGCGGAACTCAAGACCTTCATCGCCGCCAAGCTCAACAAGATGGAGCTGCCGCGCGAGATCATCTTCAAGGAGGCGCTGCCGAAAACGCTGATCGGCAAGCTCTCCAAGAAGGAATTGCGGGAGGAATACAGCCAGATGAAAGGCAAGAGCCGTGAACCGGCCTGAACCCGAAAACCGCGACCTCTTCGCCATTGCCGATCTCGCCCGGGAGTTCGGCATCTCCACGCGCGCCATCCGCTTCTATGAGGCCAAGGGCCTCATCGCCCCCGAACGCGTCGGCGCCACCCGCGTCTTCCGCCGCCGCGACCGCGCGCGCCTGATCCTGATCCTGCGCGGCAAGCGCCTCGGCTTCTCGCTGCGCGAAATCTCGGACTATCTCGATCTTTACGACGCCAACCGCACGCAGCAGGCCAACATGCTGGTCGAAAAGGTGGACGAACGGCTGGGCATGCTCGAGCAGCAATTGAGCGACATCCAGACGACCATCGCCGAGCTGCGCGAGATGCGGAAGCTGGCCGTGGGAGAGATGGAGAAGGCTTGAATTTTCGTACGTAGAAGCGTACATAAATCGCATGCGCACGAAATCCATTTCCGACTTCCGCAAGAACATTGCCGAGGACATCAACGATGTCGTCGAGGACCATGTGCCGCTCCTCATCACCCGCGGCGGCGGCAAGCCCGCAGCCGTGGTGATGTCGCTTGAGGACTTTGCCTCGTGGCAGGAGACGAACTACCTGCTTGGCAGCCCCAAGAATGCCAAGCGTCTCCTGCGCTCGATCAGGCAGCTGGAAGAAGGCAAGGCGACGGAGCGGAAGCTCATAGAGTGAAGCTCACCTTCTCCGATGACGGCTGGGAGGATTATCTGCACTGGCAGGCGCAGGACAAGAAGCTGCTGAAGCGGCTCAATGCCTTGATCAAGGAATGCCAGCGGACCCCATTTTCAGGCACAGGCAAACCGGAGCCTCTAAAGGGGGAATTGTCCGGATACTGGTCGCGCCGCCTCGATCAGGAGCATCGGCTCGTTTACCGCTACGCTGAAGACGCGCTCGAAATAGTCCAGTGCCGTAAACACTACTAGCGAGGCGTCTAGCGCCCCTTGCGGTTCTTCACATTGCTTGTCATCGGATCCGGCTTTTTCGGCTTGCGCCAGCCCTTTGGTGGCTCCGCCACCGGGATATGCGTGCCAAGGCCCATCGCGCCGGGCGGGGGCTGGCTGACGATTGTGGCGGCCGGGCCTTCGTCTTCAGCGTCCACATCGCGCGGAGCCTTGCCGGAAAGCGCGTCGATCTCGTTGCGCAGGGCGGCCGCCTTCTCAAAATCGAGATTGGCTGCGGCCTCCTGCATTTCCTTTTCGAGAGCGACGATCTTCTTGTGGACGGATTGGAGCGACATGGGCGGTCCTAGCTGGCATTGACGAAGACCATCATGTCTTCGAGCGTGGCGGCTTCGTTCATCGGCTTGTCCCAGCGGATGCGGTTGATGCGCGGGAAACGCAGGGCGACGCCGGATTTGTGGCGGGTCGATTGTTGCGCCGAGTCGAAGGCGATTTCGAGGACCAGTTCCTTCCTGACCTCGCGCACCGGCCCGAAGGACTGCACAGTATTGGCGCGCACCCAGCGATCGAGCTGTTTCAGTTCCTCGTCGGTGAAGCCGAAATAGGCTTTGCCGATCGGCACGATCTCGTTGCCCTTCCACACCCCGAAGGTGAAATCCGAATAGAAGGACGAGCGCTTGCCGTGTCCGCGCTGCGCATACATCAGCACGGCATCCACGACATTGGGATCGCGCTTCCACTTGTACCAATAGCCTTTCGGGCGGCCGGGAATGTAGGGCGCGGTACGGAGCTTGACCATCACGCCTTCGTGGCCGTGCTCGTCGGCGCCACGCCGGCGCAGTTCGGCCAGTTCTTCCCAGCTTTGGAAATCCAGCACCGGGGAGAGGTCGAGCCGGGTTTGCGGATGGGCGGCGAACCAGTCTTCGAGATGCCGGCGCCGCTCGCTCCAGGGGAGCGCGCGAATGTCCTCGCTGCCATCGAACAGCATGTCATAGACGCGGATGAAGGCTGGGAATTCGGCCAGTTGTTTCTGGATCGCCACCTTGCGGTTGAGCCGCTGCTGGAGATCGTTGAAGAGCGCCGGCTCGAAGTCGTGGCCGACAAGCAATTCGCCGTCGAGCACGGCTTCGCCAAACACCTCGGTGACGATGTCGGGAAAGGCCTCGGCGATATCGTCGCCCGTACGCGAGAACAGCGAGACGCGACCCCGCGACATGATGAGTTGCACCCGGATGCCGTCCCATTTCCACTCGGCGGCGAAATCGGCTGGGTCGAGCTTGCCGATATCCTTGTCCTCGTCGATCGGGTTGGAAAGCATCAGCGGATGGAAGCGGGCAGCATGGTCGATATCGGGGCGCTCGGCCTTGCCGTCGAGCCAGGCGAAGAGTTCGGCATAGGGCGCGGTGATGCCGTGCCAGACTTCCTCGATTTCCTGGAGGTCCTTGCCGCTCATCTCGGCCAGGGCCGTCTTGGCGAGCCGGGCCGAAATACCGATGCGCAGCGCGCCGGTGGCGAGCTTGACCAAAGCCCAGCGCTCGTTGATCTCGGCGCGGGTGAGGAGCGAAGCGATTAGGGCCGGTAGCTCGCTTTTCGACGTGGTGTTGAAAAGCTCGATGAGGTCGGTGAGCGAAGGCAGGTCTTCGGTGCCGCCGTGGTGGGGCCAGATGAGGGCGATGGTTTCGCCAAGATCGCCGACATAGTCATAGGAGAGGCCGAAAAGGTAGGGATCGACCTCGCGCAGCACGACCTCGCGCAATACGGCCGGCTTGACGTTCTTGAACGTCAGCGCGCCGGTCAGCACGGCTAGAGCGAAGCCGCGGTCGGGGTCGGGCGTTTCGCGGAAATAGCCGGCCAGCGCCTCGATCTTGCGGTTGCGCGAGGGAGTGAGGGCGAGCAGTTCGAGGAGCTGGGCGAAGCGCTTCATTCCTCCTCCCCGTTATCCTCAAAACCCTGGATGTTGAGCGGCTCGGCATTGAGCCCCTGCGTCCGGCAGTAATAGACCAGCGCATCCTCGCGGCCATGGGTGACCCAGACGGTCTGCGCCCCGGTTTCGGCTATGGTCTGGCGCAGCTCGTTCCAGTCGACATGGTCGGAAATGACCAGCGGCAGCTCGACGAGACTCTGGCGGGCACGCTGCTTGATGCTCATCCAGCCCGAGGCGAAGGCGAGCACGGGATCGCTGAGCCGCCGGCTCCACCGATCCTTCATCGCCGAAGGTGGAGCGATGACGATGGCGCCCTCGAGTTCGGCCTTGGGCGTCTCGGTGGCGAGGCGGAGCTCGCCCAGCGGAATGCCGCGTTCTTCGTAAAGCTCGCACAGGCGCACCATGGCGCCGTGCAGGTAGATCGGCGCCTCATAGCCCGAGACGCGCAGCAGCGAGATGACGCGCTGCGCCTTGCCCAGGGCGTAACAGCCGATGACATGGGTGCGGTCGGGGCTGTTGCTCAAGGATTTGAAGAGCCGCGCGATCTCGGTTTCGGGCTCGGGGTGCTGGAAGACCGGCAGTCCGAACGTGGCCTCGGTGACGAGAAGATCGCAGGGCACGAGTTCGAAGGGCTGGGCGGTGCGGTCGGGGTGGCGCTTGTAGTCGCCGGTGACGACCACGCGCTGCCCCTCGGCCTCGATCAGCACCTGTGCGCTGCCGAGGATGTGGCCGGCGGGATGAAGCGAGATGCGCACGCCGTCGATATCGATGACTTCGCCGTAACCGACGGCCTGGAACGCGCCGGCGCAATCCTCGCCATAGCGCACCTTCATGATGGCGATGGTGTCGGCGGTGGCCAGCACCTTGCCGTGGCCGGAGCGGGCATGGTCGGAATGGCCATGGGTGATGATGGCCCGCGCCTTGGGGCTCGTCGGATCGATGAAGGTATCGATCGCGCGGATATGGAGATTGCGGTCGAGGATCGGGCTGGCCATGGTTCATACTAACGCGAAATTTGCGTTCGCGTTCAGATGAGTGGAGAGACCATCGAGCTTACCCCACCCACACCTCTTTCCCGGGCGAAGACCCGGGGAAGTGTGGTGATGGGCGGCGTTCGCGGGTGTCAGAGCACCCGCGTCACCTTCATGAAGCCGCCGCGTTCGGCGTTCGCCGTACCGATGGCCGTTTCCGAACCCAGCACCGAGACATGCCCCGACCTGGCGACCGCATCGAGGAAATCCGCCACTTCGCGGAAGTCCCTGGTCGTGGCGCCGAGCACCTGCTCGCGCCGACGCTGCCGGGCTTCGTCGGTGTCTCCCGTCATGATGCGGACCATGGCTGCATAGCCCTTGGCATCGGGCAGCATATAGCGGTCGATGGTGCCGATCGTGCCGATGATGGAGCGTGTGAGCTCCGTCTCGCTGAGCGGCTGGCGCAGGAATGCGGAGGTCGCGTCATAGACCGCGAGCGTGCCGAGGAGGTTCGGATCGCGATAAGACGAGAAGGCGATACTTCCGGTGAGGAAGTCGTAGCCCAGGCTCGCGCCATAGGCGCCGCCGAGCACGCGCACCTTGTCCCAGAGATAGGTGGTCTGCGTATGCCGCAGCACCACGGCGATCGAGCCGTTGTGCTTGTAGCCGAGGTCGAAAAGGTTGGCGCCCTTGGCCACGTAGTTGACCTGGCCCGGGAAAGTGAAGGCCTCGTTGCGCGGGGAGAATTCGGGTGCCCAGGCTGCCGGGCGCGCCGAGCCGGCCGGCAGACCCTTGAGGAAGGCTTCGAGGTCCGGACGCGCTTTCTGCCAGATAGCGGCGTCGGCCGTGATATTGGCCAGCGCCGAGACGCGGCCGAACAGCAGTTCGCGAATACGCTTCAACTTGGCTTCCACCGCAGGCCAGTCGTTCTGTACCTCGTCGACGAGCTTGCGGAGGAAGAAGAGCTGGCTGAGCCCGCCCGTCTGCTCGGATACCCAATCGCTTTCGCGCAGGGCCGAGGTAATGCGGCTGGCCATGAGGCCCGAGCCTGCGCCGGCCAGCCGGCCCTCGAAGCCCGCCTTGTTCTCCAGCACCATCTGCTTGATGCGCTCGTGGTTGTCGAGCCGGGCGGTGTGGATGATATCCGAGAGAATGGCGAACATTTCCGGCAGCTTGTCGGGCACCGCCTTGCCGCGGAGCACGAGATAGGCCGCGGTGCCGCCGCCGACGCGCGAGGAAATGATCTGGCCCGGCGAGATGCCGCCGGTCGACCGGCCGATGCGCTGGGAGAGGGAGACGAAATCGTCGTTCTTCGTGCCCGTCTGCATCAGGGCCCGCGAGAAGATCGGCATATAGGGCAGCAGCTCTGCCGGCAGCACGCCGAGGTCGAAGGCGAGGTCGAGATAGAGGATGCCGTTGGTGGCGAGATCGTGCGTCAGCACGCGCGTATCGGCGACCCGATCCTCCTCGGTGGGGATGGTCTTGCCTTCGCGCGGCAGGTCGGAGAGGTGCAGCGCCGGAATCTTGGCCAGTTCCTCCGGCGGATCGAGCGATTCCTGGAGCGTCTTGAGCTCGCGGGTTTCATCGACGATTTCCTCAAGGCCCGCATGATCGAGCTCCGAGCGATGTTCGGCCAGCCGCGCCTCCTCGGCCTTGGCGTCGCGCGTGCCCTGGGCGGGATCGGCGGTAAGGATGACGGTCGTGCGGTGCTGGTTCTCGATAAGGAGCGTGCGGATCATGTCCTCGAAGAGGGGCCGGCCGGTGGCGATATCCTCCTTGAGGCTGGTCAGTGCTTCTTCGAAGGCCAACGGGGTCAAGGGATCGTGGCCATGGAGCCAGGTCCGCATCGAGCGCAGCATCAGCGAGATGCCGCGCGGGAAGCTGCCGGTATTGTTTTCGCGAAGGGCGAATTCGAGCGTGTTGAGCGAAGCCTCGATCTGCTTGGGGTCGATGCCGTTGTCGGCAAGGGCCTTGAGGTTGTCGAGGATCATCGGCTCGACCTTGGCAAGGTCGGCATCGGCAATGCCCTTGAGCCCGAAGGTGGCGAAGGGCTGGAGGTAATCGTCGGAGAACCCACCGCCGGCGAAGCTCTCGCCCAGGCCGGAATCGGTCATGGCCTTGCGTAGCGGCGCGGCGGGCGTGCCGACGAGCACCATTTCGAGCACGTCGAGCGCGAGGCGCGCCTTGGGATCGACGATCTCGTCGAGCATCCAGTTGACCGTGACCATGCCGGTGCGTTTGCCCGGCTCGGGTTCGCCCGAGGCATAGGTGCGCTCGACGCGACGCGGCTCGGCAAAACGCTTCTGCGGGGAGACCTGCGAGGTGACCGGTGCCTTGTCGAACTCGGAGAACACTGCGTCCAGAATGTTCAGCCGCTCCTCCGGATCGTCGTCCCCATAGAAGAAGGCGCGGGTATTGGAGGGGTGGTAGAAGCGCTCGTGGAAGGCCTTGAAGTTCTGGTAGGTGAGATCGGGAATGGCCTTGGGATCGCCGCCCGAGCTCACGCCATAGGTGTTGTCCGGATAGATCGAGCGCTGCGAGACATCGCGCAGCACGGATTCGGGCGAGGAATAGACGCCCTTCATCTCGTTGAAGACGACACCCTTGTAGATGAGCGGAGCGTTGCCCCCATCCATCTCGTAGTGCCAGCCTTCCTGCTTGAACGTGTCTTCCGAAATCAGGGGGTGGAAGACGGCATCGAGGTAGACGTCCACCAGATTGTAGAAATCGCGAAGATTCTGGCTGGCCACCGGATAGGTCGTCTTGTCCGGGTAGGTCATGGCGTTGAGGAAAGTGTGGAGCGAGCCCTTGAGCATTTCCACGAAGGGCTTCTTGACCGGATATTTCCGGCTGCCGCAGAGCACGGAATGCTCGAGGATATGAGCGACGCCGGTGGAATCGGAAGGCGGCGTCTTGAGGGTAACGCCGAACACCTTGTTCTCGTCGTCATTGACCAGCGAGAGCACTTCGGCCCCGGTCTTCTTGTGCCGGTAAAGCCGCGCCAGCGAATTGACCTCGGGGATGGTCTGCTCCTGGAGCAGTTCAAAGGCATGGTGCTTCAGCATGGCGGGCTCTCAAAACGCGAACGAAAACCGAAATGTAGGGACTAGGACGCCGCTCCGCCAGCCCCGCCGTGCTCGGCGAGGAGCGCAATCACCTCTTCGTCACTCGTCTGCGGGAACTCCTGGTAGTGCTCCCCGACCGAGTTGAAGGGATGTGGTGTCTCAAGGCAGACGACCTCCCCGGCCAACGGCCGGAGCGTGGCGAGCACATCGGCCGGCGCGACGGGCACCGCCAGCACCACGGTCTTCGCGCCCGAGGCCTCAAGACCGCGCAGGGCGGCGCGAACGGTGCCTCCGGTGGCGATGCCGTCATCGACGAGGATGACGGTGCGCCCGGCGAGCGGCGGCAGGGCGCGGTCGCCGCGATAGAGCTTGCGGCGGCGGCTCATCTCGCCGAGCTGGCGCATCCGCTCGGTTTCCAGATGGGCGCCCGAGGGCGAGATGGCGGCCATGACCTCGTCGTTGAGGACGATCTGGGGCGGGTCGCCCTCGACGAGGGCGCCGAGGCCGAGTTCCTCATGGCCGGGCGCGCCGATCTTGCGTACGATGAGCACGTCGAGCGGAGCGCCCAAGGCCGCGGCGACCTCGTGGCCCACCGGCACCCCACCGCGCGGCAGGGCGAGAACGATCGGATCGGCGGACTTGAACCGCATGAGTGCGGCGGCCAACCGCCGTCCGGCATCGCGGCGGTCCCGAAAAGGGTGCCCGCCGCCGGCCATCTCAAATCTGCCCGCGCACGTGGGGGCGGACGCGTTCGATATACCAGCCGGCCAATCGCTCATGGACCTCACGCGAGAGCGGCGGGCGGTCGGCGGCGGCGACATTGTCGGCCAGTTGCTCGGGCCGCGAGACGCCGGCGATGACGGTCGAGATCGGCTCGTAGTCGAGGATCCAGCGCAGCGCCATCTGCGCCATGGTCCAGCCGTCCGGCACGAGGTCCTTGAGCTCGTCGGCGAGCGCGAGGCCGGTTTCGAAGGGCAGGCCCGAAAAGGTCTCCCCGACATTGAAGGCCTTGCCGTCGCGATTGTAGTAGCGGTGGTCCTGGGCGGCGAAATGGGTGTGGGCGCTGAACTTGCCCGACAGCAACCCGCTGGCGAGCGGCAGGCGCACGATGATGCCCACGTCGCGATCGCGTGCCCGGGGCAGCAATTCCTTGGCGGCATCCTGCCGGAAGATGTTGAAGATGATCTGGAGCGTCGAGACGCCCGCATGCTCGAGGCAGATCAGGCCCTCTTCAATGGTCTCTACGCTGGCGCCATAGAAGCGGAAGAGGCCCTCGGCCTGCAATTCGTCCATCCAGCCGAAGACGTCGCCTTGCCGCAGCACTTCGGTGGGGATGGTGTGGAGCTGGACGAGATCGAGCACCTCGACACCCAGCCGCCGGGCGGAACCGGCAAGGCTGTCCTTGATCGCCTGCTTGGAATACTTGTCGGGATAGAGCGTTCCCGACCGCCCGACCTTGGTGGCAATGGTGACGCCCGCCTTGGCCGGAAAGCTGCGCACGCGGCTTTCGGAAAGACCCGAGCCATAGACATCGGCCGTATCCCAGAAATTGACGCCGAGGCTGTTGGCTTCGGCGAGGATGCCGGTTGCCGTATCGTCCGCCAGCGGGCCGAAGTCCCCTCCCAGCTGCCAGAGACCGAGCCCGATCTCGGAAACCTGGAACCCGGTCTTCCCCAAGCGGCGATGCTGCATGTCTTTTCCTCTCAAGCCTCGATTTCGTCATTCGCCTCAACGGTCTTGGTGCCGCCGGGCAAATCGATGACAGTGTCATGCTTGCCGATTACGGCCTTCCGATGAGTGATCGCCAGAATTGTCATCCTGTCGGCGAGCAGGCGCAACTCCCCCATGATTTCGGCCTCCGTCGCCTCGTCGAGCGCCGAGCTGGCTTCATCGAGAAACAGCACTTCCGGCTCGCCATAGAGCGCCCGCGCGATGGCGATGCGCTGCCGCTCGCCGCCTGAGAGTTTCAGTCCGCGCTCGCCGACATTGGTCTCGAATGTCTCCGGCAGACCCTCGACGAAATCGAGGATCGAGGCCTTCTGCGCCGCCAGCCGCAGCCGCTCGGGATCATAGTCGCGGCCGAGAACGATGTTGGACCGGAGGCTGTCGTTGAGCAGCATCACTTCCTGCGGCACGACGCCGATGATCGAATACCAGTCGTCGCGGCTGATCTCCTCAAGGTCCGTGCCATCCACGACGATCCGGCCCTCGGTGGGCTCCAGCGCCTTGAGCGCCAGCTTGAAGAGCGTCGACTTGCCGGCGCCGGTCTCGCCGGTGAGGAAGGTGACGTGGCCGCGCTCGGCGACGAGGCTCACCGGCCCGACCGTCGCGCCGGCATTGCCGTAGCTGTAGCCGACATCCGCAAAGACGATGCTGCCTCGATCGAGCATGAGGCGCTTGCCACGGCCGGTATCGGGCTCCTCCGGCTCCGCCCACATGCGGGCGAAGGGCAGGAAATTGGAGACGGCCCGCACGACCTCGTTGATGGCCGAGCCCACCATCTCGAAGGGCTGGTTGAGCTGGATCATGAGGGTGTTGATGAGGACGATATCGCCGACGCTGAGCGTGCCGGCCTCGTAGCGCGGGATGAGGAGCGCGAAGGTCACGGCAAGCTGGGTCGCCAGCGCCAGGCCGAACCCGCCGATGAAGCCGATGCGCCGGATGGCCCAGGCGCGCCACGCCGTGCGGACGGCGCCGGCGCGGCTCGAGAAGTTGTCGCTCATCCAGCGGTCGCCGCCGAAATAGCGCAGGGTCTCCATGGCGTTGACGGCGTTGCCGACAAACCGCGTCGCCTCCTGCTGCGCATCCACCGCCTTGTCGAGATACGGCCGCGTCCAGTGGTTGGCCCAATAGGTCATGACGATGAAGGCTACGCCATAGACGATGACGATGAGCGCGATCTCGATATTGATCGCCGCGCCCAGCACGATGAGGCTGAGGGCGATCTGCGTCACGGCGGGGATGAAGACGATGATGCCGAGCTGAACCAGGACGAAGAGCGAGTTCTCGCCCTGCGAGCGGGCGTTCTGGATCTCGACCGGGTTGTGCTCGACGAAGAAGCTGACCCGCTTGCGCAGCAGCCGGTCGAAGAAGGCGGTGCCGCTGATGAAGTTGAGCCCCTGCGCCGCCATCCAGGCCATGAAGTTGACGAGCTGCGATATGGCGTTGGCCAGCCCGCGCATGAGCGCGTAGCCGACGAACATGAGGACGATGGCAGCGGGCAGCTCAGGCGCGTTGAGCGTGTCGATGAGGCGCGAGAAGACATAAGGCGTGATGACCTGCCCGAAGGACGAGATCACCACCAGAGCCGCGATGCCGACCAGCGTCAGCCGCGATTCCCGCCAGAAGCGGCCATAGATCTGCCGGACCGGGTCGATGACCAGGGACCATTCCTTGCGCACGGTCCCTCTCCTCTCGCGGTCCGCTAAAGTCTAGGCTCGTTCCCTTGTCGCAAAGAACTCGACCTTGGGATAGTCCTGCTGCATGCGGGTGAGCCACCAATTGCTCTGCGCCAGGTAGATGGGGTTGCCATCCTTGTCCTCGGCCAGCGTCGCACGGTTGGCGTCGATGAACTTCTTGAGCTCGGTCTTGTCCTCGGCGGCGACCCAGCGGGCCAGCTCGTAGCCGATGCTCTCGAAGGCGATCGGCACACCGTATTCCTTCTCGATGCGCGATTGCAGCACTTCGAGCTGCAGCTGGCCGACGACGCCGACCAGCCAGTCGGCGCCGATCATGCGACGGAAAACCTGCGCCACGCCTTCCTCGGCGAGATCGGACAGCGCCTTGGAAAGCTGCTTGGCCTTGATCGGATCGGTGAGGCGCACGCGACGGATGATTTCCGGCGCGAAGTTCGGAATGCCCGTGACCTTGATCGCCGCGCCTTCGGTGAGCGTGTCGCCCACCGAGAGCGTGCCGTGGTTGGGAATGCCGACGATATCGCCGGCCACGGCCTCATCGGCCAGTTCGCGGCTCTGGCCGAAGAAGAACATCGGGTTGGTCACCGCCATGTCCTTGCCCGAGCGGACGTTCCGCAGCTTCATGCCGCGCTTGAACGTGCCCGAGGACAGCCGCACGAAGGCGATGCGGTCGCGGTGGTTGGCGTTCATGTTGGCCTGCACCTTGAACACGAAGCCCGCAACCTTGTTGTCCGACGGCTGGATCGGATTGGGCTCGGCCGGCTGTGGCCGCGGCTCGGGCGCCCAGGTGCCGAGGGCCTTGAGAAGTTCGGCGACGCTGATGCTCTTCAAGGCCGAGCCGAAGATCACAGGCGTCAGGTGCCCTTCCAGATACGTATCGCGATCGAAGGCCGGGTAGCCGGAAAGCGCCAGGTCGAGGGTGTCGAAGGCGCTCGCATAGACCGGGTCGGCCAGGTACTTTTCGTCGAGCATCAGGTCCTCGACATCCTCGAAGGTCTCCAGCACTTCGCCCGAGGGCGAGAGCAGCCGTTTGCCGATGAGATCGAGCGTACCCTTGAAGTCGACGCCCGAGCCGATCGGCCAGACGACCGGCGCCACGTCGAGCGCCAGGGTGTCGGCGACAGTATCGAGGATTTCGAGCGGGCCGAGGCCTTCGCGGTCCACCTTGTTGACGAAGGTGATGATGGGGATGTCGCGCAGGCGGCAGACTTCGAAGAGTTTCAGCGTCTGGCTTTCGATACCCTTGGCCATGTCGATGACCATGATCGCCGCGTCCACCGCCGTGAGCGTGCGATAGGTATCTTCCGAGAAGTCCGAGTGGCCGGGCGTATCGAGGAGGTTGAAGGTCAGCCCGTCATGCTCGAAGGTCATCACCGAGGAGGTGATCGAGATGCCGCGCTGCTGTTCGATTTCCATCCAGTCCGAACGGGTGGCGCGCATGCTGGCGCGGCCGCGCACGGCGCCCGCCTGCTGGATGGCGCCCGAGGCGGCCAGCAGCTTTTCGGTCAGCGTCGTCTTGCCGGCGTCCGGGTGCGAGATGATGGCGAAGGTGCGCCGCGTCTGATACGGGGCCAGGCCCGTGCGGGCAGTTGCGGTCGCGGTGGCGGCGGTCATGGCAATACGTTCTCTCGGGAAGGCGCTCCTCCTAGACCGAAAGGCCCTTCCGTTCAAGCTTGCCCTCTCGCGCGGAACCGGCGATGAAGCCGCATGCCGCTCCTTTCGCCGCTCCCCATCGATGCCGCCCTGCCCCCGCTTCTTGCCGCGCTTGAGGCCGGGCCGTTCGCCGTGCTCGTCGCGCCGCCGGGCGCCGGCAAGACCACGCGCGTGCCGCTGGCATTGCTCGATACGCCGTGGCGCGGCGATGGCCGCATCGTCATGCTAGAGCCCCGGCGCCTCGCCGCCCGCGCCGCCGCGCGCCGCATGGCGCAGACGCTGGGCGAGGAAGTAGGCGAAACCGTCGGCTATCGCGTGCGGCTCGACAACAAGGTGACGAAGAAGACCCGTATCGAAGTCGTCACCGAAGGCGTCTTCACCCGCATGCTGCTCGACGATCCCGAGCTCAACGGCATCGCCGCCGTGCTCTTCGACGAGTTCCACGAACGCAGCCTCGACGGCGATCTCGGCCTTGCTTTGGCGCTCGACGCCACGGCGCTGCGGGAAGACCTGCGCCTCCTTGTGATGTCGGCGACCATCGACGGCGCCCGCGTCTCAAAACTCCTCGGCGACGCGCCGGTTATCGAAAGCGAAGGCCGCGCCTTCCCCGTCGAGACGCGCTATATCGACCACGATCCGCTGGCGCGCCTCGAAGACCAGGTGACGGCCGCCACGCTCGAAGCCATGCGCGACGAGCCCGGTTCCGTGCTCGTCTTCGTCCCTGGCCAGGCCGAGATCACCCGCACCGCCGAGCGCCTCGCCGGCAAGGTGCCAGCCAATACAGACATCGCCCCGCTCTACGGCCAGCTCACCCCAGCCGAACAGGATCGCGCCGTGCAGCCTGCCCCGACCGGCCGCCGCAAGATCGTGCTGGCGACTTCGATCGCGGAAACCTCGCTCACCATCGAGGGCGTGCGCATCGTCATCGATTCCGGCTTCCGCCGCGTCCCGGCCTATGAGCCTTCCACGGGCCTCACGACGCTCGAAACCCGCCGCGTCTCGCGCGCCGCCGCCGACCAGCGCCGCGGCCGCGCCGGCCGCACGGAGCCCGGCATCTGCTATCGCCTGTGGAACGAAGGCCAGAGCGCCGCGCTCGACGCCTTCGATACGCCCGAGATTCTGGCCGCCGATCTCTCCGGCCTTGCCCTCGACCTAGCCTCCTGGGGCGTCACCGATCCCAGGACGCTGGCCTTCCTAGATCCGCCGCCGGCACCGGCCTGGAACGAGGCCATCACGCTCCTCAAAGGGCTGGAAGCGTTGGACGGCGACGGTCGCATCACGCCCGAAGGCCAGGCGCTCGCGCGCCTGCCGCTGCATCCGCGCCTCGCCCACATGGTCCACCGCGCCGCCGTGGAGAACGACGCCCTCACCGCCGCGGAAGTCGCCGTGCTCATCGGCGAGCGCGGCCTTGGCGGCGACGGCATCGACCTCGCCCATCGCCTCGCCCGCTTCCGCCGCGAATCCGGCCGGCGGGCCGATGAAGCGAAAAACCTCGCGCGGCGCTGGGCGGCCCTGGTCGGGAACAGGACCGGTAATAGCGAAGACGCCGGCCGCCATCTCGCCCGCGCCTACCCGGATCGCGTGGCGCAAGCTTCCGGTGCTCGCGGCCGCTTCCGTCTGGCCAACGGGCGGGCCGCCAGCCTTGAAGAAACCGACGGCTTGGCCGCGGCGCCCTACCTTGTCGTGGCCGACCTTACCGGCACCGCCGCCAACGGCCGCATCCGGTCGGCGGCGGCTATCGACCGGGCGACGATCGAAGAATTGTTCGCGGGGCAGATCGATACACAGGTGGTGCTGAGCTTCGACAAGGGCTCACGGAGCCTGCGGGCCCGGCGGCTCAGGATGCTTGGCGCGCTGCGCCTCAACGAAGAACCGCTGGCGGTGCCGGCGACAGAGGAGGCGGCCTCCGCGCTGGCTACAGGCCTCGCCGAGATCGGCCTGCCCCTGCCCTGGAGCAGGGAGCAGAAGGCGCTGCGGGCGCGCGCGACCTATCTCCATGAAACGCTGGGCGAGCCCTGGCCTGACCTGTCCGACGCCGCCCTCGCTGCCGATGGTGCAGCGTGGCTGGCGCCCTATCTCGTCGGCCGTGCCGGGCTCGGCGACATCACGGCAGAGGACCTTTCGGCGGCGCTCGACGAGAAGCTGCCATGGGCCCGCCGGAGCGAGATGGAAAGGCTGCTGCCGAGTCACTTCGCCGCGCCATCGGGCTCGAACGTGCCCATCGACTATTCCGGCGAGAACGGGCCGACGCTCGAAATCCGGGTGCAGGAACTGTTCGGGCTCGACCGGCATCCGAGCGTTGCCGGAGGCAAGGTGCCTCTGCTGCTGGTGCTGCTGTCGCCCGCCCATCGCCCCATCCAGACGACACGCGACCTGCCGGGCTTCTGGCGCGGCTCGTGGCGGGACGTGGCCAAGGACCTCAAGGGGCGGTACCCGAAACATTATTGGCCGGACAACCCGCTGGAGGCGCAGGCCACTGCGCGGGCGAAGCCGCGGGGGACGTAGCGGCCTAGGATAACTTCGGGGGGCTTTGAACCATCCTCCGGGCTCCGGCCGTCGCCGGGAAGGAGCGAATGGAGGTGGGGTAGTGTGGGATAGAGATCGAGGCAATCGGTCGGATTCAGCGTATCCAATTGGAACTACTGATCTTTTCCAAAGTAGCGCAGAAAAATTGCGATATTTTCGAGACTGCGAAACACGCTAACACGTTGATATTACAGAATATATTCCTTCAGAACCGTCCGAGAATCGTTAAATTTTGAATGAATTTCGACCAATTTCGACGAGTTTTTGCGGCTTTTCTCCGCTTTTCGACCCAATTCCACGAATGTGAATACCTGCACTCGCCACGCCCGATTTGGGGGCGTGGTTCCAGCATTTTATCCTCGCACGAACCGCGGTGGATAAATCGGCTAGGGTCCGTACTCAATTGCACCCGTAGATGAGGTTGCGATGGTCGCCCCATTGCCACCCTCCACGCGAGTGGAGGTATCCGTGGGCCCCGGCTCTGCGGCCGGGGAAGTAAGGTGGTTGTGGCGCGGCAGACGGACGGTGCTTCCGTTGGAATCTGTCGGATGGGGAGATAAGCGCTCTGGGGCGCCGGGATTTATTGAGTACGGACCTAGGCCACCAGAGGCGCGGCGATGGCGCCGATGGCGGCGACGATGTCCGATGGCCGGAGACGGACCTGCAACCCGCGCTGGCCGCCATTGACATAGACGGCCTCGTGCCCCAGCGCCTGCTCCTCGATGGCGGTGGGGAGCTTGCGCATCTGGCCGAAGGGGCTGATGCCGCCGACCTTGTAGCCGGAAATGCGTTCGGCATCGGCAGGCTTCATCATCTCGGCGGATTTGCCGCCGAACGCAACTGCGAGCTTCTTGAGCGAGACCTCGTGGTCGGATGGCACGATGACGCAAACGGGCTTCTTATCCACCAGCGCCATCAGCGTCTTGAGCACGCGATCCGGCGCCTCCCCCAACGCTTCGGCGGCCTGGAGACCGATGCTCTGCGCGTTGGGATCGTAGTCGTAGGTCGCGGTGGTGAAGGCGATGCCGGCCTGTTCCAGCATCTTGGTCGCGCGGGTTCCCTTGGACATGCTCGTCGTCTCTTGTCGTGGCCTGGTCAGCCTTACGGCAATTCGCGCCGCCTGAGAACGGCATGCATGCGATGAAGCGAAAGGGCGACCAGCACCGGACCGCGATGCGCAGACGCCTGATCCACAAGCAGAATCAGCCGATTGCTGGAGCGGGCATGCCGGGTTAGGCTTCCGGCACGACAATGCAAGCCGGGTCTGCTCATGCAATCAGAACAGGGCGTATTGCGCCTTTCGATAGCCGTGACCTTCGTCGTGGCGGGGATCGGCATCGCCTTCGGGCTCATCTCGGGCTCCTTCGCCATCGTCTTCGACGGCGTCTACGCCCTGACCGACGCCATCATGACCGTGCTCGCGCTGCTCGTGGCGCGGCTCATCGCCTCCTCGACCAGCGAGGAACCCGACAGCAACTGGCTGGTGAAGCACTTCACCATGGGCTTCTGGCACCTCGAGCCGATGGTGCTGGGCCTCAACGGCATCATGCTCTCGGGCGCGGCCATCTACGCCTTCATCAACGCAATCGGCAGCATCGTGCAGGGTGGGCGCCATCTCGAATTCGACAACGCCATCATCTACACCGTGATCACCCTGGTCATGACCGTCACCATGGCCACCTACGCTCACCGCGCCAATCGCGGCATCGGCTCTGATTTCGTGGCGCTCGACGTCAAGAGCTGGGTGATGTCCTCGGCAATGACGGCAGCGCTCTTCGTGGCCTTCGTCTTCGGCTATTTCATCCAGGGCACCGAGCTTGCCTGGCTCTCGCCCTATATCGACCCGGTCGTGCTGGCGGCGATCTGCGTGATCATCATCCCGATTCCACTGGGCACCATCCGGCAGGCTCTGGCCGACATCCTTCTCGTCACCCCCGCGGACCTCAAGGAACATGTCGACCACGTGGCGCAGGATTTCGTCGACCGCTACGGCTTCCTCTCCTACCGCGCCTATGTCGCCCGCGTCGGCCGCGGCCGACAGATCGAACTCTATTTCATCGTCCCCCACGACCGCCCCGCCACGCGCCTGGAAGAATGGGACCGCATCCGCAACGAAGTCAGCACCGCCCTCGGCCCGGACTCCCCCGACCGCTGGCTGACGATCGCGTTCACGACGGACCCGGAATGGGCGGATGGGGTGAGTGTGGCGGCGGAGGGGTAACGCGACGCCCATGCTACTTCGATCTGGCCTGATCTCAGCGGCAATCATTTTCGTACACGAGTATTGAATGTCGGCTAATTAAGGTGTACGGATATTCATGCTGATCAGCTACGACGAAGCCAAGCGCCTCACCAACCTGGCTAAACACGGCTTGGACTTCGAAGCGCTCACCGTCGAGTTCTTCGAGGCTGCGGTTATCTTCCCAGCCAAGGTAGGTCGCGCACTCGCCATCGGTGAACTGAATGGCCAGATCGTCATTGCCGTGGTGTTCCGCCCGCTGGGTTCGGAGGCACTGTCCGTGATTTCGATGCGCCCCGCCAGCCGAAAGGAAAGGAAGCTTTTATGACCAAGAAATTTGCCTCGGGGCGCCCGCTTACAGATGCCGAGGAGGCCGAGATCCAACGCATGATCGCGTCGGACCCGGACAATCCTGAACTCACTGACGAGCAGATTGCCGCCGGTGGCAAGCCGTTTGCCGAGGTCTTCCCGGAATTGGCCGAAAGCATCAAGCGCAGCCGGGGGCGCCCGAAGCTTTCCAACGCCAAGCAGGCGGTAACCCTGCGCCTTGACCCGTCGACGCTGGCCAAGTTCCAGGCCGCCGGCGACGACTGGCGCACCCGCATGGCCGAAGTGCTGGACAAAGCGAAGGTAGGTGGCCGCTAGGGCGCAGCCGGTGTACGCGCACGCACCGATAGGCAGCTCGCGCGACACGCACAAAGCCATATCAGTCAAGATTTCAAGGACTTGGAATGGTGGGTGCGACAGGGATTGAACCTGTGACCCCTGCCGTGTGAAGGCAGTGCTCTCCCGCTGAGCTACGCACCCGCGCCTGTACCCGGCGAGGAAAGACTTGAGAGAATGGTGGGCGTAACTGGGATTGAACCAGTGACCCCTACGATGTCAACGTAGTGCTCTCCCGCTGAGCTATACGCCCATCTCTCAAGAGCGCGGCCGGTGCAGCACCTGCCGTTGCCGCGCGATAGACCATAAAACCCCTTTCGCGGTCAAGGGGTCAATCACCGACTTTTCGGGGATGTGGAAATCAGGCGGCGAGAAGCCGCTCAACCTCGTTGACCAGGTCGCGCAGGTGGAAGGGCTTGGACAGCACCGAGGCGTCGCGCGGGGCGTCGCTGTCGGGGTTGAGGGCCACGGCGGCGAAGCCGGTGATGAACATCACCTTGAGATCCGGATCGAGCTCGGTGGCGCGGCGCGCCAGCTCGATTCCATCCATCTCGGGCATCACGATATCGGACAGGAGAAGCGAAAAAGGCTCCTCGCGCAGCCGCTCATAGGCCGAGCGGCCGTTATCGAACGACACGACTTCATAGCCGGCATTCTTGAGCGCACGCGTCAGGAACTGGCGCATGTCGTTATCGTCTTCGGCGAGCAGTATCCGCTTCATCGAATCCTCGTGAAAGGGCTGGGACTCTGTGGGGTCATGTTTACTGCATGCTGCTATTTGTTCAATCGCGCAACCCGGTATGCCCTCAGAAATTGTGATTGCTAGACAATCGCCGCGGCGAGGGGCAAATTAGGGGCAAATCGCCGCAAGTGCCTTGGCCGAGGAGGAAATATACGGTGCAGTCCGACTACTGGGACAAGCCAGCCTTTGAAACCATTCGGCCACGTCGGCTGATCGCCCCCCTCGTGTTCAATTCCGGCCATTCCGGCCGCGACTATCCCAAGCGCTTCCTCGACATGACGCGGCTCGACCACCTGTCGATCCGCCAATCCGAAGATGCGTTTGTCGACGAACTCTTCGCCCGCGCCCCGCATCTGGGCGCTCCGCTCCTGCGTGCGCATTTCCCGCGCGCCTATCTCGATGTGAACCGCGAACCCTGGGAACTCGACCCCCAGATGTTCGACGAGCCGCTCTCGGAGCGCTGCAATACCACCTCCCCGCGCGTGGCCGCCGGGCTGGGCACGCTGGCGCGCGTCGTGGCCGAGAACAAGCCGATCTATCGCGACCGGCTGACGCTCGACGACGCCCGCACGCGCATCGAGGGCATCTACCTGCCCTATCACGCCACCCTGCAGAAGCTCTTGAGCGAAGCGCTGACCCAGTTCGGGGTGGCGGTGCTGGTCGATTGCCATTCCATGCCGCGCCTGGCGCGCAGCGGCGACAAGGCCGCGCCCGACATCGTGCTCGGCGACCGCTACGGCACGACCTGCGCGCCGATCCTGATGGATCTGGTGGAGACGGTGTTTTCGGGCGCTGGCCTCAAGGTCGCCCGCAACCGGCCCTATGCCGGCGGCTATGCCACGCGCACCTATGGACGCCCGCAATATGGCGTTCATGCCGTGCAGATCGAAATCAGCCGGCACCTTTATATGAACGAGGTGACGCTCTCGCGAAACGACAGCTTCGATGCGGTACGGCAATTGGTGGAGAGGCTGATCTTCGCGCTGATCGGGCTCGACCTCACCATGCTGGCCACCACCAAGGCGGCGGCTGAATAGCGATCCTTCAGAAAAAGGAAAGAGCGCCGGATAGTGGTGCGGCGCTCCAGTCAAGGGAGGAAACGAGGGACGCCTACGATGGCCTGAATAAGACTGTCGCGAGCTTCCCGCCCATCATGCCTCTCTGGCGTGAACCCAATTGCCGAGTCGATCAAGTGCGCAATGCTCCCGACACAGCAAGTTACCATTCGTTGTTGCAAAAATGATCCACGCCGACTAACGGCATTTTCGCGCAATTCGCGCCCGACCTGCAGAGAACATCCACCTCATGACTGGCACCAATTCTGCCCGTACGCCGCTTGCCGGCCTTGCACCCGCGCAAATTCTTGAGACGCTGCTTCTGGCCGCCGATGCCGCCGCACGCGAAACCCTGCCGCGCTTCCGCAGCCCCCTGGCTGTCGAGAACAAGCTGGCGGACGGCTTCGACCCTGTAACCGAAGCCGACAAGCAGGCCGAGATCGCCGTGCGCGCGCTCATTTCCTCGCGCTATCCCGACCACGGGCTGATCGGGGAGGAATGGGACCCGAAGCTGAGCGACAATCCCTGCCAGTGGATCATCGACCCGATCGACGGCACGCGCGCCTTCATCTCGGGCGTCCCGGTCTGGGGTACGCTGATCGGCTTCATGGTCAATGGCGCCGCCGAAGCGGGGCTGATGGCCCAGCCCTTTACCGGGGAAACCTATCTGGGCCTGCCCGGCCGCACGGTCTATCGCCGCGGGGAAGAGGAAATCGTGCTCCGGACGAGCGCGGTGACCGACCTGGAACGCGCCAAACTATCGACGACGACGCCCGACCTTTTCGTGCAGACGGGGACGGAACGGCCATGGAACGCCCTGCGCTCTCGCGTGCTGCAGACGCGCTACGGGCTCGATTGCTACGCCTATTGCCTGCTGGCGGCGGGGCATATCGACCTCGTGGTCGAGCCGGGGCTCAAGAACGTGGATATCGCGCCGCTGGTGCCGATCATCACCAATGCCGGCGGCGTGGTGACGACCTGGGATGGCGGGGCGCCCGAGGAAGGCGGCAATTGCATCGCCGCGGCGACGCCGGAATTGCATGCGGCGGCCATGGCGGTGTTGCGGGCGGGGTAGGAACGGCGGGATGGGGGCATTTGGCTCACCCCCCTCCCAGCCTCCCCCGCAAGGGGGGAGGTGTTTCGATCCAGTAGCTTAGGCGAACTGCGTTCCGCAACCACTGAACTTCCCCGGCCGGAGAGCCGGGGCCCACGGATATCTCCACTCAAGTGGAGGGGTGCAATAGGCCCCGGATCAAGTCCGGGGAAGTCCGGTGGGTGGGGCGGCCATCGCAACCTCATCTGCCGGTGCACATCGCAACCTCTTCTACCGGTGCAATTGAGTACGGACCCTAGCCGCTCTGCTCCGTGATGAATGCATCGAACGCGGCCAGAACCTGACCGCGGATCGGGTCGGTTTCCATGAAGAGTTCGTGCTGGGCGCCGGGGATGACGATGTGGCGGCCGGTGCGCATGCGCAGGCCCAGTTGTTCGATGGCTGGGGTCGAAACGACGCGATCGCGGGCGGCGGCCAGCATCAGGACGGGAATCCTGACCGAGCCGGGGAAACGATCACGGGCGGCTTCACCCATCATTTCGGTGGCCGCGGCGGCCCAGCGAATGGTCGGCGCGCCGGTGGCGAGGTTCGGCTGGGCGGCAAGCACTTCCCCGTTCCGAAGGTAGCGCGCGCGGTCGCCGGTCAGGGGATTGTCCGGGAAGGTCTTTTCGACCATCGGCTTGTCGTGGCCCGGCAGGGGCAGGCGACCGAGGCCGAGAAAGCTCAGCACGTTGGCGAGGCGAGAGGCCCCGGCCATGCTCATGCCCACGCCTTCGAGCGCGATCATCGGGGCTGAGAGAAAGAGCCGGTCGAACATCAGGCGGTCGCGACGCCCGGCATCGAGGGCGACGAGCCCGCCCATGGAATGGGCGACGAGATAGAAGGGCGGCGGGCAATCGGGCAGCAGGATGCCGGCATGGAAGCTGCGCAGATCCGTCCAGTAATCCTCGAAGCGGTCGACATAGCCGAGCCGGCCGGGAACGACGCGCTCGGACCCGCCCTGCCCGCGGAAATCGAACGTCGCCACGGCAAAGCCGCGCGCCTGGAAATCGGCGATGGTCTCGAAATACTTTTCGATGAATTCAGCGCGACCCTGGAGAATGCAGACAGTGCCGCGCGGCACTTCGCCTTTCCGGGGGAACAGTGCATAGCGCAGCCGCACATTGTCGCTCGTCACGAAATAGCCGGCCCGCGCGCCTTCCGGCACCGGGTTGGACGGCGTAGCCGCCAGCGGCGGCCCGTTGGGATCGACGACGACATTCATTGCGCGGACCTTGCACCCCACATTGGGGAAGCTTTAGGGCCCGGGACAAAGAAAAACCAGCGCTCCGGGAACGAAACGCTGGTTTTTCCTCTGATGGCCCGCCGCGCGGGGGGCGGGTGTGACGACGGGCTCATTTCGAGGTGCAGGATCGTCTGCACGGTTCCCATATTGCGCACCGCACCTGAACGGGGTCCGAGCCGATCATTCAGATCGGGTTCATCTGGCCGCCCCTTGAAGGCCGGAATTGGCTTCCTAAATCAATGTTGTCCGCCGGAACGATCCGGGGACCGGCAGCGCGCCAGCCATTGCTCGCCTATTGAGGGAGCCCTTGGGCGCAGTGCCGACATCCACGTTGCTCACAGGAGAATGTGACCATGCAGTCCATCGATTTTTCGCCCTTCTACCGCTCGACCGTCGGTTTCGACCGTCTGTTCTCGCGCCTGGACAATCTCCAGGAGGCCAAATCCTATCCTCCCTACAACATCGAACGCGTCGGTGAGGACAATTACCGCGTTTCGATCGCCGTCGCCGGCTTCGCCTCGAGCGACATCGCCATCGAAAGCAAGGAAAACGGCCTGACCATCAAGGGCGCCCGGGCTCCCGAAACCGCCGAGAAGCCCCGTGAATTCCTGCATCGCGGCATTGCCGAGCGCGCCTTCGAGCTGCGCTTCCAGCTTGCCGATTATGTGGAAGTGACCGGCGCCAACCTCGAGAATGGTCTCCTCCACATCGAGCTCAAGCGCGTATTGCCCGAGAGCAAGAAGCCGCGCCAGATCGCGATCAACACCGAGACCAAGTCCCTGGAAGGCCAGGCCCAGGTCAACTAACCACCCTCCTCTTCCTCCTCCCACTAAGGCGCGGACACCCGTCCGCGCCTTTTGTTTTGCCCGATTTCCTGCCCTTTTCGCGCCCAACTCCTATTTGAAGTTGGGCTTGTCCTATTTCCTGCGTCAAAAAAGCATGCGCTAACGCTTGCGATGCTCAAAAAAATGTGTAAACCTCATTGAATAGGACAGCAGTGTTGTCCATTAAACAGCGGATCGCGAAGTTTCCATCGCACCGCAATAGGAGAAGGGGCAGAAACCATGGAACCTCAGAAACGGTAGCCCCCGTCCTGCACCCGCGGCCATCCGGTCTCCCCGGTCTGGCCGCACGCAAAGCCGGCTGGCCCGCTTATCGATAGCGGAAACGGATTTGCGGGGCCATCAGTGCCCACCGAGCGGCCATTTGGATGCAGAGCCGCTCTCAATCAGATAGGATTGCGCTGCCCGCCCGAGGCGTACACAGTACGACCCGGCCCAGCATGGTCCCGGAAAGTGGCGACACTTTTCGGCGATGGTCGTGCGAAATGCCATGGGCGCGAAGTGCATCCAGGAAAGGAATAGCGTGCGGTATTTTCCCGTTTGGGGAACCGCGCAAAGGCACAGACATCGCCCGGCCTCATTGCGCCGGGCCCGGATGGGCAAGCGCCCACCGACCTAAAGCGAGGATAAAGATATGGCCCACGAACGGAACGGATCGAGCGCGCATCCTGGTACGAACGGCATAGCACCTCGCAAAACCGGCCGCCCCGAAGCCCAGGGTCTTTACGATCCCAACCGCGAGCGCGATGCCTGCGGCATCGGCATGATCGCCAACATCAAGAACCGCAAGAGCCACGAAGTAGTCGAGAAGGGTCTCGAAATCCTCGAGAACCTCGAACACCGCGGCGCGGTGGGCGCCGACCCGCTGATGGGCGACGGCGCCGGCATCCTGATCCAGACCCCGCACAAGTTCTTCAAGAAGGTCGCCGATTTCGCCCTGCCCGAAGCCGGGCAATATACGGTGGCGATGCTCTTCTACCCCAACGACCGCGCGCTGCGTGACCGCTGCGCCGAAGTCGTGCGGCAATGCCTCGCCAATGAGGGGCTGGAACTGCTCGGCGAGCGCACGGTGCCGACCGACAATTCCAGGCTCTCCGAAGGCGTCATCGCCACCCAGCCGATCATCGAGCAGATCTTCATCGGCCGCCCGGCCGGGCTGACCGACGACGAATACGAGCGCCGGCTCTTCATCGCCCGCAAGGTGATTTCCAACACCGTCTATAGCGCACTGCCGGAAGTGGCGGGCGACAACGGCTTCTATGTCGTCTCGATGTCGCTGCGCACGCTGGTCTACAAGGGCATGTTCCTCGCCTACCAGCTCGGCGCCTTCTACCCGGACCTCTCGGACGAGGATTTCGAATCCGCCATCGCGCTCGTCCACCAGCGCTTCTCGACCAATACCTTCCCGTCCTGGAAGCTGGCCCACCCCTACCGCATGACCACGCATAATGGTGAGATCAACACCATTCGCGGCAACGTCAACTGGATGGCGGCGCGGCAGGCCTCGGTGCATTCCGAGCTGTTCGGCGAGGAAATCTCCAAGCTCTGGCCGATCTCCTATGAAGGCCAGTCGGACACGGCGTGCTTCGACAACGCCCTCGAATTCCTGGTGCGCGGCGGCTATCCGCTGCCCCATGCCGCGATGATGCTGGTGCCGGAAGCCTGGGCGGGCAACCCGCTCATGGACGAACAGCGCCGCGCCTTCTACGAATACCACGCCGCGCTCATGGAGCCCTGGGACGGCCCGGCCGCCATGTCGATCTCGGACGGCCGCTACGTGGTGGCGACGCTCGACCGCAACGGCCTGCGGCCGGCGCGTTACCTCGTGACGCGCGAGGAGCATGTGGTGCTGGCCTCCGAAGCCGGCGTGCTCAACATTCCGGAAGAAGACATCGTCGAGAAGTGGCGCCTGCAGCCGGGCCGCATGCTGCTGGTCGACCTCGAAGCGGGGCGCATCGTCTCGGATGAAGAGATCAAGAGCCAGCTCGCCACGGCCAACCCCTATGCCACCTGGCTGGGCCGCACGCAGATCGTGCTCGAGGACCTGCCGCCGGTTGCCCCGGAAGCGCCCGAACCCTCGTCGAGCCTCCTCGATCGCGCTCAGGCCTTCGGCTACACCAATGAAGACATCAAGCTGCTGATGGCGCCGATGGCGACCACCGGCCAGGAAGCCGTGGGTTCGATGGGCACCGACACGCCGCTCTCGGCGCTCTCGGACAAGTCCAAGCTCCTCTATACCTATTTCAAGCAGAACTTCGCCCAGGTCACCAACCCGCCGATCGATCCGATCCGCGAGGAATCGGTGATGAGCCTCGTCTCCTTCATCGGCCCGCGCCCCAACCTCTTCGACCTCGAAGGGCTCTCGACGCAGAAGCGCCTCGAAGTGCGCCAGCCGATCCTCACCAACGAGGACCTGGAGAAGATCCGCAATATCGGCGATATGTCCGACAATCCGTTCAAGACGGAAACGCTCGACATCACCTATCCCGCCGATATGGGCGCGATCGGGATGGAAGCGGCGCTCAACGCCATCTGCGAGGCGGCGGAAGTCGCCGTGCGCGGCGAATACAACATCATCATCCTCTCGGACCGCCTGATCTCGGCCGACCGCATCGCCATCCCGGCGCTGCTGGCGACCGCGGCCGTGCATCACCACCTCATCCGCAAGGGTCTGCGCACCTCCTCGGGCCTCGTGGTCGAGACGGGCGAAGCGCGCGAGATGCATCACTTCGCCATGCTGGCCGGTTATGGCGCGGAAGCGATCAACCCTTACCTCGCCTTCGAGACCCTCTCCTCGCTTCATGCCGAAGGCGAATATCCGCCTGAGGTCGATGCCGAGGAAGTCGTCCACCGCTATATCAAGTCGGTGGGCAAGGGCCTGCTCAAGATCATGTCCAAGATGGGCATCTCGACCTACCAGTCCTATTGCGGCGCGCAGATTTTTGACGCCGTTGGGCTCAAGACCGAGTTCGTGCAGCGCTACTTCTTCGGCACCGCGCACGCCATCGAGGGCGTTGGCCTGGCCGAAATCGCCGAGGAGACGGTGCGTCGCCACCGCCTCGCCTTCGGCGACGAGGCCGTGCTGCGCCGCGCGCTCGATGTGGGCGGGGAATATATGTACCGCATGCGCGGCGAGGCGCACGCCTGGTCGCCCAATGTGGTGGCCGACCTGCAGCACGCCGTGCGTACCGCCGAGGATTCAAAGGAAGGTGCGCAGGCTCGCTACGACGCCTTCGCCAAGGCGATCAACGAGGGCGAGAACCGGCATATGTCGATCCGCACCCTCTTCGACATCAAGCCGCTCGGCGAAGCCGTGCCGCTCGATGAGGTGGAGCCGGCGGCCGATATCGTCCATCGCTTCGTGACCGGCGCCATGAGTTTCGGCTCGATCAGCCGCGAAGCGCATACGACGCTGGCCATGGCCATGAACCAGATCGGCGGGCGCTCCAATACCGGCGAAGGCGGCGAGGAAGCCGACCGCTACAAGCCCCTGCCCGATGGCTCGCAGAACCCGCTGCGCTCCTCGATCAAGCAGGTGGCCTCGGGCCGGTTCGGCGTCACCACCGAATACCTGGTCAATGCCGACGTGCTCCAGATCAAGGTGGCGCAGGGCGCCAAGCCCGGCGAAGGCGGGCAGTTGCCGGGCCACAAGGTCGACTGGATCATCGCCAAGACCCGGCATTCGACGCCGGGCGTGGGCCTCATCTCGCCCCCGCCGCATCACGACATCTATTCGATCGAGGATCTGGCCCAGCTCATCTACGACCTCAAGAACGTCAACGAGAAGGCCGACATCTCGGTCAAGCTCGTGTCGGAAATGGGCGTGGGCACGGTCGCGGCGGGCGTCGCCAAGGCGCGCGCCGACCACATCACGATCTCGGGCTATGACGGCGGCACGGGCGCGTCTCCACTGACGTCGCTCAAGCATGCCGGCGGCCCGTGGGAAATCGGCCTTGCCGAAACCCACCAGACGCTGGTGCTCAACCGCCTGCGCTCACGCGTGCGGCTGCAGGTCGATGGTGGTCTCAAGACCGGTCGCGACGTGCTGATCGGGGCGCTGCTGGGCGCCGACGAGTTCGGCTTCTCGACCGCGCCGCTGATCGCGGCTGGCTGCGTGATGATGCGCAAGTGCCACCTCAACACCTGCCCGGTCGGCATCGCCACCCAGGACCCGGTGCTGCGCAAGCGCTTCAAGGGCACGCCCGAGCACGTCATCAACTACTTCTTCTATGTCGCAGAAGAGCTGCGCGGCCTCATGGCCTCGCTCGGCGTCCGCAATCTCGACGAGATCATCGGCCGCTCGGACCTGCTCGACCAGAAGCGCCTGCTCAACCACTGGAAGGCCAAGGGGCTCGACTTCTCCAGGCTCTTCTACAAGCCGGCCCCGATCGGCGGCGACTCGATCTACCACACCGAGACGCAGAACCATCACCTCGAGGACGTGCTCGACCGCAAGCTGATCACGCTGGCCGAACCCGCTCTCACCGACCGTACGCCGGTGCAGATCGAACTGCCGATCCGCTCGCGCGACCGTTCGGCCGGTGCGATGCTTTCGGGCCGCGTGGCAGAGGTCTTCGGCCACGAGGGGCTGGCGGATGACAGCATCGTCGTCAAGCTGCACGGCACGGCCGGACAGAGCTTTGGCGCCTTCCTCACCCGCGGCGTGACCTTCGATCTTGAAGGCGATGCCAATGATTACGTGGGCAAGGGCCTTTCCGGCGGCCGGCTGGTGGTACGGCCGGCGGCCAATACGCGGATCGTGCCGGAAAACTCGATCATCGTCGGCAATACCGTGCTTTACGGCGCCATCGAGGGCGAGTGCTATTTCCGGGGCGTGGCCGGCGAGCGTTTCGCCGTCCGCAACTCGGGTGCGGTGGCGGTCGTCGAAGGCACGGGCGACCACGGCTGCGAATACATGACCGGCGGCGTGGTCGTCGTCATCGGCAAGACCGGCCGCAACTTCGCGGCGGGCATGTCGGGCGGCGTGGCCTATGTGCTCGACGAGGACGGCACGTTCCGTTCGCGCTGTAACCTGGCCATGGTAGACCTCGAGCCGGTGCCCGAGGAAGAAAACCTCATGCAGACGATCCACCACCATGGTGGGGACCTCGAATGGCATGGGCGCGTCGATATTTCCGGCGACATGACCAAGCATGACGACGAGCGCCTGCACCAGCTCATCGCCAACCACCTGCACTACACGGGTTCGAGCCGCGCCCGCTTCATCCTTGAGAACTGGGAGGCCATGCGTCCCAAGTTCGTCAAGGTGATGCCGGTCGAATATCGCCGCGCAATCCGTGAAATGGAAAAGAAGCGCGCTGGCCTCAGCGTCGCTGCCGAATAAGGAAAGTCACTATGGGTAAGGTTACAGGCTTTCTCGAGATCGAGCGTCAGGAGCCGCGCTATGAGCCGGCTTCCGACCGCGTGCGGCATTTCGGCGAGTTCACCATTCCGATGTCGGAAGCAGCGGTGGTGGACCAGGCCAGCCGCTGCATGGATTGCGGCGTTCCCTATTGCCACGGCGATACGGGCTGCCCCGTCCACAACCAGATTCCGGACTGGAACGACCTCGTCTACCAGCAGGATTGGGAAGAGGCGGCGCGCAATCTGCACTCGACCAACAATTTCCCCGAATTCACCGGTCGCATCTGCCCGGCCCCCTGCGAGGAAGCGTGCACGCTCAACCTCGAGGATACCCCGGTGGCCATCAAGACGGTGGAGCAATCCATCGCCGACAAGGCCATCCGCAATGGCTGGATCAAGCCGCAGCCGCCGCAGGCCAAGACCGGCAAGACGGTTGCCATCGTCGGCTCCGGCCCGGCGGGCCTGGCGGCTGCCCAGCAGCTCGCCCGCGCCGGCCATGACGTGCATGTCTATGAGCGCGAGCCCAAGGCCGGGGGCCTCCTGCGCTATGGCATTCCCGACTTCAAGATGGAAAAGGACCATATCGACTTCCGCGTCGAGCAGATGGAAGCCGAAGGCGTGACCTTCCACTACAACGAGAATATCGGCGTCAGCCGCCCGCTCTCGGACCTGCAGGCCGCCCATGACGCGGTGCTGCTCTGCGGCGGCTCGGAGCATCCCCGTGACGTGGAAGCGGCCGGCGTCGAACTGGGTGGCGTGCACTACGCCATGCCGTTCCTGGTGCAGCAGAACCGCCGTCTCGGTGGCGAGGACGTGTCGCACGAGGAGCCGCTGGTGGCGGCCGGCAAGCATGTGGTGGTGGTCGGTGGCGGCGATACCGCTTCGGACTGCATCGGCACCGCCTTCCGCCAGGGCGCCATCGCCGTGACGCAGCTCGACGTGCGCCCGCAGCCGCCGGAGCTGGAAGACAAGCTGACCAACTGGCCCAATTGGGCGGTCAAGATGCGCACCTCCTCCAGCCAGTCGGAAGGCGCCATCCGCGAGTTTTCCGCCGGCACGATGGAGATCATCGGCAACAGCCTGGGCCGCGTCATCGGCGTCAAGGTGGCGCGCGTCGACCGCAAGCGCCAGCCGATTCCGGGCACCGAGTTCATCATCAAGGCCGATCTGGTGCTCATGGCCATCGGCTTCGCCCACCCCGTGCATGAAGGCATGCTGACCGAACTCGACGCGCAGTTCGACAAGCGCGGCAATCTCTTCGCCGACACCTTCTCCTACCAGACCTCGCAGAAGGGCGTTTACGCCGCGGGTGACATGCGCCGCGGCCAGTCGCTGGTGGTCTGGGCGATCCGCGAAGGCCGCCAGGCGGCCCGCGCCATCGACCTCGACCTCATGGGCAAGACCGACCTGCCCGCCTGATCGCCTTACGGGGCCGGACTTGCTGCCCGGCCCCGAACCCGCTAGAGCTATGCCCGGTCCGCAGTTCACCGAGGCGTCGCCACCCCGCAAGGGGAGCTAAACCTGCACCTTCTTCCTCCATGACCTTGACCCCATCTTCGGGCGCCAAGTCGCAAGGGCGACCACCGACACCGATCGTTTCCCGCTGGCGCCCTCGATGAGGATTGTCATGTCGAGACCCCATATTCCGTTCGCCGTCGCCGATGTTTCGGCCTTCGCCAAATCGCTGCGCAGCCAGCTTGCCGGGCGCGAAAGCCTGCCCAGCCATGTCGAGCTGCTCAACATGCTGGCCAAGGCCGGCGGCCATCGCAATTTCCAGCATTTTCGCGCTGGCGCCATCGCCGAGCCGATGGCGGGGGAGACCGAGCCGAGGCTCGATAGCGCCAAGGTGGAGCAGGTGCTCCGCCATTTTGACGCACAAGGCCGCATGTTGCGCTGGCCGGGAAAGACCAACCACCAGCTCCTGTGCCTCTGGGCGATCTGGGCGCGAATCCCGTCGGGCGAGCGGTTCAGCGAGGCCGAGATCAACGCCTTCATCAATGCCGGCCACAGTTTTGGGGATCACGCGATCCTGCGGCGCGGCATGGTCGATGAAGGGCTGCTGGCGCGGACGCCCGATGGGCGGGTGTATCGCCGGATCGAGCAGGTGCCGCCACCGGAGGGGCAGGCGGTGATCGGCGAGGTCTTGCGGCGGGGGACGAGAGAGTAGCGACACGCCTGGTTGGACTTGGGTGTCCTCACCCCCGCAGGATCGCGGGGCGCTCCAGATCCGCGTAGTCGACCAGCACGTCTGCCCGCTCCTGCGGCTTGCACGCTTCGAAATAGAGACGCTGGCCGTCGCGATAACGCAGGTTTTCGGCTGCGCTCTCTTCGGGCGGGCTGCCGTCGCGCCTGGACATGCGGGCGAAGGATTGGGTGAAGGGGACATCGAGGAAGATCGAAAGATCCCAGTATTCGGCCAGTTCGGGGCGCAGGAGAAAGATGCCGTCGACGATGAGAATCGAAGGAATTGCGGCCAGTTGCGGCTCGCCGCTGACCGTGCTGTCGATGCGGTGATCGAAGGCCGCGGGGCGGTAGAGGCGGTTGCCGCCGGGGCTCAGCGGATCGAGCAGGAGCTCGCGAAAGAGCTTGAGGTTGAAGCTGTCTTCGTAAAATCCGCGCGGCGAGGAACGCCCCTGCGTATAGCGGACGGCGCGGGGATTGTGGAAGCCATCGATGCTGGCACGGATGACCGGCAGGCCGGTCGCGGCTGCGACGAGCGGGGCCAGTTCGTCGGCGAGCGTGGTCTTGCCGGAACCATCGACGCCATTGATGCCGACCCTGAGAATACCCTGACCTGCGCGATCCGAAGTGCGGCCGACAAGGGCGTCGAGAAAGGCACGCCTCACGGCTGCTCCTCGTCGGGGTCCTGCGGGGCGATGCCGACGCCGAAGGCATCGACGCGCCCGATCGGAGCCTGCATCAGCGCCTCGAGATCGATCGGCTTTGCCGCCGGAGCGGTCGAGGCGGTGATGAGATCGGTGGCGCGCGGCGGCGTCTTGGAAAGCGGGATCACGGCGCCTGCCACTTCGAGGAGGCGGATCTGGCCGAGCCCCTGATAGGGCGGGCGCAGCATGGGCTGGGCATCGGTGCCGACCAGCGGATCGGCCACTGCGATGCTGACGCCGCCGCCGCGATAGAAGGCGCGGATGGCCTGGCTGAGGTAGAAGGCGAGCTTGTCCGAACCTGCGGTCGAGAAGTGGATGCCGTCATCCTTGCGCATGCGCACATTCTCGCCCTTGAGGTTGGGGCCGAAACTGGCGAACTGGCCGTTCTCGTCGGCAAATTTCTCGTAGATATCGAGGAATTCCGCGCCGCCCGAAAAGCTCGCCATGCGCTGGAGCGAGGTGATCTGGCTGAGGTCGGACGAAAAGCTGGCATCGGCCACCGGCGGCAGGCCGATCCAGACCACCGGCTTGTTGGCGGCGCGCAGTTGCGAGAGCACGTCGTTGAGGCGGGCGGTGTAGTGCTTGTTCCAGTCCTCGGTGAGCGGGGTGAAGCTCTGCCCGTCCTCGTCGAGCACCTGCATGTCGTTGATGCCGAGGAAGACGACGGCGAGATCGAAGCTGTTGGCGGCGATCTCGTCGGAAATCACCTTGTTCCAGTCGTAGTAGTCGTGCCGGACGAAGCCGGTCGACGCCTTGGACTTGTTGATGACGACCAGGTTCGGGTCTTCCGAGTAGAAGCGCTCCAGCGCCTTGCCGAGATCGATGCCGAGGGAATCCCCGAAGACCATGAGGCGCGTGGCATTGGCCGCCTTTTCGACCACCGGCTTGGCCGGTGCGGCTGGGGCTGCGGCGACCGGCGCCTTGCGGCGCGGCTGCTCGACAGGCGCTTGCTGGACCACCTGCGGCTGCTGCTTGGGGCCGAAAAGCATATCCATCAGCGTGCGCCGCTGGCGCGGCTGCTGCTGTTGGGCGACCTGGATGGAAGGCGCGGCTTCCTGCGCCTGCACGAACATCGGCGCCAGGTCCGTGAGGACGAGCGCGGCGATGATCAGCCCGACGATCCAGAGCTTTATCGACTTCCTGTTCATGGGCGCGTCTTAGCAGCTTTTCATGTTTGCGGCCAATGAACTGGCCGTCAGCGGACGGCCGCCGCCAGTTCGTTATAGGCCTCGATGGTTACGAACCCATCCGCCACTTCCCCGCGCGACGCCTGGAAGCGCGCATAGGCTTCCTGCGTCACCGGCCCGATGCGGCCGTCCGAACTGCCCTTGAGATAGCCGAGCTTGACGAGGGCGGCCTGGATGGCCTTGCGCTGGGCCAGGTTGGGGAATTGCGCATGGCGGGGCCAGGGCTGGGCGAAATCGCCGGCGCCCTTCAGCCGATCCGTGAGATGGGCGATGGCCATCGCGTAGCTATCCGAGAAATTGTAGCCCTTGAGCACGAGATAATTGGGCGTCATCAGGAATTTCGGCCCGGTCTTGCCCGCCGGCACATAGAGGAAGACCGGCGTGCCGGGATCGGGGAACTTGCGGTTGCCAACCCGCGTGACGCCGCGATCGGCGAAGAAGCCGATGGTGCGATAACCGTCGCGCCCGGCAAGGGTGTAGTCGAACCCCTCGGGCAACTGCACCTCGTAGCCCCAATCCATGCCCGGCTGGTAGCCGAGACCGATGAGGAAGCGCGAGGTGGTGGCCAGCGCGTCGGCGAGGGAATCGTGAAGGTCGATCTGGCCGTCGCCATCGCCATCCGTGCCGTATTTGAGAACATTGCTCGGATTGACCTGGAGGTGCCCGATGGCGCCGGCCCATGAGCCGACGAGGTGCTTGGCATCGAGCGGCCCACGCTGGACGAGGAGGAGCGCGGCGATGAGATCCTGCTCGTCTTCCTTGAGCCGCGCCCGGCGGTGATGGACCACTGTCGCGAGCGAGCGGATGATGGGTTTGATGTATTTGGTGTTGGAAAGGATCGTGCCGTAATTGGTCTCGATCCCCCAGATAGCGCCGAGGAGATAGGGATCGACCCCGTAGCGCTGGCCGGCGGCGGCGAAGAGCGCCTTCTGCTCGCCCATGGCCTTCTGGCCCTGCCCGATCCGCTCATTGGAGACGCGCTTGTCGATATAGTCCCAGACGGGCGTGGTGAATTCGGGCTGGGTGGTGACGAGATTGGGGACGTTGGGATCTTCGGTGAGGCCATCCGTGGCGCGGCGATAGGTTTCGCGCGTCACCCCCGCCGCCAGGGCCTTGGCCTCGAACGAGCGGATGAAGGAACCGAAGCTCTCCTGCGACTGCGCCAGGGCGGGCACCGTCAGGAGGGCCAGGGCAAGAACGATCAGCGGGACGCGGAAAGGTGACTTCGCCATTCTGGTCTCCTCGATTCCCTCAAGGATAGCACGGACATGCCTCTACCCGGATGCGGGCGGATTTGCCTTGATCGCCAATAGCATGGCGGCGAGGCGGCGTCGGGCGCCGCCACACTTTCGCCCTAGGGTCCGTACTCAACAAGTCCCGGCGCCCCAGAGCGCCTTATCTACCGATCCGAAAGATTCCAACGGAAGGCGCTGTCCGTCTGCCGCGCCACACCCGCTGAACTTCCCCGGCCGCAGAGCCGGGGCCCACGGATTCCTCCACTCGAGTGGAGGGGTGCAATAGGCCCCGGATCAAGTCCGGGGAAGTCCGGTGGGTGGGGCGGCCATCGCAACCTCACCTACCGGTGCAATTGAGTACAGACCCTAGCGGTTGCGCGTGGCGAGGTAGCTTTCCCAATCGAGCGCGGAGCGCACGATGCCGGTGAGGTCGTCATGCGCCGGCTTCCAGCCAAGGAGCTGACGGACCTTGTCGGCCCCCGCGACAATGGCCGGCGGATCGCCCGCGCGGCGCGGGCCTTCATCGACCCGGAAGTCGATGCCCGAGACGGCCTTGACCGTATCGACCACCTGGCGCACCGAATAGCCGCGACCATAGCCGCAATTGAACGTGGTGCTGTTCCCGCCCTTGCGCAGGTGATTGAGCAGCAGCGCATGCGCTTCAACCAGGTCGGTGACGTGGATGTAGTCACGCACGCAGGTGCCGTCGGGCGTGGGGTAATCGGTGCCGAAGATATCCATCTTGGCGCGCTGGCCGAGGGCGGTCTGGCAGGCGACCTTGATGAGGTGGGTGGCGAGCGGTGTCGACTGGCCCGAGCGCTTCTTGGGGTCGGCGCCCGCGACGTTGAAATAGCGCAGCACGCCATAAGTGATCGGATGCGCCGCCGCGACGTCGGCCAGCATCCACTCGGTCATGAGCTTGGAGCGGCCATAGGGCGACATGGGCGAAAGCGGGTAATCCTCGACCACCGGCTCGAGCCCGGTCATGCCGTAGACGGCGGCGGTGGACGAGAAGATGAAGTGCTTGACCCCGCCCTTGACCGCGGCCTCGATGAGGTTGCGGGAGGCGGCGGTGTTGTTGCCGTAATACTTGAGGGGGTCGGTTACCGATTCCGGTACCACGATCGATCCGGCGAAGTGCACGATTTCGGTGATCTTGTGTTTGGCGATGAGATCGCCGACAAGGCCCATATCGCCGACATTGCCCTGGACGAGGGTGGCGCGGTGATCCACGGCCCAGTCGAAGCCGGTGACGAGATTGTCCAGAACGACGACCTCCTCATTGGCATCGGCAAGCCGAAGAACCATATGACTGCCGATATAACCGGCGCCGCCCGTAACCAAAACCGCCATTACTGCCTCTGATTAACTACTTTCGATGCAATCTAGACCGACTGCGTTGAGATAGCATTACACTACCCACCTAGCACGGAGTCCCCCATTGCCGAACCGCGTTCGTACGGCCGTTTTCCCCGTAGCAGGCCTTGGCACCCGCTTCCTGCCGGCCACCAAAGCCATGCCCAAGGAAATGCTGACCGTCGTCGACCGTCCGCTGATCCAGTATGCAGTGGATGAGGCCCGCGAAGCCGGCATCGAGCACCTGGTTTTCGTCACCGGGCGCAACAAGGGCGTCATCGAGGACCATTTCGACCGTCAGTACGAGCTGGAACACACACTCGAGATTCGCGGCAAGACCGAGGCATTGTCCGAACTCCAGAAGGATCTGCCTTCCGCCGGCCAGACGAGCTTTACCCGCCAGCAGGAGCCGCTTGGGCTCGGCCACGCCGTGTGGTGCGCGCGCGAACTGGTGGGCAACCAGCCCTTCGCGCTGCTGCTGCCCGACATGGTGTTCAAGGCCAAGCCGGGCGTCCTCAAGCAGATGATGGATGCCTACGAGGAACGCGGGGGCAACATCATCGGCGTCGAGGAGGTCGATCCGTCTGAGGTGTCGTCCTACGGCATCGTGGCGCGCGGCGACGGCCCCGATACGGGCTTCCCGATCACCGGCATGGTGGAAAAGCCCAAGGTAGGCGAAGCGCCCTCGAACCTTTTCATTTCGGGCCGCTACATCCTCCAGCCCGAGATTTTCGCGCTGCTCTCCGAGCAGACCAAGGGCGCGGGTGGGGAAATCCAGCTCACCGACGCCATGCAACGCCTGATGCACACCCAGCCGTTCACCGGCGTGAAGTATGAGGGACGCGTCTTTGACTGCGGCTCGAAGCTAGGTTTCCTCACGGCCAACGTGGCCTTTGCTCTGGATCGCCCGGATATCGCGGGGGATTTCATGACGGAAATCCGCAAGCTGGCGTTGGATGGGACGCTGGGCTGAGCGTTAGCCGGCAACACGATCGTTTCCGGGTGAAGACCCGGCTGAGGCGTGATTTGGCCAGCAATCTTCCCCGGCCGCAGGGCCGGGGCTGAGCTTTCGCCAGTAGCACGATCTTCCCCGGACTTGATCCGGGGCCTATTGCACCCCTCCACTCGAGTGGAGATATCCGTGGGCCCCGGCTCTTCGGCCGGGGAAGTAAGGGGTGGGGATGGATCGGGGGGTGAATGGCCGCCCCAGAGGCGCTCCTTGATCCCTGCCGCTTCCAACTCTACCGTTTTTTACCCCTACCGCTTCCAACCCTACCGCTTCGGCGCGCTCTCCCTGATCGGGCCGGCCACGGCGTTGAGCATGGCGTTGGTGATCGATTGTTCGAGCTTGAAATAGCCCTTCCAGGGGTCCGGGCCTTTCGCGCGTTCGGCGGCCTGGGGGAGTGAGAATTCGTTGGCGCGCTCGATGGTTTCGAGCTCTTCCCAGGTGACGGGCGTCGCCACCGGCGCACCCTCGCGCGAGCGGGTGGAATAGGGCGCGATGGCGGTCGAGCCGCGTTCGTTGCGCAGGTAGTCGATGAACATCCGGCCCTTGCGCTTTTCCTTGGAAAGGGCCGTGGTGAAGCGGTCGGGTTCGGCGTCGGCCATGGCCTGGGCGAAGGTCTTGCAGAAGAGCTTGACCTCAGGCCACTCAGTCCGTCGCACCAGGGGCGCGATGACGTGAATGCCCTTGCCGCCGGTGAGCATGGCGAAGCTCTTGAGGCCCCAGGCTTCGAGCCCCTTGCGGATATCGAGCGCGGCGGCGCGGACGTGCTCGAAGCCGAGGCCTTCATCGGGATCGATATCGAAGATGATGCGCTCGGGATTTTCGATCTTGTCGCGCCGCGACCCCCAGAGGTGGAATTCGAGCGTGTTCATCTGCACGGCGGCGACGATGCCGGCGAGGTCATCGACGTAGAAATAGCTTTCCTTCTCGCCATCCTTCTCGGCGATCTGGACGGTTTTCATCGCCGGCGGAAAGCCGCCCGTATCGTGCTTCTGGAAGAAACAGGCCTTGGCGCGCCCCTGCGGGCAGCGAACGAGGCTGAGCGGGCGATCGACGATATAGGGCAGCATAGCGTCGGCCACGGCGTCGTAATAGGCGACGAGTTCGCCCTTGGTGACCCCCTGCCCTGGATAGGCCACGCGATCGGGGCTGGTGAGGTTGACGCCCAGCCGCTCGGCAGCGGCCACGCCTCTTGCGGGATCGAGATGCTGCACGCGCGCTCCTTCCGCTTTCGACGGCGCGTCCTCCGGAGGCGGGGACGCCGCCACTTCCATCTTAACAGAGCGCGCCGGCTTGTCTTCCCTCAGCCCAAGGAAGGACGGATGCCGCAGCGCGCCATCGGGCGTGACCTCGGTATAGGCGATCTCGGCCACCAGTTCCGGCTCGACCCAGCGGGCGACCCGGGCAATGTCGCGCGGCGCGTTGACGAAGGGGGTATCCTTGCGAGCACGCTTGTCGAGCGCGGCCTGCAGGGCCGCCGCGTCCTTTTCCGAAAAACCCGTGCCGACGCGGCCGTGATAGACGAACTTGTCGTCGTCCCAGGCGCCCAGGAGGAGCGAGGCGAAAGTGCGTTTCTTCTCGGAGGGACGCCAGCCGCCGATGACGAATTCCTGGCGCTTGAGACACTTGATCTTGAGCCAGGACTTGGTGCGCTCGCCCGCGTATCGGGAATTGGCGCGCTTGGCGATGACGCCCTCGTGGCCGGCCGAGCAGAGCGCATTGAGCACCTGCTCGCCATTGCCCTCGATATGCTCGGAGAACTGGACCGGCGAGGACTTGTCCACCTTGCCCAGGAGCTTCTTGAGCCGCGCCTTGCGCTCGGTGAGCGGCAATTCGCTCAAATCCTCGCCATCCTGCTCGAGGATATCGAAGACGAAATAGACCAGCGGGCTGCCGTTGGAGAGCGCCGCCTTGAGAGTGGAGAAATCCGTGTGCCCCTCGCGGTCGAAGGCGCAGAGCTCGCCATCGATGAGGGCGCTGCCGCCGGTAATGTGGGAGAGCGGCTCGCGGATGGCGGCGAACTCGGTGGTCCAGTCGTTGCCGTTGCGGGTGTAGAGGCGAACCTCCTCGCCCGCCAGCGCGGCGAGGCACCGGTAGCCATCATACTTCATCTCGAAGAGCCACCCTGATCCCTCCGGCACGGTATCGACGAGGGTCGCGAGTTCGGGTGGGCGGAAATCGGGGAGCGCGACTTCGTGGCCATGGGTCCAGACCTTGGGCTTGGCCGGTTTCTTCTTCGAGGCCAGACCCTCGGCGATGGCGGTGAGATCGCGCCCGGTCTCGACGCTGGTCTTGTTGTCGGCGACGAGCGCGTCGCCGTTCTCGGTGGCATAGCGGTCGCGATGCTTGATGAGCAGCCAGTTTTCCCTCTTGCCCCGGTCGCGCCCCTTCATGTGCACCAGCACCCATTCGCCCTTCATGCGCCGGCCGTTGAGCTTGAACTTGAGGTCGCCCTTTTCGAGCCCTTCATGCGGATCGCCGATCGGCTCCCAGGTCCCCTCGTCCCAGAGCATCACCGTGCCCCCGCCATACTGGCCCTCGGGTATCGTGCCCTCGAAGTGGGCATAGTCGAGCGGGTGATCCTCGACGCGCACGGCCAGGCGTTTGTCGGCCGGGTTGCTTGAGGGGCCGCGCGTCACCGCCCAGCTCTTGAGCACGCCGTCGAGTTCGAGGCGGAAATCCCAGTGCATGCGGGTGGCGTCGTGCTGCTGCACGACGAATATGCCGCCGGCGGCCTTTCCCGGCTTGCCGCGCGCCTTGCCGGACGGTTCGCGCGTCTTGGCGAAGTCGCGCTTGGCGCGATAATCGGTGAGGAGGTCCCTGGCCCTGGCGAGCGCCATTTTCAGCTCGCCTTCCGCCGACTGGCCGCAGCCTTGGGCTTGGCGGCGCCGGTTTCGAGGCTCTTCTTCAAGGCCGACATCAGGTCGACCACATTGCTGCCCTCGGCGCGCTTCTCGGGCGGCTCGACATCGGTGGTGATCTTCCTGCCCTTGGACTTGAGCTTGCGCGCGATGAGTTCGCGCAGCGCCGCCTCGTAATGGTCCTTGTAATTGTCGGCATCGAACGGCGCCGTCTTCTTGTCGATCAGCGCCTCGGCCACCTCGACCAGCTCCTTGTCGGCCTTGCCCTTGCCGATGGCCGAGAAATAGCTGTCGGACTTCCTGATCTCGTCCTCGTAATGGAGCGTTTCGAGGAGAAGGCCGGTGCCCGAGGGGCGGATGGCGACGAGGTATTCCTTGCCGCGCAGCGTCAGCTGACCGATGCCGATCTTCTGGGTATCGCGCAGCGCGTCGCGCACGACGCGAAAGGCGTCTTCGGCCAGATCGTCGGCCGGCACCACGAAATAGGGTTTGTCGTAATAGATCGGATCGATGTCGCAGGCGCCCACGAACTGGGTGAGTTCGAGCGTCTTGCGCGTCTCGAGCTTGACGGCATCGAGCTCCTTGTCGGTGAGCAGGACATAGTCGCCCTTCTCATACTCGAAGCCCTTCATGATCTCGTCCTTGTCGACCGGCCCGACGCCCGCCACCACCTTCTCGTAGTGGATGGGTTTGCCGGTCGGCTCGTGAATCTGACGGAAGGTGGGTTTGGCATTGGCCTTGGTCGCCGAATAGAGCTCGACCGCGATCGAGACCAGCGACAGGCGAAGCTGCCCTTTCCATATGGGCCGTGCAGCAGGCATTCTTCCCTCGCATGAGGTGTGGATAGCCTCAGGAGAACGGGGTTTCAGGCCAATCGTTCCCCTCGCCATGCATTGCGGGAACGCTCTGAATTCCCTACATCTTCAGCAGCAAAGCCTGTGGGAGACGAAAGATGGAATTTGCGCTCGATGGATTGAGCATCGCGCTGATCGCAGTCGGTATCCTCGTGATCCTGGTACTGTTCTCAGGCGTCAAGACGGTCCCGCAGGGATACAATTACACAGTCGAGCGCTTCGGCCGCTATACGCGCACGCTCAGGCCCGGCCTCAACCTCATCGTTCCCTTCGTCGATTCCATCGGCAAGAAGATGAACGTGATGGAGCAGGTGCTCGACGTGCCGCATCAGGAAGTCATCACCAAGGACAATGCCTCGGTGACCGCCAACGGCATCACCTTCTACCAGGTGCTCGACGCAGCGGCCGCCGCCTATGAAGTGGCCAATCTCGAACTCTCCATCCTCAACCTCACCATGACCAATATCCGTACCGTCATGGGCTCGATGGACCTGGATGAGCTGCTCTCCAACCGCGACGAGATCAACCACCGCCTGCTCAAGGTCGTGGACGCCGCCGTTTCCCCATGGGGCATCAAGATCACCCGCATCGAGATCAAGGACATCGATCCGCCCAAGGACCTCGTTGATTCCATGGGCCGGCAGATGAAGGCCGAGCGCGAGAAGCGCGCGGCGATCCTGGAAGCCGAAGGCCGCCGCCAGGCCGCCATCCTTCAGGCCGAAGGCGCCAAGCAGGCCCAGGTGCTCGAAGCCGAGGGCCGGCGCGAAGCCGCCTTCCGCGACGCCGAGGCCCGCGAACGCTCCGCCGAAGCCGAAGCCAGGGCGACGCAGGTGGTGTCGGACGCCATTGCCTCGGGCAATGTGCAGGCCATCAACTACTTCGTGGCCAACAACTACATCAAGGCGCTCGAAGGCCTGGCCCGCTCGCCCAACCAGAAGGTGCTGATGCTGCCGGTGGAAGCCTCCAGCGTCATCGGCGCGATCGGCGGCATTGCCGAGATCGCCAAGGAAACCTTCGGCTCGGGCTCCGGCCCGCGCAACACCACGAGCCGTCCGCCTTCCACCGGCTCGCAGCAATAGGAAGAGGAGTTCCGCCATGACCGCCCTGAGCTGGATAGCGACTTACGGGGCCTGGGCCTGGGTTGTAGGCGGCCTCATCCTTCTGGGACTCGAACTCGTGCTGCCCGGCGGCGTCTTCGTCTGGCTGGGCGGCGCGGCGGTGGTGACCGGCCTCGTCTCGCTGATCTATCCGATGGACTGGAGCCTCGAATTCGTCTTCTTCGCCGTATTGGCGCTGGTGGCGATCTTCGTCTGGCTGCGCTTCGTGCGCCCGCGCCCCAAGGCGACGGACAACCCCTTCCTCAACCAGCGCGCCTCCCGCTTCATCGGCCAGGAACTGGTGCTGGACGAACCGATCACGGCCGGCTACGGGCGCGTGGCCCTTGGCGACAGCGTCTGGCGCGTCAGCGGCCCCGACCTCGCCGCTGGCACGCGGATCAGGATCGTGGGCGCGGACGGCGCCGTGCTCAAGGTCGAGGCGGCCTGACCGCCTCGCTTACGGCGTGAGCCCGACCGGCACCGGCGGCTCTTCGTACATCACCAGGATCTCGATGCGCTGGTTGGACGAGAGATAGGGATCGTTCGGGAAGAACGGCTCGGAATCGCCGCGCCCGACGACGCTGTTGATGTGATCGTCCGATAGACCGAATTCTTCGAGTATCTGCCGCGCGACATTGGCGCGATCGAAGGACAGGTCCCACTTGCCGTAGCGCGGATTGGGATAGAGCGCGCCGGACATGGTGTGGCCAGTGATGCGGATCTGGTTGGGCATGCGGTTGAGGAGCGGCGCCATGGCCGCGATGGCCTTGCGCGTCATCTCATAGGGATATTTCGACCCATCCGGGAACATCGCCCGCCCCTGCTGGTCGGCGATCACGATGTTGATCCCCTCCTCGGTTTCCTGCACGACGAGGTTTTCCGAAATCGCGGTGATGTCGGGCTGGTCCTGCCAGGCCTGCCTGAGGCTGGCCGCGGCCAGCGAATACATGGCCGCGCGCTCGGCGTCGGTCCGCTCGTTGGTATAGGTCTCAGCCTCCTGGCCCTGCGCCTGCCGGTCCTCGCGATCCTTGGTGGCGAACTCCGATTCCGCCTCGGTGGACTGCTCGGCCAGGTGCTTGGGGTAGGGTCGCAGAGGGTTGCCGCTGCGTTCGATCATGCCCGCCTTGTCATCGACGATGGTGATGCCGAAGGCATCCTTCACCGAGCCCGAGGCCTGGGCCAGCTTCTCCTGATCCTGCACAGAGAACGAGAGCAGCATCACGAAGAAGGCCATGAGGAGGCTCATGAGGTCAGCGAACGAAATGACCCACGAGCCGCTATGGCCGCCACCGGCAGCCTGTTTGCGCTTTATCATTGCCGGAACTCCCCGCTCAGGCCGCATAGAGCAGCTTGTCGCGGTCGTGCAGCGGCAGGAAGCTGGCCAGCTCGTCGCGAATGGCGGTGGGGTTGCGGCCCTCGCGGATCATGACCAGCGCCTCGATGATCATGGTGCGGTTGGTGCCCTCCTCCTGCGCGCGATGGGCGAGCTTGTCGGAAATAGGCAGCGCGATGACGTTGGAAATGGCGGCGCCGTAGAAAGTCGCCAGCAGCGCCACGGCCATGCCCGGCCCGATCTTCTTGGGATCGTCCATGTGGCCGAACATCGAGACGAGGCCGATTAGGGTGCCCACCATGCCCATGCCGGGAGCGGTGTCGCCCAGCGTCTTGAAGATCTTGTGGCTTTCCTCGGTGCGTTCGTAGTCGAGATCGCGTTCGCGCTCGAGCGAGGTGCGGATCGCCTCGGCGGTGAAGCCGTCCGCGATCATGCGCACGCCACGCTGGAAGAAGGGATCGGTGAGCCGCACCTGTTCGAGGGCGATCGGCCCCTGCTTGCGCATCTTGTCGGCCACCTCGGCGATCTGGTCGATGATGCGGGTGGTCGAGACGGGCTTGTAAAAGAGCGCGCTCTTGAGCCCCATGACGATGGCCGTGCCGAAACTCTGCAGCGTATAGCGCACGAGGATCGCCATGGTGGCGCCGCCGACGACGACCAGGGCAGGCAATATGTTGACGAAGGAGAGCGGGCTCGATCCCTCAAGGAGGATCGCCGCCAGCAGCACGACGAGGCCGCCGACGAGGCCGATAAGAGTGGCAATATCCATTTGCGCCAAAATCCCTTGCGCTAAAAACTGGTCTTCTGACCTTGGCGCGATGATGGGAGGCGGACGATAATTTGCCTTTAAGCGCTGCGGTAAATTGCCGGTAAAGCCGATCGGTAAAATTGGAAAACCTTTGTTAACCAAAAACCGCAATGTTTGCTTAACCATCCTCGTCCGGAGCGGCTGATTTGGGCTGGCCGAAATTCCCCGCAATCGCCTGCGCGGCCACGCTTTCGCTGTGGCCGGTCGCGATCGCCTATGCGGGCGACGGCTCCTACGCGGACAACCCCGATATCCTGCGCGACGGCTACAAGGTGGATTGGGTTCCGGCCAACGCGCCCCTGCCGGGCGAAGGTCCTGCCGAAGACATGGGCCTGCCCTTCCGCACCGACTGGAGCCTGTCCCTGCGCGGCGCCTACCAGCACGACAATGGAGGGGACCATTACGAGGCCCTGATCGTTCCCCAGGCCTCGCTGACGCGCGTCTTCGAGCGCGGGCAGCTCTCGGCCAATACTGAGGCCGAACTCGGCAAGCTCGATGGCGACGCGGTGCGGATCAATGCCCTGCGCCTCGCGATTGCCGGCGACTATCGGCTCGACAGCCTCACCCAGGCCAGCGGCAATCTGAGTTTTTCGCGCGCGCAGGACAGCGTGCTCAACGCCGCGGCTGACGTGGCACAGACGCCAGTGGTGACGGGGGCAGAGGCCGATGGCACGGTTACGCGCCAGTTCGGCAAGCTTTCGGTGGCGCTGCGCGGCAGTTTCGGACGCACGGTCTATGAGCCCACGACACTCATCGACGGGACCTTGCGCGACAACGGCTATCGCTCGAGCACCTATTTCGGAGGCGGACTGCGGGCCGGCTGGGAGCTGACGCCGATCTTCACCTTCTTCGGCGATGCCAGCGTGCAGCAGAACCTCTACGACGCGATCTCGCCCTCAGTGGGCGTCAAGACTGACAATTACGATACGGCGCTGCGCGTGGGCGTCTCCGGCAAGTGGCAGGATCGGCTGGAAGCCGAGGTTTCGGGCGGGCTGGGTTTCGTCAACTATGACGATGCCGGGCTCAGGCAGGTTTCGACAACGCTCTACGATGCGAGCGTGACCTACCGGCCCGACCCGACGATCGCCATCCGCGGCGCGCTGGGAACGGCCTTCGTGCCGCCGAGCGACAACATCGCCAGCACGCGCGTCGAATATCGCGCGACGCTGGACGCCAGCTATCAGATCAACGCCTGGCTGGCGTTGCGGACAAACGCTGCCTGGTCGCAGGTGCGGTATGAGGATGGGTCGAGCCCGGATACCAGCTATGGCGTCGGGGTTGGGGCGGATTACACGCTTAACCGGCATACGGTGCTGACGGCGGATTATGGATTCGCGCATACGGAAGATGCCCCGAACCCGGCGCGCGACGCGCATCGCGTGACGCTGGGGGTTACGTTCAAGAAGTAGGGCTGGGCTCAGCCCCTTACTATTCTCAACTTTCCCCGGCCGCGCTTTCGTTCACTGCGCCTCCCACCCGCTCGTTCTTCCCCGGTCGTAGAGCCGGGGCCTACGGATGGCGCTACTCGGGTGGAGGGGGGCAATAGGCCCCGGGTCTTCGCCCGGGGAAGTAAGGGGGTGGGGGTGGGTTATGGGGAGACGATAGATCGGTCTCCCTCATCCGCGCTTTCGTTCACTGCGCCTTCCACCCTCTCGGTCTTCCCCGGCCGCAGAGCCGGGGCCCACGGATGGCGCCACTCGGGTGGAGGGGGGCAATAGGCCCCGGGTCTTCGCTCGGGGAAGTAAGAGGGTGGGGGTGGGTTATGGGGAGACGATGGATCGATCCCCCTCATCCGCCCTTCGGGCACCTTCTCCCACAAGGGGAGAAGGATGGGCGGTGCGTCGCACTGGTGGCCTAGAGCCAGCCCTGCAGTTCCTTGCGGACGACCTGCTCAAGCATGTCCATGCCGCCGGGCGTGGCGTTGAGGCAGGGGATATAGGCGTAGCGTTCGCCGCCGCCGTGCATGAACTCTTCCTGGCCGGTGATGGCGATTTCCTCGAGGGTCTCGATGCAATCGGCGGCGAAGGCGGGGGCGAGGATGGCGATCTTCTTGATGCCCTTGCTCGGAAGCGACTTGAGCGTTTCGTCGGTATAGGGCTCGAGCCATTCGGCGCGGCCGAAACGGCTCTGGAAGGTGACCATGATGCGGCTCTCGTCCCAACCCAGTTTTTCGCGTACGAGCCGGGTCGTCTTGAGGCACTGGCAGTGGTAGGGGTCGCCCTTCTCCAGGTATTCCCGCGGCATGCCGTGATAGGACGTGATCACGAGGTCAGGCTCGAAGTCGAGCGCGGCGACGCCGTCGCGGATACTGTTGGCCAGCGCCTCGATATAGGCGGGCTCGGCGAAATAGGCAGGCGCGGTACGCACGGCGGGCTGCCAGCGCATCTTTGCCAGGGCCTCGAAGGCCTTGTCGTTGGCCGTGGCCGTGGTCGTTGCCGAATATTGCGGATAGAGCGGCACGAGCAGGATCTTCTGGCAGCCGGCCTTCTGCAGCGCCTCGATGCGCGAGGCCGTCGAGGGATTGCCATAGCGCATAGCATGGTCGACGACGACATCGTCGCCGGCCAGCCGCTGGCCAAGGTTCTGAGCCTGCTCGCGCGTGATGACCAGCAGCGGGCTCTCGTTGGTGCGCTTGTCCCAGATGCGCGCGTAGTTGGCGCCACTCTTCTGCGGACGCACCGAGAGGATGATGAGATTGAGGATCGGCCACCAGAGCCACCGGGGCGTCTCGATGACGCGCTGATCGCTCAGGAACTCCTTGAGGTACCGCCGCACAGACCAGTAATCGGTCGCGTCGGGCGTTCCCAGATTGAGCAGCAATACCCCGATCTTGGGGGTGGCAACCGGCGGGTGGCCCGCAGGCAGATGATCCGGCATGAAAATCCGCGGCTTCTGTTATGACTCGCGGGCCGCAACATAGCCCGGCCCGCCGCGAGCGCAAGGTGCGATCTGTCGCGCCTAACCCATGGCGCCGGTCACAAAATCGAATATCAGCTTGAGGTTGAGCGCGATGATGAGCGCTGCCACCACCGCTGCGAAGCCGATGACCCAGCGAGGCGCCACAAGCTCGCCCATCTTGGTCTTGCTGGCGGTGAACATCACCAGCGGCACGACCGCGAAGGGCAGCTGAAGGCTGAGCACGACCTGCGAGAGGATGAGGAGCTGCCCGAGCTGCGCCTCGCCCGCCCAGAGGATCACCACGATCGCCGGCACGATGGCCACCAGCCGCGTGATCAGCCGCCGGGCCCAGGCCACCATCTTGATGTCGATGAAGCCCTCCATGACGATCTGCCCGGCCATGGTGGCGGTGACCGTGGAATTGAGCCCGCAGCAGAGGAGCGCGATGCCGAAAAGCGTGGGCGCGACGGCGTGGCCGAGAAGCGGCAGCAGCATTTCGTGGGCGGTGCCCAGATCGTCCACATACTGGCCGGAGGCGTGGAAGGTCGCCGCAGCGAGGATGAGGATCGAGGCATTGATGCCCAGCGCCAGCATCAGCGCGATCGAGGAATCCCAGGTGGCAAAGCGCAGGGCTTCCTTCTTTTCGGGCAAAGTATGGCCATAGGCGCGGGTCTGGATGATGCCCGAGTGCAGGTAGAGGTTATGCGGCATCACCGTGGCGCCGATAATGCCGAGCGCCAGATAGAGCATGTCCGGATTGGTGACGATCTCGGTGGTGGGCGCGAAGCCGCGGATCACCTGCCCCCAATCAGGATCGGCCATGGCGATCTGTACGATGAAGCACGCCGCGATGACACCCAGCAACGCGATGATGAACGCCTCGATCCAGCGGAAGCCCTTGGTCTGGAGCCAGAGGATCAGGAACACGTCGAGCGTAGTGATGAGAATGCCGATTTCGAGCGGAATGCCGAAGATGAGGTTGAGGCCGATGGCCGTGCCGATGACCTCGGCGAGATCGGTGGCGCAGATGGCGAGTTCCGCCAGTGCCCAGAGCGGCCAGGAGGCCCAGCGCGGGAAGGCATCACGGCAGGCCTGCGCCAGGTCCTTGCCGGTGGCGATGGCCAGTCGCGCGCAGAGCGACTGCAGCAGGATGGCCATGATGTTGGAGAGCAGTGCCACCGAGAGCAGCGTGTAGCCGAACTGCGAGCCGCCGGCGAGCGAGGTCGCCCAGTTGCCCGGATCCATGTAGCCGACCGCAACGAGGTAGCCGGGGCCGACAAAGGCCATGAACCGACGCCAGCCCGAGGCATTGGCCCGCACCGGGATGGTGCGGAACGTATCGGCCAGCGGCGGCTGATCGCTATGGCGCAACCACGCATGATGCTTGGCCGGCTGTGCCAGGCTTTCCGGCTGGGAGACTTCGCTGGTCATGAATATGGACTTCCTTGGACGCGTCGGCAGACTAACCGCAGTTGCAAATCATTTGCAAGATAGCTTGTTGCAAACGATTTGCAAGTGTCAAGGTTCCAGTTCGATCCAGGCCGGCGCGTGGTCGCTGGCGTTTTCGAGGCCGCGCACCTCGCGGTCGACGCCCGCTGCGACCAGTTTGGGCTTGAGCGGCTCGCTCAGCAGCAGGTGATCGAGGCGCAGGCCGGCATCGCGCGGCCAGCGGTTCCGCATGTAGTCCCAGAAAGTATAGACGCGCTCGTCGGGATGGAGGCTGCGGATGGAATCGAGCCAGCCCTGGTCGAGGAGGCGCTGATAGGCCGCCCGGCTTTCGGGCTGGAGCAGCGCGTCATCGTCCCAGGACTTGGTGGGGTAGATGTCGAAATCGGTCGGCACCACGTTGTAGTCGCCCGCCAGCACCACGGGCAGGCCGGAGGCGTAAAGCTCGGCGGCAAGCGCCAGCAGGCGCTCGAACCAGGCGAGCTTGTAGTCGAATTTCGGCCCCGGCTGCGGGTTGCCGTTGGGAAGGTAGAGCGAGGTGATGAGCACGCCGTTGACGGCGGCTTCGATATAGCGTGCCTGCTTGTCCTCGGGATCGCCCGGCAATTCACTGCGCGTCTGGATGGGGTCGGCGCCACGCGCGAGAATGGCGACGCCGTTCCACGTCTTCTGTCCCTTCCAGACGGCGCCATATCCGGCTTCGTTTATGGCCGCGACCGGGAACTCGGCCTGCGAGGCCTTGAGTTCCTGGAGGCAGACGACATCGGGTCGGGCGGCATCGAGCCAGGCGAGAAGGTTCGGCAGGCGCCGGTTGACGTTGTTGATATTGAAGGTCGCGACCTTCATGCGCCCGCGAGGGTTTTGGACCAATCGGCGACCGCTTGCGCCATGGTCTTCATGTGGTCATCGGCCGAAAAGCCGGAGAGCGTCTTGCGCGGCTTTAGATCGTGGTCGCCGTCTTCGAGCCAGAGGATGCGGATGGCGGGCGAGAGCTCATAAGTCTCGACCTCCTCGCGCGTACCGAACTGATCGCGCGTCCCCTGGACTATGAGGGCCGGGGTCTTGAGGCCGACGAGGTGCCTGGTTCGCAGCTGTTCGGGCTTGCCCGGCGGGTGGAAGGGATAGCCGAGACAGAGGAGCCCGGCGATCCTGCCCTCGGCCAGCATCTTGTCGGCAATCATTGAGGCCACGCGCCCACCCATCGACTTGCCGCCGATGACGAGCGGCGTCCGGGCGCCGAGCGCGACAATGGCCGCCTCGTATTCGGGCATGACCAGCTCGGCCTTCGGCGGCGGCCTGGAGCCGGCCGGCGTGCGGCGGCTGGCCATGTAGCCGAATTCGAAGCGCGCGACGCGCAGGCCTGCCGCAGCCAGCGCGGCAGCGGCGGCGTTCATCGAGCCCGAATCCATCGGCGCGCCGGCGCCGTGGGCAAGAAGGATCGTCACCGGGGCGTCTTCCGGCCCATCGAAGAGGAATTCGGTCATGCGATCTTGCCTTCGGCCGAAAGCGTCATGTCAATGAGGAAGATGCCGCGCGCCGCCCGCTTGCCCCAGAGGGAATCCGGGTCCATCGCCACATAGCGCGACCAGAGCGCGCGGGCCTCGGCCAAGTCCTCCTGTTCGAAGGCCAGGGCGGCGAGGTTGTAGATCGGGTCGGCATAATCCGGGTCGATCTCGATGGCGCGCTGGAGGTGCTGGCGGGCAAGGTTCGCCTGCCCGCGATCCTTCCACAGCGAGCCCAGGTTGAACCAGGCCTCGACGAATTTGGGATCGAGCTTGATGGCCAGCGCATAGGAATGGGTGGCCTCCTCGGCCTCCCCCGCCTTGCGCAGCACGTTGGCACGGTTGAAGGCGGCGACGGAATCGGCCGGCTCCATCGAGAGATATTGCGAATAGAGCGTCGCCGCCCGGGCGAATTCGCCCTGATGTTCGGCCGCTTCGGCGAACTCGAACAATTCGTCGGCGTCGTCCTCGGCGTCCTCGAGCGCGAAGAAGCGCTGGCCGTCGAGCTTGGCCAGATGCTCGCCCTCGCGCCGATAGATCGTGTCCTCGTCCTCGGCATGGAGCGAGACGGCGGTGAGCGAGGAGACCTTGCCGGCCAGATGCACGGAGCGCGCAATCGCGCCCCATCCGGCGCCCGATTGCAGGAGGCTGGCATATTTCCTGGCAAGGATCAGGTCGCGGAAGGAAAAGGGCTCGGCACTGTGCTCGTAGGCATCGAACAGGACGAGGAGGTCGAAGGCGCGCGGATCCAGTCGCGACTGCTCGATGATCGACTGGCGCGAAAGCTGCGCATCCTGCTCCTTGCGCAGCGCCCCGAGCCGTCGGCGGAAGCCGGCTTCGCTCATGAGCTCGGCGCCCGAAGCCGCGGCTGCATCGTAAAGCGCCTCGATCTCGGCGTCGGTGCGACCGAGCAGCCTGCGCCCGAAAAGCACATGGGTCGTCTGCCGGGTCAGGCCGCGCCGGACGATGCCGCCGCGCCGCTCGACCTCGCGCACCGCAAGCCGCCTCGGAAAGGCCAGCGGGGCCCCGAGGATGCCGAAGGTAGCGCCTTCAAAGACCATGCGGCGTCAGGCTTTCTTCTTGGCTGCGGGCTTGGCGACCGGCTCCGCCTTGGCGGCAGCGGCCTTGCTGCGCGTCTTGGTGGCGGCAGCCTCTTCCTTGGGCTTGCTCTCGGCGGGCGGCTTGCTCTGCGAGAGGCTGGCCTTGAGGGCATCCATGAGATTGATGACGTTGCCGCGCTCGGGCGCCTCGGCGATGATCGGCTTGTGACCCTTGAGCTTCTCCCTGATCATCGACATCAGGGCCGTCTCGTACCGGTCTTCATAGTCGGACGCGTCGAACTCGGTTTCCTTCTGCTTGACCAGCTGCAGGGCGAGCGCCAGCATTTCCGGGTCGGCCGCGGAATCCGGGATGTCCTTGAAATATTCGGCAGTGGCGCGCACTTCGCTCGGATTGCGCAGCACGGAGACGAACATGCCCTTGTCGCGCGCGGAAATGGTGATGACGCGCTCGCGGCTGGAGAGCACGAGACGCGCGATGGCGAGCTTGCCCGACTGGCGCAGCGCTTCGCGCAGGACGATGAAGGTTTCCTCGGCCATCGCCCCATCGGGCGCGAGGTAATAGGGCGCATCGAGATAGACGACATCGACGCTGTCCTCATCCACGAACGCCTCGATGTTCATGGTGTGGCTGGACTCGATCTTGACCGCTTCGAGGTCCTTGTCGTCGATGATGACGTACTGGTTTTCCTCGTACTGGTAGCCCTTGACCAGGTCCGAGCGCTCGACGAGCCCGAGCTCAGGATCGACCGGCTTCATGTTGATCCGGTTATGCGTATCCTTGTGGAGCTGGTTGAAGGTGATGCGCTCGCTCGTGCTGGTCGCCGGATAGAGGCGCACCGGGCAGGTGACGAGCGAAAGCTTGAGATATCCCTTCCAGGAAGAACGCGGCGCCATACTTGTCTCCTACGCGATACACAAAGAACTGGCTAAGGACCGACCGCTTGCAGATCGGACGCGTATTCATCGATTTCGGCCCAGGGATCCCCGGAACTGTTGAGGATTTGAGGCAAAGAAGAATAATTCAAATCTTCCGGGGCGTCGATGGACTCCAGCTGGTTCCAGTTAAGGGGAGTTGAAGCCGGCAATCCCGGGCGGGCACGCAGGCTATAGGGTGCAGCGGCCGTGGCGCCGCGCGCATTGCGGTGAAAGTCGATGAAGATGCGGTTCTTGCGCTTCTCCCGGCTCATATTGGCGATGAAGGTATCGCGGTCTCCCGCCGCGATCGCCTGGGCCATGGCGCCGGTCGCCTTGTGGATCGCCTTCCAGTCATGATGCGGCTTGATCGGCACGACGACATGCAGCCCCTTGCCGCCCGAGGTCTTGACGAAGGCATTGAGCCCGATGCCCTCCAGCGCCCCGCGTACGCGCCGCGCCCCGGCAACGATGTTGCGCCAGGTGATGCCCTCGCCCGGATCGAGATCGAACACGATACGGTCGGGCCTTTCGAGATCGGCGTGATGGCAGCCCCAGGTGTGGAACTCGATGACGCCGAACTGGGCGAGCGCGAGATAGCCCTTGGGGTCCTCCACGCTCAGATATTGCCGCGCCTCGCTGTCCGAGTTGACGGCGTCGAAGACGCCCACGGATTTGGGCATGCCCGAGAACGGGTGCCGCTGGTAGAAGATGTCATCGGCCTTGCCTGAAGGACTGCGCACCAGCGTCACGGGCCGACCGAAAAGATGGGGCAGCATGAAATCGCCGACGAGGCCGTAATAGACGGCGAGGTCGAGCTTGGTCGGGCCATCATCGCCGAAGAGGCGCCGCGTCGGATTGGTGATCGAGACGGAGGCGAGGTCGGCATCCGAGATCAGCCGCCTGCGCTCGGGCCGGTTGGTGGGGCGCTCGGGCTCGATGAGGCCCTTGTAGACCGCGTGCCGCAGGCTGCCGTCATTGGTGCGGTTGGCATAGTGGATACGCGCCGAATAGACCGGCTCGACATAGACCAGCTCCTTGGGCGCCCGCGGCAGCGGCGCGCGTTCGAGTTCGATCGGTTGCAGGCGCGACAGCAGGAGGTCGAGCGTGGGGGCATCGAAGCCCGTGCCGACCTTGCCGCGATATTCGAGCGTGCCATCGACCCATTCGCCGAGCCCCAGCGCGCCCAGCCCGCCCGCAGCTTCCGAGCGCGTATAGCCGACAATGACGAAATCCTCGGCGCGACGCGCCTTGGTCTTGAGCCAGGTCGTCGAGCGGGTCTGCTCGTAGCGGGCATCGGCTCGCTTGGAGACGATGCCTTCGAGGTGCTTTTCGGTGACAAGCCCGAGCAGATCGCTGCCCTCGCCCTCGACATGGTCGCTGTACTGGATGGCCGACTTGCTGCTGACGATGGGCGCAAGGAGATCGCGCAGCAAGTCCTTGCGGTCGCGCAGCGCCACGTTCTGCAGGTCGTAGCCGTCCAGATAGAGGAGATCGAAGGCAAAGAAGGTGAGGTCGTGGCTGCGGCTTTCGGCCAGCGCATCTTGGAGCGCGGCGAAAGTGGTGACGCCCTGGTTGTCGACCACCACGACCTCGCCATCGATGATCGCCTGCCGGCACGGCACCTGCGCGAAGGTATTGGTGAGGCGCTTGTAGCGATCGCTCCAGTCCAGCCCCGAGCGGGTGATGAGACGTGCCTGCCGGTCCTCGATGAAGGCAATGGTGCGGTAACCATCGAACTTGATCTCGTGCAGCCAGGGCGTCCTGTCGCCCGGAATGGGCGGCGGATCCGCCGTGGCGGTGGCGAGCTGGGGCTGGATCTTGTCGGGCATCGGCATTTCGCGCGCGCCCTTGAGCTTGCCCGGCTCAAGCTTGACCGGCTTGCGCGGCTTTTGCGGAGCCGGCTGCAATTGCTCGATGGTGAGGCCCGACTTGACGCTTTCCGGCCGGCTTTCGAGGATGTTCTCGGTCGTGGAGGCGGCCGGATCGTGCTCCTTGAAGAAGAGCCAGTTGACCTTGTCCTCTCCCGGCTTGGGCTTGAGGCGCTTGAGCATCCAGCCGCCCTTGAGCTTTTCACCCGCGAGACGAAACTTGAAATCGCCGCTCCGGAAACTCTCCTCGAGATCGCCCATCGGCGCCCAGGTGCCGGCATCCCAGACGATCATCGGCCCGCCGCCATATTCGCCTTCCGGGATCACGCCCTCGAAGTCGATATAGTCGAGCGGATGGTCCTCGGTCTGGATGGCGAGCCGCTTGTCGTCCGGATTGAGCGAAGGCCCCTTGGGCACGGCCCAGCTCTTGAGGACGCCATCCATTTCGAGCCGCAGGTCGTAGTGCAGCGAGGTCGCGCCGTGCTTGTGCACGACGAAGCGGTTGCCCTCCCCGCCATCGACGCGCCCTTCGGGCTCGGGAGTTCGCGAAAAATCGCGCTTGCCGCGATAGGTGGTGAGTTGCGCCATGGGAGGAGCTAAGCATTGCCGCGCCCGCCACGCAATCGCGGCAAAAGCGGGCTGCGTATCGGGCCGAACTCGGCTAACCTCTTCAGGCACAACGAGGAGGCGCAAAATGGCGGGCAAGATTCGCATCGGTGTCGGCGGCTGGACCTACGAACCCTGGCGCGGCACCTTCTACCCCGAAGGCCTGACGCAGAAGCGCGAGCTCGAATATGCGGGCGGCAAGCTGAGCTCGATCGAGATCAACGGCACCTTCTACGGCTCGCAGAAGCCGGAAAGCTTCGCCAAGTGGCACGACGAGACGCCCGACGACTTCGTCTTCACGCTCAAGGGCACGCGCTATTCGACCAACCGGCGCGTGCTGGCCGAGGCCGGTGAATCGGTGGAGCGCTTCATTTCGAGCGGCATCCTCATGCTCAAGGACAAGCTCGGCCCCATCAACTGGCAGATGGCCGGCACCAAGAAATTCGACCCCGAGGATTTCGAAGCCTTCCTCAAGCTGCTGCCCAAGACGCATGAAGGCCGCACGCTCCAGCATGCCGTCGAAGTGCGCCACCCGAGCTTCCGCGTGCCCGAATTCATCGCCATGGCGCGCGAATACAATGTTGGGGTAATCCTCGATGCCGACAGCGACTATCCGCAGATCGCCGACGTGACCGCGCCCTTCGTCTATGTGCGCATCATGGGGACGAGCGAGAACGAGGAGCTGGGGTACTCACCGGCGGCGCTCGATGCCTGGGCCGAGCGCGCCCGGGAATGGGCAGCCGGCGGCAGCCCCGATGGGCTGGAATATGGCTCGCCGGACAAGGCGAAGACGGCCGATCGGGACGTCTATCTCTACGTGATCAGCGGCTTCAAGGAGCGCAACCCTGCCGCCGCGATGGCGCTGATCGAGCGGATCGGGAAGTAAGCCCCTGCCCTTCTCCCCTTGAGGGAGAAGGTGGCTGCGAAGCCGTCGGATGAGGGGTCGGCGATGCTGGCAAGAACCCCTCACCCGCCCTCCGGGCACCCTCTCCCTCAAGGGGAGAGGGCGATGGGCACGATCTTGGCTAGTAGAAGCTGGCGACCAGCAGCACGGCGCCGAAGGCAAAGACCGCTACGGCGCCGAGAAGTTCCAGCCACCAGAACACATTGCCACCGACGCCGCCGCGCGAGGCCAGGAGCCGGCGCGCGACGTCCTTGGCGGTCACCGCGAGCGTCGCCAGGATCGCCACTGTGATGGCCGTACCGATGCCCATGAGGAACACCGAGAATATCCCGGCGGCCAGCAATCCCTGGCTCAGCGCGAAAACCAGCACGACCAGCGCCCCCGAGCACGGGCGGATGCCTACCGCCAGCACCACGCCAAGCTGCTCGCGCCAGCCGCCGCGGAGCTGATCGGGCGTCACGAAATGCTCGTGATGGCCGTGCTCGTGCTCATCGTCGTGGTGATGGTGATGATCATGATGCTCGTGCCCGGCCTCGCCCTCATGCAAGTGCTCGTGCGCCTTGGCGGCAAGGTCATGGGCGTGATGGTGATGGTGATGGCCGTGCCCCCAGCCCAGGAGCTTGCGCGCTATGAGCCAGGCGCCCAACAGCATGATGAGCGCGTAGGAGGCGATGACGATCCAGTTGGCGGCATCGCTCATGGCCAGTGATGTCATGCGCAGGCCGAGCACCGCGATGAGGATGAAGGCTACCGCCACCACCGATTGCAGCATGGCCGAAGCAAAACTCAGCGCAATGCCGCGGCGGACCTGGGATTCGTTGGCGAGGAGATAGGAGCCGATCACCACCTTGCCGTGTCCCGGGCCGGCGGCATGGATGATGCCGTAGAGGAAGCTCAGGCCGCCAAGGACGAGGAAGGCCGTATTGTCGGTCTTGAGGCGCCCGAGCGAGGAGGTCAGCATGGCGTAGAAGGCGCGCTGGGCATCGGCCAGCCATTTGAAGACGCCGACCTGCGGCAGGTAATTGCTTTCGGAGGGCGGACCGCCGAAGGGCGCGGGCTTGACCTGCGCCACCTGCGTCACGGCCTCCAGCGCCGTCTGCGGGGCGGCGGGAGCCGCCGACGCGCCGGTAGCATTGCAATGGACGAGAATGGCGCCTTGCACGCCGCGCACCGCCTTTTCGAGTTCGGGCGGCAGCTTGGTGACGTCGGCAGGGAGCGCATAGAGCTCGTCGGCCAGCGCCGGGTCCATCTCCTTGGGCGGATCCATCGTCACGCCGCACCCGGCCGGCGCATTTTCGAGCGTCACCCGGCTGGCATCCGCGAAGGTTATGGCGACGTAATATTCGGGGTCGGCGACGGCGAGTTCGAGCGTGTCCTTGATGCGATAGGGCTGGTCGGGACGGATCGAGAAATCGAGCGTCGTCTGCTTGCCGTCATAGGTGATGCGGGCGCCCGGTAGCTCGGAGAAGCGCAGGTTGAGATCGCCCTCCCCGGCAAAGGTATAGAACTCGTATTCCGAGAGCCCCTTCATGTTTTCGTGGGTGAGGTCGGTCAGCTCGTCTTCGGAAAGCTGGCCATCATTGTTGGTGTCGAGCCCCTGCACCGACCAGGCCGAAAACGCCTCGTCGAACGTCCAGGTATTGTGGATGGCGCTCACCGCCCCATCGGCATCGAATACGACGCTCGCCTTCGCATCGATGAAGATGTGCGGATGGGCAAGGGCCGTTACGGTGCTAGCCGCCAGAGCGAGGGCGGCCAGGAAGACTGAGCGCAGGAACAGGATAACCTCCACGCCGCCCCGTCAGCGGACGGGGTGGATTTCGAACCACTTGACCAGGTGATCGATGAGCGCGCGCACCTTGCCGGCCAGGTGCCGCCGGTGCGGATAGACTGCCTGCAAGGTCTGCCCCGTCGGAACGCGGTCGGCGAGCACCGCCGCGAGCTTCCCCTCCTCGATCGCCGGTTCGGCGAGGTACGACGGCAACATGGCAAAGCCAAGGCCGGCGATCGCTGCCTGCCGCGCCACGAGCGGGGAATTGCACCGCACCGGCCCCGTCACATGCACCGAAACCGTGCGCCCATCCTCGACGAACCGCCAATTGGCCTGGCCCTGGAGGTTGATATCCACGATGCAGGGCAGTGCCCGCAGGGCTTCGGGGTCCTTGGGCACGCCGACCTTGCGGATGAGGTTGGGCGAAGCCACCACCATCACCTTCATGTCGGCGATCTTGCGGGCGATGAGCGAGGAATCGGTAAGGGTCGAGATGCGCAGCGCCACGTCGATCCCTTCATCGACGAGATCGACATAGCGATCCTCGAGCCGCAGATCGAGCGTCACCGCGGGATGATCGACGAGGAAGGCGAAGATGGCCGGCGCCAGCGTCGATTCGCCGAAATTGCGCGGCGCCGAAACCCGCAGGAGCCCGCGCGGCTCGGTGGTCTGCTCGGAGATCGAGGCGTCGAGATCGTCGAGCTGCTGGAGAAGCTGGCTGGCCTCGCGGTAATAGGCCTCGCCCGCCTCGGTCAGCGAGAGCTTTCGCGTCGTACGGTTCATCAGCCGCACGCCGAGATAATCCTCGAGATCGGTCACATATTTGGAGAGCAGCGCCTTGGAGCGCCCGTGCTGGCGGGCCGCGGCCGAAAAGCCGCCGGCATCGAAGACCTGCACGAAGGCGCGGATACGGGCGAGATCCTGGGTCAAGGTTGCCAAGCTCCGTTGCTCATGCTGCTCACAAAACGCATAGCTTATTCGCTTTGAGCGAACAACAACGGCTATTGGACGGCAGACGATTAACGGTAGGATTGGCTATCGTTCGACAGCATCGTGGAGTTCGGACTATTTTCCCGCCCATGTCCAAACCCAGTTCCCGCTCAACCCTTTACCGGCTGATCGAGGCAGGCCAGCTCGCCCACAAGGCGCTGCTGATGCCGCTCGTCGAGCGGGGTCTGGAGCCTGGCGACGATGCCGTGCTCTTCATCCTCGGCCGCGCCGGGGTGACCGAGCAACAGCTCTCGGTTGAACTGGGCGCCTCCGAGGAAGCACTGGAACGCCGCATCGCGCGGCTCATCGACCGCGAACTGGTCTCGCGGCAGGCCGTTGGGCCCGAACTGGAGGCCGGTCTCGCGCTTACGGAGCGTGGCGAGCGCATCAAGGCGGTGCTGGCGGGAAACTGGGAAGAGCTCGAAAACGCGCTGCTCGGCGAGCTGGGCAAGAAGGAGCGCAAGGGGCTGGACAAGGTGCTCAAGCGCTTCGTGGAGTTGTTGCGACTTTAGGGCAAGCGCGTACTGCCCCACCACCTTACTTCCCCGGACTTGATCCGGGGCCTATTGCACCCCGTCACTCGAGTGGAGACATCCGTGGGCCCCGGCTCTGCGGCCGGGGAAGTGCCGTGGTGGGGATAGGTTCGGTGGTGGGGGTTGGTTCGGTGGTGGAGGTAGGTTCAGTAAGTTGCGCCCAGCCACGATCGTGCCCCCACTTCCCTTCTCCCCTTGTGGGAGAAGGTGGCGGCGAAGCCGTCGGATGAGGGGTCAGCGATGCCGGCCAAAACCCCTCACCCGCCCTTCGGGCACCCCCTCCCTCAAGAGGAGAGGGAGGATCGCGCTATCAATCGCCCTTGCGCGACATGTCGATCATCCGCTGCACGGCCATGCGGGCCGGCTCGATGATCGCGGGATCCACCGTCACTTCCTCGGTGCCCGTATGCAGCGACCAGAGGATGTTCTCGAGGTTGATCCGCTTCATGTGCGGGCAGATGTTGCAACCGCGCAGGAAATCGACATTGGGGTTCTCGGCGGCAACGTTGTCACTCATCGAGCATTCCGTGACCATCACCACGCGCGGCGGCTTCTGCGTCTTGACCCAGTCGATCATCCCGGCGGTCGAGCCGGCATAATCCACTGCATCGATGACCTCGGGCGGGCATTCCGGATGCGCGATGATCTTGGCGCTGGGATAGGCGGCGCGCAGCTCCGCGATGTCCTCGGCGGTAAAGGTCTCGTGCACCTCGCAGGCGCCGGCCCAGGTGATGATCTTCTTGTGCGTCTTGCGGGCGGTGTTCTGGGCCAGGTACTGGTCCGGGATCATGATGACCGTGTCGCCCTCGACACGATTGACGATATCGAGCGCGTTGGACGACGTGCAGCACACATCGGTCACCGCCTTCACGGCAGCGGAGGTGTTGACATAGGTCACCACCGGCACGCCCGGATATTGCGCGCGCATCGCCATCACGTCCTCGGCGGTGATCGAGGAGGCGAGCGAGCAGCCGGCGCGGCTATCGGGAATCAGCACGCGCTTGCTCGGATTGAGGATTTTCGAGGTCTCGGCCATGAAGTGCACGCCGCACTGCACGATGGTCGACTGCGTGACCTTCGTCGCTTCGACGGCTAGCTGCAGGCTGTCCCCGACGATGTCGGCGACCCCGTAATAGATCTGCGGCGTCTGGTAGTTATGCGCCAGGATCACCGCGTCCTTTTCCGTCTTGAGCCGGTTGATCTGGTGGATCAGCGGCGCGAAGAAGGGCCATTCGATTTCGGGAATGCGGTCGCGCACGCGCTCGAATATCGGCGCGGTCTCAGTTTCCACGGCCTTGGAGAACTTGAGGTCGAAGTTCTCCGCGAGGATGGCGCGAGCCTCCTCGAGCGGGGTCATGGCGTTAATCAACTGTACCATCCGGGTGCCCTCCACCGGCGCAAATCGCGTGCGGAACGTAGGTATATTTCTCGCCCGTTTCAATGAAGGCATGCTATTGAGCGGCAAATTCGTTTTGCCCGATCCCGGACCTATCGCGATGCCCCAAGACGCTCCCGCCCTTCGCTCCGTTCTTTCGCTTGCCCCGGTCATCCCGGTGATCATCCTGGACGACGTGGATGCGGCCCGCCCGCTGGCCGAAGCGCTGGTGGCCGGCGGACTGCCGGTGCTCGAAGTCACGCTGCGCACGCCCAACGCCCTGCGCGTTATTGCCGAAATGGCCAAGGTTCCCGGCGCCATCGTCGGTTCGGGCACGGTACGCAGCCCGCTCCAGATGGAGCAATCCGTCCATGCCGGCTGCCAGTTCATGGTTTCGCCCGGCGCCTCCCCGCGCGTGCTCGACGCCGCCGACGAGATCGGCATTCCGCTCCTACCCGGCATCGGCACCCCGACCGAGGCCATGACGGCTTCCGAACGTGGTTACTCGTTCCTGAAATTCTTCCCGGCCGAAGCCATGGGCGGAGCGCCGGTGCTCAAGGCCTTCGCCTCGCCCCTGCCCGACATCACCTTCTGCCCCACCGGCGGCATCGATGTCGAAAAGGCCAGGACCTACCTGGCCCTGCCCAACGTCATCTGCGTGGGCGGCTCCTGGATCATGCCGCAGGACGCCATCGCCGCAGGCGATTTCAAGCGCATCGAAGCGCTGGCACGCGAAGCGGCGGCGCTCAAGCCGCGCCCCTGACATGGACGGCGTCCCGCCCGACGGCCTCTCGCATCTGCGCGTGACGCTGAGCGAAAACGCCTATATCGGCCCCGGCCGGGCGGACCTCCTCGAATTCATCGCCGAAACCGGCTCGATCTCTGCCGCCGGCAAGCGCATGGGCATGAGCTACAAGCGCGCCTGGGATCTGGTGAAAGCCCTCAACGAGGGATTTGGCCTGCTGGTGGAAACCTCCCGCGGCGGCAGCGAACAGGGCGGCGCGCGGCTGACGCCGGCGGGGCAGGAAGTGTTGCGGCGCTATCGCGCCATGCAGGAGAAGACGCGGGCTGCGATCGGGGAGGACGTGGCGGCGTTGCGGGGGATGTTGCGGGGGTAGCTTGGCGTAGGTGCTGCGCTCACCCCTTTGGACCCAATCTAGCCCCACCACGGAACTTCCCCCGCCGCAGAGCCGGGGTCCGCGGATAGCTCCACTCGAGCGGACGGGTGCAATAGGCCCCGGATCAAGTCCGGGGAAGTGCAGTGGTTGGGGTGGGTTCGGTGGGTTTGGTGGATTGCGGTCAACCACGATCGTGCCCCCACTTCCCTTCTCCCCTTGAGGGAGAAGGTGGCGGCGGAGCCGTCGGATGAGGGGTCGGCGATGCCGGCGAAAACCCCTCACCCGCCCTTCGGGCACCCTCTCCCTCAAGGGGAGAGGGGATGTGGCGCGATCTCGCTGCCGGTCGCCGCTAAGCCGCGCTCGGCCCGGGGCCGGGGTCATCCCCGCCATCCACTCCCACTGCCCGCCGGCGCAGGCGGTATTCGCTCAGCAGCGTTACCGCGCTTGCCGGAGCCTTGGGCGGCATGGCGTCCGAGATGATCTCGGCGATCGGGTCGGGGTTGCGCTCGGCTTCGGGCTGGTAGAGCACCGCCTCGACCACGAGCGTTTCCACAGTTCCGTCGCGACGCGGCACCATGACGGCTTCGCCGGCCGCCATGCCGAGCATGGCGACGCCACGCAGCGTGCCCAGTTGCAGGGTCATGCCGCGCACTTCATGGCCGGGTTCGGCCACGAGCGTACGCTCCTCCGGTGCGTTGCCGTTGATGCGATAGCGCACGCGGCTGTTGAGCGTGACGACTTCCGGATCGATGTCCGTACCAAAGACGATGCGCGCCTCATCGAGCTTCTTGCGGATCAGGCCGTGGGCCTGGTCGCTGCCGCCACCGGCGTGCAGCATCTGCTCGAGGAAGGAAAAGTCCTTGGCAGTAAGGACAATGGCCAATTCACCCCCCTTAGGACGGTTGCTTGACGGAAAGGACGGTCAGCGCATGCTTCTTGGCATCGCGAGCGACCCAGGTGATCGATTGCCCCTGCGCCAGCCCGATAAGGGCCGTGCCGATGGGCGTGAGGACGGAGATCTTGCCCGCCGAAATATCGGCATCGGCCGGATAGACCAGCGTCACGCTACGCTCGGTGCCATTGTCGGGCCGGTAGGTGACGGTCGTCCCCATGCGCACGACTTCGGCCGGGAATTCGGTCTCCGGCACGACGCGGGCGCGTTCGATTTCGTAAAGCAGGTCGTCGGCGGCATCCGAGCTCGTATTGAGCCCGGCCAGCGCCAGGACGGTCAGCTGCTTGTGGTCGGTTTCGCTCAGAACCAAAGCTGGCTTGAGGTCGTAAGTATTCAAAGGTGCCATTGCATTCTCTTTCTATGCGGCTCCAGCGTCGGCGGAAAATCCCCGCGACGGCCGGATGGATTTGATTTGTTGGATGAGCGCCTTCCCGGCGCGCCAATGCGCTGACCGGGGTGCAACACTTCAATGAGTGTAGATGTGACGAGTTCCCCCTAAGCCCCGCGGGCGCTCAGGTCGCGTTTGGGGGCCTAGGGCTGGAATCCTGCGACCGGGTGTTCCCGGTAGAGGGTCGCTGCAATGATGAAGCGTAGTGTCGTCATGCTAGGTAAGGTAAGCAGACCTCGGGGAATGTCAAGTTGGCCCAAGGGAGGCTACCGGCGGGCCGGGAAACCCCTATCGCGCGCTGCGCGCCACCTTCTCCCACAAGGGGAGAAGGAAAGTTGCGGCAAGCGCGCCTAGGCGTTGGGACGAATGATGCCCTTCTTGAGCAGCACGTTGCCGTAGAGCCGGCGCTCGCCGGTCTGCACGATGGCGAAGGCGTCGTGCACCTTTTCGTAGAAGGCGAACCGCTCGACGAGCTTGAGCTTCATGCCCGGTTCGTATCGGCCGATGATCGCGTCGAACTCCTCCATCACCGGCATGCGCTTGTGTGGATCGCCGACAACCTCCATGCCGAACGCGGCATCCTCGACGAAATCGTCGAGCGGCATGAGCGTGAGGATGGCCTCTAGGATGTCGGTAGCGCTATGGCCGTCGAGGCGGACCACTGCCGGCCCCGCCGCCTCGGCCGGATAATTGGCATCGACGATGGCGATTTCGTCCCCGTGCCCCATGGCGCGCAGGATGTGCAGCAGATCCGGCCCCAGCACCGGCGGAATACCCTTGAGCATGTTCTCTCCCTCAAAACCCAGAATTCTAGCCGAACGGAAAGGCGTCCTCTTCGTCCGAAAGGACATCGCCATCCGCAAAGATATCCGGCCGCTGCCGCGCGAAGACGAGCAGTTCGGCCATGACGGAATCGATATGACCGCGCATCGCAGCGACGGCCTTGCCGGTATCGCCGGCAACGATCGCCTCGAACACCTGCTGGTGTTCTTCGAGCGAGAGCGCCAGCCGGCGCGGCGTGATGATGAGCCGGCGCGCCCGGTCGAGATTGGCCCGCGCACTCTCGATGATGACACGCACCTTGGCGAAGCGCATGGCATCGAACAGCATGTCGTGGAATTCGAGGTCGCGCGCGTGAAAGCCCGAGCGGTCGTCGATCTCGACGGCAGCGCGCTGGGCGGCAAGGTTTCGGCGCAGGTCGGCGATGAGGCCGTCGTCGTGCCGCCCGACCAGCGCCCGCACCGCCTCGCTTTCCAGCGCCTTGCGGATCAGCATGTATTCACGCACGTCCGCGATCCGCACCAACGAAACGATGGAGCCGCGCTGCGGCAGGATATCGACCAGCCCCTCGCCCTGCAGCCGCGAAAACGCCTCGGAAACCGGAAAGCGCGAGACATCGAGCTGGTCGCAGATGGCGTTCTTGTCCAGTACCTCGCCCGGTCGCAGCGCCAGCGAAACGATGGCGTCGCGCAGGATATTGGTCACGTCCGTGGTGACGGTGCCGCGCGCCAGGCTGGCCGGCCGCTCCAGAAATTGATAGGGACTCGCTTCGCTCTTCATGCTAACATGTTAGTTAGATCGCATCGCGCTGTCCATCGCGCGGATGCCCCCAGAGCAGCAAGCCAGAACCTCCGCCATGACCGAAACCATGTCCCGCCCGCAAGCCGCCACGCTCGTGCTCAACGCCGCCGACAATGTCGCCGTCGCGCTGAGCAACCTCGACGTCGGTACCATGACCCCGCAGGGGGTCACGACCCTCAAGCGCGTGCCCAAGGGCCACAAATTCGCCACCCGCGCCATTTCTACCGGCTCGGCCGTAGTCAAGTTCGGCCAGATCATCGGCTTTGCCAGCAAGGACATCCCGGCTGGCGAATGGGTGCACGAGCACAATTGCGGCATGGGCGGCGCCGATGGCTCGCTGGCCCATGACTATGCCTTTTCCGAAGGCGTGATAGCCCCCGACATGGTGCCCGAGGCGCAGCGCGCCACCTTCCAGGGCTATCGCCGCGCCAACGGCAAGGTCGGCACCCGCAACTATATTGGCATCCTCACGTCGGTGAACTGCTCGGCCACCGTCGCCAAGTTCATGGCGCAGGAGATTTCGCGCTCGGGACTGCTCGACGATTACCCGGAAATCGACGGCGTCATCCCCTTCGTCCACGGCACCGGCTGCGCCATGGACCTGGATGGCGAGGGCTACCACATTCTGCGCCGCACGCAGTGGGGCTACGCCTCCAACCCCAATCTGGGCGGCGTGCTGCTGGTGGGCCTGGGCTGCGAGGCCTTCCAGATCGGGCGGATGAAGGAAGCCTATGGCATCGTCGAGGACGAGACGTTCCAGACCATGACGATCCAGGAGATCGGCGGCACCCGCAAGATGGTGGATTGGGGCGTCGAGCGCATCAAGGACATGCTGCCCATCGCGGCCCGCGCCCGGCGCGAGACGGTGCCGGCATCCGAACTCACGCTGGCGCTTCAATGCGGTGGCTCGGACGGCTATTCCGGCATCACGGCCAACCCGGCGCTGGGCGTGGCGGCAGACCTGCTGGTCAAGCAGGGCGGCACCGCCATCCTTTCGGAAACCCCTGAAATCTATGGCGCCGAGCACCTCCTCACCCGCCGCGCTGTCAGCCGCGAAGTGGGCGAAAAGCTCATCGAGCGCATCCATTGGTGGGAGGATTATACCGCCCGTAACCGCGGCGAGATGAACAACAACCCGTCCCCCGGCAACAAGCTGGGCGGATTGACCACCATCCTCGAAAAATCCCTGGGCGCCGCCGCCAAGGGCGGCTCGACCCCGCTCACCGCCGTCTACGAATATGCCGAGCCGGTGACGGAAAAGGGCTTCGTCTTCATGGATACGCCCGGCTTCGATCCGGTTTCAGCCACCGGCCAGGTGGCGGGCGGCGCCAATGTGCTTGCCTTCACCACCGGGCGCGGCTCGGCCTATGGCTGCAAGCCCGTGCCCTCGATCAAGCTCGCCACCAATTCCGACCTCTATCGCCGCATGGGCGAAGACATGGACATCAATTGCGGCGACATCGCCGAGGGCCTGGCCGATGTCGACCGGAAAGGCGCCGAAATCTTCGGTATGATCCTGCGCGTCGCCTCGGGCGAGCGAACCAAATCGGAAGAGCTCGGTTATGGCGACAACGAATTCGTTCCCTGGCAGGTTGGCGCAGTGATGTAATGAAAACGGTCCACGTCACCATTTCCGGATTGGTCCAAGGCGTCGGCTACCGCGCCTGGACGGAACGCGAAGCGGTGCTGCGCAACCTCTCCGGCTGGGTCCGTAACCGCCGCGACGGCAGCGTGGAAGCGGTTTTTTCCGGTGAGGCAGCGGTCGTGGACGACATGCTGCAGGCGTGCTGGACGGGGCCCTATTCGGCGATGGTGCGCGCGGTGGATATTGGGGCCTGGACGGAGCCGGTGGGAGATCGGTTCGAGGTTCGCGGGACGGCGTAGGCTGCGCGCCAGATACCCCTTCACCACCACTTTTCACCCCAACCACAGGACTTCCCCGGCCGCAGAGCCGGGGCCCATTGCCCCGGCCAACGCGAGTGGAGCCATCCGTGGGCCCCGGGTCTTCGCCCGGGGAAGTAAGGTGGTGGGGGAAGTTGCGTGCTCAACTGGAAAACCACCCCAAAACAAAAACTCCTCCCCGGGATGCCGGAGAGGAGCAAGTTCTTCGCACTGCGGGCGAAAATCAGTTCGGCTGGTTGGCCGTAGCCTGCTGGGCCTGGAGGTTGCGCAGGTTCTGCAGGTAGATGGCGTTGAAATCGACCGGCTCCATCATCAGCGGCGGGAAGCCGCCCTGCTGGGTCACGCTGGCCAGGACCTGGCGCGCGAACGGGAAGATGAGGCGCGGGGCTTCCACCATCAGCAGCGGCGCGAGCTGGGCCTCCGGGATGTTCTTGATGCGGAAGACGCCGCCATAGACGAGTTCCACGTTGAACAGCAGGTTCGTCTCGCGCTCGGCCTTGGCATCGAGCTTGATCTCGACGGCATAGACCTCTTCGTTCTGCTTCTTGACCCCGACATTGATCGAGACGTTGAAGGTCGGCGTACCGGTACCGGCCATGATCGAGCCCGGAGCGCCCGGATTCTCGAAGGACAGATCCTTGATGTACTGGCCGATGAGCTGGAAGGAGGGCTGGTTAGCCGTATTTGGTGCTGCCGGAGTCTCGTCGGCCATGGTCTTGTCGTCCCTTGGAGAAAAGAATTTGGCAGGCTGGCTACCACTTTTGCCAATGAGGGACAAGGTTCACGCAATAACGCTCAGCGTTCGCGGTAATTGTCGTCGTCCAGTTCGATGACCCGCGGCCCTTCCTGGCGGCCGGGTGAAGTGTGGACGCTCGCCACCACGGTCGTGCGCGCTTTCATATGGTTGTAGAGCAAGGTGCGCACCGGCGGGATGAGGAGCAGGAGGCCCAGAACGTCGGTGAAATAGCCCGGAACCACGAGCAGCACGCCGGCGACGAAAACCATCATCGCATCGGCAACGGTCTGCGCCGGCACCTCGCCGCGGCTCATGGCGGCGCGCAATTGCGTGGCCAGAGCCAGGCCCTGGCTCTGGATCACGAGGATACCCACGACCGCACTGACGACGACGCCGAGCAATGTCGGCCATAGCCCGATCAACTCGCCGACCCGGATAAAGGTCGCGATCTCGATCAGGGGGGTCATGAGCATGAGCATCAGGATGGCACGCATGGCCGGTTTCCTCTTGGAGCCGTCCACGAAAGGCTCGATAAATTCTCGCCCATTCGTGAACTGGTTTCAGGGTAAAGCTTTCCCTATATATAGGAGCGATCCTGCTATATGCGATCCTTCGCCCACGAAAACCCAGGTTAGTGCCCAATGGACGAGTTCTTCGATCTGCCCACCCTTATCGTCATCGGTCTGGCGATCGTGATTCTGTTCCGCCTGCGCTCTGTCCTGGGTACGCGTACGGGCAATGAACGCTCCCCCATCGATCGCCAGAAGCAGGCCGAGATCGCCAAGGCCGGCAAGAATGATGACGGCTCGGTCGTCCAGATGCGTCCGCGCCCCGTCGAGGCTGCGCCGGTTGACGACGAACGCCGCACCCGCAAGCTCGCCGCCGAGATCGAGCAGTTCTCGCATGGTGACGAGAGCGTGGCCACCGGCCTGCGCGCCATCGCCGATGCCGATCCGTCCTTCGGCCCGAAGACCTTCATGGAAGGCGCCAAGTCCGCCTATGAGATGATCGTGACCGCGTTCGCCCAGGGCGACCGCCAGACGCTCAAGAACCTCCTCGACAAGGACGTGTTCGACGGCTTCGCCTCGGCCATCTCCGCACGCGAGGCCTCGGGCCAGAAGATCGATTTCACCTTTGTGGGCCTGCCCAAGGTCGAGATTTCGGAAGCCGAGCTCGACAAGCGCGCCGCCCAGGTCACCGTACGCTTCAATGCCGAAGTGGTGTCGGCCACCCGCGACAAGGATGGCCAGCTCGTCGAGGGCAATGCCGACCAGGTCCAGTCCATCGCCGACGAATGGACCTTTGCGCGCAATCCGAAGTCGCGCGACCCCAACTGGAAGCTGGTGGCCACCAACCAGCTCGCCTAAGTGCTCTTCGTCCTGCCGGGTGCCGGAATGGCCAAGCGTGGCAAAAGCGGCCCTCCGCTCAGGGACTGGCACTTGTGGACCGAGGTCAAGCGTACCATCGTCCCGTTGCGGCCGGAGCGCGAAATCGCGCCCGAGCCGGCCGGTGAGCCGTTGCCCCTGCCTCCCGCCGAGCCCCCCAGCGCGCAATTGCCGCGCGACTGGACCGTCGGCAGCGCCACGTCTCCGGCGCCGCAGCGTCCGGCCATCCACACGCGCCGCACGCCCAAGGTCGAACGGCCAATCGAGCCGAAGCTGCGCCGCAAGCTGATGCGCGGCCAGATGGAGATCGACGGCACGATCGACCTCCACGGCATGCGCCAGCTCGAGGCTCGGGCGGCCCTGGTCCGCTTCATCAATGCCCGCGTCAATCGCGGCGACCGTACGGTGCTGGTCATCACCGGCAAGGGCCTTAAGAAGACCGACGAAACCGCCACGGTGATCGTCGAACGCGGCGTGCTGCGCTCCATGCTCCCCCTCTGGCTCAACGAGCCGGACCTGGCGCCGCTGGTTTCGGGCTGGGGCCCGTCCGCACAGGGGCATGGCGGCGAAGGCGCCTTCTATGTCCGTCTCAAGAGGTTCGTGCCATGACGCCCCTAGGCGCCAAGCTCAGGGCGCTGCGCGAGGAGCGCGGCGTGACGCTCAAGGAAATGGCCAAGGCCCTCAACGTCTCGAGCGCCTACCTCTCCGCCCTTGAACACGGCCGCCGCGGCAAGCCCACTTGGTACCTGCTCCAGCGCATCATCGCCTATTTCAACGTGATCTGGGACGAAGCCGAGGAATTGCAGCGTCTGGCCGAACTCTCGGACCCCAAGGTCACCATCGATACCGGCGGCCTGCCGCCGGAGGCGACCGAGCTCACCAACCGGCTGCAGAAGGAAATCGGGCGGTTGGCGCCGGAGGACCTGGCGTTTCTGCGCAATGAGGTGATCCGACGGTCGGCAGCGAAGCGGGAGACGGGGCGGTAGGGGAAGCCCTCATCTACACCACTCCCCCATAATTACTCACTCTTACCCCACATCCGTTACCTCCCCGGACTTGGTCCGGGCCCCACTGCACCGCTCCACTCGAGTGGAGAAATCCGTGGGCCCCGGCTCTCCGGCCGGGGAAGTGCGGTGGGTGAGGCGGGAAGTTAGCTAAGCGAGCACTGAAGAGAGCAGCGAGCACTAGAGTTCGCATCCACGCTCTTGAGCTTTCCTCACTTTACCCCCGAAACACGAACCTGCGATGATACGCTAGGTGCTCCTGCGATGGCCAATCCTCCTCCTGGTCGGGCAGCCGCAGCTTCAGCCCGGGCAGAAGATGCACCGCCATCCGGGGATCGATCCGGTCGACATTGACGATGAGTTCGTAGCTGGTGCCGATCGTGAAATGCCCGGCACCGAACGCGCTGCCCAGCGGGCCCCAGAGCGCGATGAAATTGGTGATCGACAATCCACCGCCCGGCGGATCGGGCCGGATGACGGTGGGTACCGAGCCAAGCTCTCCCACCGGGATCGCCGTACCGCTCACGGCGCAGGTCTCGTGATAGCGCCGGAGCACCAGGCGGCTGATGTCGAACAGTTCATGCTGGGTCGGTGCCCGCACGAACTCGTCCTGCGCTGCCTCTCCCAGTCCCTCCTGCTCACCCGCAACCCACTGGATGCGCGCGTCTGCCGGAAACGCGGGACAGACCTCGCCATTGGGATAAAGCCGCACATTGCGGAGCTGCACCACCAGCTCGTCCGCAGCCAGGCCCGGCCCGGCCAGCGCTTCGAGCGTCGCCATCCCGCAATAGACCGTGCCATCGGCAGTCTCGGCAGCCAGCGCCACCGCTTCGTCGATCGCGCGAGCGATCCCGGGCGCATCGGTCCGCTTCACCCGAATCACATCCTGCCGCTCGAGCAGGTGGATGTCGGTATCGTCCAGCTTGAACACCAGGATTGGCAAGCGGGGCACTCCGCAGCAATTGCGTAAGTATCTTCCGGTTTTCTGCGCAAATATCCAGATGGCCAATATTGCCATCCCCTATCACTGCGCGGGCTGGTCGCGGCGCTCCGGTCTTGCTACCTCTCCAGACCCCAAGGGAGGAGCCCATGTCCATCTACGACAACACCCTCAATGCCGATGGCGTGCTGATTGTCGGCGCAGGCCTTGCCGGCCTTTTCTGCGCCCTGAAGCTCGCGCCACTGCCGGTGACGGTGCTCTCCCCCAAACCGCTGGGAAGCGGCGCCTCCTCCGCCTGGGCCCAGGGCGGCGTTGCGGCGGCGCTCGGCCCCAACGACAGTCCGCATATCCACGCACTCGATACGGAAAAGGCCGGAGCAGGCATTGTCGATGAGCGCGTGGCCGAATCGGTGGCGGCGGAAGCCGCCGCCCGCATCGATGACCTCGCCCGCTGGGGCACGCCCTTCGATCGCGACCAGCTCGGTAATTTCCTCCTCGGGCGGGAAGCGGCCCATTCGGCCAACCGCATCGTCAAGGTACAGGGCGACCGCGCCGGCGCCGCCATCATGGCCGCCATCATCGACGAGGTGCGCCGCACCCCCTCGATCCGCATCGTCGAAGGCATCACTGCCGTCGATCTCGCCCGTGCCGATGGGCGCGTGGTCGGCGTCTTCTGCCGCAAGCTGGGCGACAAGTATATCGAGCCCGTCTTCATCCGCGCCCGCGCCACCGTGCTCGCCGCAGGCGGCCTGGGCGGCCTCTTCGCCGTCACCACCAATCCTTCGGGCGTGCGCGGCCACGCCATGGGCATGGCCGCCCGCGCCGGCGCCGTGATCGGCGATGCCGAATTCGTCCAGTTCCATCCCACCGCCATCGCCACCGGCGCAGACCCGGCGCCGCTGGCTACCGAGGCTTTGCGCGGGGAAGGCGCCATCCTCGTCAACGAGCTGGGCGAGCGCTTCATGCCCGCCATCCACCCCGATGCCGAACTGGCCCCGCGCGACATCGTCGCTCGCGCCAATTTCCGCCAGATCAAGGCCGGCCATAAGGTCTTCCTCGATACGCGCCAGGCCCTGGGTGAACGCATCGTCGATGCGTTCCCGACGGTGACCCAATATTGCCGCGATGCCGGCATCGATCCCGTCACCCAGCCCATTCCGGTGACGCCGGCCGCCCATTACCATATGGGCGGAGTCAAGGTGGATACGCGCGGACGCACCAGCCTTGCCGGCCTCTGGGCGTGCGGGGAAGCCTCGTGCACGGGCCTGCACGGCGCCAATCGCCTGGCCTCCAATTCGCTGCTCGAAGCCACGGTCTATGCCGCGCGCATCGCCGAGGACGTCGGCGGGCTTGAGCCGCCACAGCGCATGCTGCTGCCCTTCGACGGCATTGCCTGGGACGAGACCAAGGGCCAGCAGTTCGAGGAGAACCTGCGCAACCTCAAGGCGGTGCAGGACCTGCGCCACGTGATGACCGACCTCGTCGGCGTCGAGCGTGATGCAGAGGGCCTCCGCGAAGCGCTGCGCCGCATCCTCGAACTCGAGGAGACCTCCGAAAAGGTCACGCGCTCCTATCTCAACATGACGACCTCGGCCACCATGGTCGCCGCCGCAGCGCTCAAGCGCACCGAGAGCCGGGGCGGTCATTTCCGCACCGACTATCCGTTCGAGGATCCGGCCTGGCTCAACCACACCGCCATGACGCTCGATGAAGCCCGGCGGATCCGGGCGGAGGCCTGAGGAAACTCAGCGCCGCTCTTCGGAGAGAACGGCATCGACCTCGGCACGGGTGGGCGGCTTGCAGCCCACCTGCCCGCAATTGAGCCCGGCCACCACGGCGCCGAAATGCAGCATGGCTTCGAGCTCGGCGCTGCCCAGCGCCTTGAGCGGCCCCGGTCGCAACGCATCCTTTTCCCGCAGATAGGAGAGCACGCCGGCCATGAGGCTGTCGCCGGCGCCAACCGTGTCCCCAAAGACCGGGGGCGACCAGATGCCGGCTTTCGCGCGGCCCGCCGACGTATAGGCGAGCGAACCCTTTTCGCCCAGCGTCACGATCACCAGCTCGCAATTGGGCCGCGCCAGGAGCGCCGCGCTATGCGCCTCGATCGAGAGCGAGGGCTCCAGCGCCAGGAGGTCCTCCTCGCTCATCTTGATGATGTGGGCGAGGTCGAGGAAGGTCGACAGCCGCTGCTTGTAGCTGCCGAAATCATCGACCAGCGACGGACGCACATTGGGGTCGATCGAGATCGTCGCGCCCTTTGCCATCGCCGCGCGCACGACTTCCGCCCAGATTGCCGCGTCTTCCGGCAGGATCGGGCAGAACCCACCGATCTGGTAGAGATCGAGCGTCTGCGGCAGCGCCGCGACCATGCCCTGCTGGGTGAAGGCGCGGTCGGCCCCGCGATAGAACTCGTAGGCCGCCTGGCGCTTCTCGTTAAGTGTCACCACGGCCAGCGTCGTCGGCGCCACCACGCGCTGCGTCAGCAGCGTCTTGACCCCGGCCGCATCGAGCGGCTCGAGGAGATAGGAGCCGAAACCGTCCTTGGAGATCGGGCAGAGGAAACCGGTATCGTTGCCGAGCTTGGAGAGCGCTATGGCGCAGTTATAGGGCGAGCCGCCCTGATGGGCATGCATGTGGATCACCCCATCCGGCCCGCGCGGCTCGGAAACGAGGTCGATCAGGCTTTCCCCACCCACGACGAACATAGGTCCCCCTCAGATCACTGCAAATTCGGCCAGCATCCCTACCCTATCGAGGGGAGTCGCGCCATGGATGAGGCCGCAAGAAAAATTTGCAGGCGACGGATTAAACCGCGCGCCGCGGTGTTTATGCCTTGTGCGGGGGACAATTCCGACGCCTCGCATCAAGCAAGGAGAGACGTCATGACTTTTTCCCGACTGCACGGCGTGGTTCTCGGCGCGGCCGCCTTCCTGGCGCTGGGCTCGGTGGCGAGCTTTGCCGATGATTATGTGGGCGGCGCCATCAAGTCCGCCGAGATCGCCGGCAAGCAGGTGCTCACCGACGCCAAGGGCATGACCCTTTACACCTACGACAAGGACGAAGCCGGCAAGACCAATTGCTACGACAAATGCGCCACGAACTGGCCCCCGCTGGCGGCCGATGCCAGCGCCAAGGCCGATGGTGACTTCAGCATCGTGGACCGCACCGACGGCACCAAGATGTGGGCCTACAAGGGCAAGCCGCTCTACCTCTGGGTCAAGGACACCAAGGCAGGCGATACGACCGGCGACGGCGTCGGCGGCGTATGGCACACTGCCTACGAGGAATAGGGAACGCTGACCCTGCCGACTGAAGCGACCAGTCGGCAGGGTTGTCGCGGGGCCGGGGAAGTTCGTGCCCCCCAAAAGGAACTTCCCCGGTTCCGCCTTTCGAGCTGATAGGACCCACGTGTCGACCTTTCTCGATGAGATCGAGACCTGCGTTCCCGCCCTGCGCCGCTATGCGCGGGCGCTGACGCGCGACGCCGACCGCGCCGACGACCTGGTGCAGGATTGCCTCGAACGCGCCATCCGCAAGAGCGCGCTGTTCCGGCCGCGCGGTCCGTTGCGCGCCTGGCTCTTCACCATGCTGCTCAACCTCCACCGCAACGGAGCGCGCAGCGAACGCCGGCAGGGGCCGATGACGCCGCTCGACGGGCTGGGCTTCGAACCCTCCGTCCCGCCGGCGCAACCGGGGCACATCGCGCTGGCCGAACTGGCTCGCGCCATCGATACCCTTCCGGCCGACCAGCGCGAGGCCCTGCTGCTGGTCGTGCTCGAGGACATGCCCTATGCCGACGCCGCCGCCATTCTCGGCATTCCCGTCGGCACCCTGATGTCGCGGCTCGGGCGTGCCCGTGCCGCCCTGCGCACCATGACCGGGGGCGATCCGCAAGCTCCCCGATTGAGGACCGTCAAATGACCGCCCCGCTGACCATTACCGATGACACGCTCCAGGCCTATGCCGATGGCCGCCTGGATGCCGACGGGCGCGCCGCGGTCGAAGCACATCTGGAAGCCCATCCCGATCTCGCTGCCGAGCTGGCCCTCTGGCAGCGCCAGCGCGACGCTATCAAGACGCTCTACGACCCCGTCGCGGGCGAGCCCGTTCCCGCGCGCCTCAACCCCCATCGCCTCGCCGCCGAGCGTTCGGCCCGCGCCGCCTCCTGGCCGCGCATGGCCGCGGCGGCCGTCGTGCTCATCGGGCTTGGCCTGGGCGCCGGCTGGTTCGCCCGCGACCTGCTGCAACCGGAGGAAACGCCCGGCCAGTTGCTGATCGCCAGCGCGGTCAATGCTCACGCCCTCTATGTCAACGAGAACCGGCACGCCGTGGAAGTCGCCGCGGCCGACAAGGGGCACCTCACCACCTGGCTCTCCAACCGCCTCAACCACCAGCTCAACGCCCCGGACCTGAGCGAGCAAGGCTTCCTCCTCGTCGGCGGCCGCCTCCTCCCCCCCGACGTCTACCGCAACACCGGCCCTGCCGCGCAGCTCATGTACGAGAACGCCACCAAGGACCGGCTGACCGTCTACGTCACGGCCGCATTGCCGGATAAGTCCAAGGCCTATCAGTTCGAAACGGTGAACGGACTTGATGCCTTCTACTGGGCCAACGACACCATCACCTGCACGGTGGTGGGCGACCTGCCGCAGGAACAGATGCAGACGGTTGCAAGGCTGGTGTACCGGCAACTGACACGGCTGCCGGATCCGGTGCGGGGCTAAAAACTACGCCCATCACAACCACGGGACTTCCCCGGGCGAAGACCCGGGGCCTATTGCACCCATCCGCGCAAGTGGAGGCATCCGTGGGCCCCGGCTCTGCGGTCGGGGAAGTGCAGTGGTGGGGGAAGGCGGAGCGGACTATCGGAACACGCGCCGAAGTCTCAGCGCTCAACACCCTGCCGCCTCATCAGCTCGTTCGCATAAGTACTCGGCAACTGACGGGGGCTAGGAAACCACCCGCATCACAACCACCGCACTTCCCCGGGCGAAGACCCGGGACCTATTGCCCCAATCCGCGCGAGTGGAGGCATCCGTGGGCCCCGGCTCTGCGGCCGGGGAAGTGCGGCGGTGGGGAGAGGTCGGAGCGGACTATCGGAACACGCGCCGAAATCCAGCGCTCAATACCCCTGCCGCTTCACCAGCTCATTCGCGTAAATATTATGCGGCCCCACATTGTGGATGTCCCGCTCGCCCAGTAGCGCCAGGGTGATGTCGGTTTCCTTGCGCAGGATTTCGAGCGCCCGCGCCACGCCGGCTTCGCCACCGGCCCCGACCCCGAATGCGATCGTGCGGCCGAGGAGCGCGCCCTTGGCGCCGAGTGCGATGGCCTTGAGGAGGTCCTGCCCCGAGCGGATACCGCCATCCATCAGCACTTCGGTGTGCGAGCCCACCGCATCGACGATCTCGGGCAATACCCTGATGGTCGAGGGGGCGCCGTCGAGCTGGCGGCCGCCGTGATTGGAGACCACGATCGCGTCGGCCCCGTGCTGCACCGCCTGCCGCGCATCGTCCGGATCGAGAATGCCCTTGACGATCACCGGTCCGCCGAACCGCTCCTTGATCCAGGCAATGTCGCGCCAGTTGAGCGTCGGGTCGAACTGCGAGCTGGTCCAGGCGGCGAGCTTGGAGAGATCGCCCGCGCCATCGACGTGCCCCGCAATATTGCGGAACGTGTGGCGGTTGGTGCCGAGCATGCCCATGGCCCAGCCGGGCTTGCGCATCATTTCGAAGACGAATTTGGGCGTGAATTTCGGCGGCGCCGACATGCCGTTGCGCAGATCCTTATGCCGCTGACCGAGGATCTGCAGGTCCATCGTCAGCACCAGAGCCGAGCACCTGGCCGCCTTGGCGCGATCGATGAGCCGGTTGACGAAGTCGCGGTCGCGCATGACGTAGAGCTGGAACCAGAAGGGCTTGCTGGTGTTCTCGGCCACATCCTCGATCGAGCAGATGCTCATGGTCGAAAGCGTGAAGGGCACGCCGAATTTTTCGGCCGCGCGTGCCGCCTTGATCTCGCCATCCGCACTCTGCATGCCCAGGAACCCGACGGGCGCCGTCGCGACCGGCATCGCCACCGGATGCCCGACGATGGTCGAGGCAATGCTGCGATTGTCCATGTCCACCGCAACGCGCTGGCGGAAGCTGATCTTGCGGAAATCGTCCTCGTTGGCGCGATAGGTGCCCTCGGTCCAGGCGCCGCTATCGACGTAGTCGAAGAACTGCTTGGGCACTTTGCGCTTGGCCAGCGCCTTCATGTCCTCGATCGTAAGAACCCGATCCAGCTCACCCATGAACTAACCCTTCACATACAAATACGTACTCGGTGGTACAGCCAGGGCGCGCAATGGTCAATCCACCTTGCCCGCAGCTGCAGGCAATGGCTAACTCCCGACCGCGGCACGCTGCGCCGACCAACGAGAATCTACAATGTCCTTGACCGGCGCCCCCGCCAAGCCTCCCCGTTTCGCCATAGTCGACGTCCTGCGCGGCGTCGCCATAGTGGCGATGGTCATATACCACTGCGCATGGGATCTTAGCTACTTCCAGCTCATCCCGATCGACATCACCGTCGATACCGGCTGGCGCATCTTCCAGCACCTCATCCTTGGCGGCTTCCTGCTGCTGGTCGGGGTGAGCCTGGTGCTGGCGCATGGGCGGGGCATCCGCTGGCCCTCGTTCTGGCGGCGCTTCGCCATGATCGCGGCCGGCGCCGCCGCCGTCACCATCGGCACCTATATCCTCTTTCCGGAAACCTTCGTCTTTTTCGGCATCCTCCACGCCATCGCGCTTTTCAGCCTCATGGCGCTGCCCTTCCTGCGCCTGCCGCCCTGGCTGACCGCACTGGTCGGCGCGGTCTTCCTCATCGTGCCGCTCTTTTTCAGCAATGTTGCCTTCAACGACCCGCGCATTGCCTGGATCGGCTTCTGGGAAGTCCCGCCCGCCACCAACGACCTGGTGCCGATCTTCCCCTGGTTCGGCATGGTGCTGGTGGGCATGGCGCTGGCAAGGCTCGTGCTCGCCTCGCCACTTGCCACGACGATCGCAGCCTGGAAGCCGGCAAGCATCCTCAGGCCGCTGATCGTTCTCGGCCGGTGGAGCCTCATCATCTACCTCGTCCACCAGCCGATCCTGCTCGGCATCATCTACCCGATCGCCAATGCCCGCCCGGCCGATGCACCCACGCGCGTCGATTCCTTCGTTTCGAGCTGCGTGGCCACCTGCAAGGCCAATGGCAATACCGATGACCACTGCACCGCTTATTGCGGCTGCGCCGTCGAGCGCATCGTGCGCGATGATCTCTGGTCGGTGATCGAGCAGCCGACGTCCTCGCCCGAACAGAACGCGGCAATCGCCGATATCGCCAAGCAATGCACGGCGACCATGCCGAGCAATCTCGGCGTCACGCCGCCAGCACAATAGCCCAAACCAAAAGGCCCCGGATCTTCATCCGGGGCCTTCCAGCTCAAAGCTTCACGGACCTGAGCCGCAAGGCGTTGCCGATGACGCTCACCGACGAGAGGCTCATGGCCGCCGCCGCGACCATCGGCGAGAGCAGCCAGCCGAAGATCGGGAACAGCACGCCCGCCGCCAGCGGAATGCCCAGCGTGTTGTAGCCGAAGGCGAACCACAGGTTCTGCTTGATGTTGCGGAGCGTCGCCTCCGAAAGGTGCCGCGCCCGCACGATTGCCGAAAGATCGCCCTGCATTAGCGTGATCCCCGCGGACTCGATGGCGACGTCCGCACCAGTGCCCATGGCGATACCGACATCGGCCGCCGCCAGGGCCGGGCTGTCATTGACCCCGTCGCCCGCCATCGCCACCTTGCGACCCTGGCGCTTGAGGGTTTCGACCAGCTCGTGCTTGGCCTCCGGCGTCATGCCGGCTTCGACCCGCGCGATCCCCAGCGCCTCGCCCACGGCATCGGCCGGACCACGGGCATCGCCCGTCGCCATGATGACCTCGATGCCCAGCCGGCCGAGCTCCGCCACGGCCGCCTTGGCCGTCGGCTTGATGGGATCGGAGACGGTGATGACGCCGATCAGCCGGCTGTTCTCGGCAACGAGCACGGAAGTCTTGGCCGCATGCGCCGCGCTGCCCATCAGGTCGATGAACTTCTGCGGCACCTCGATCTTGAGGCTTTCCATCAGCGCCACATTGCCGAGGGCTGCCTTCTGGCCTGCGACGGTGGCGGTAATACCCTTGCCGGTCACCGAGTGGAAGTCGGCAACCTCCAGCGACCGCGCACCGCGCTGCTGCGCCCCACGCTCGATGGCCGTGGCGATCGGGTGGGCCGAGCCGCGCTCCAGCGCCGCCGCGACGGCCAGCACCCAGCCTTCATCGACGCCCTTGTCGGCGATGACGTCGCCCAGCGTCGGCTTGCCTTCGGTGAGGGTGCCGGTCTTGTCGACGATCAGCGTATTGATGCGGGCAAAGCCTTCGAGTGCCTTGGCGTCCTTGACCAGCACGCCGGCCCGCGCGCCGCGCCCCGTGGCAACCATCACCGACATCGGCGTGGCGAGCCCCAGCGCACAGGGACATGCGATGATGAGCACCGAAACCGCAGCCACCAGCGCATAGGCGATCTTGGGATCGGGCCCCCAGATCCACCAGGCGGCAAAGCTCAGGATGGCCACGAGCACCACCGTCGGCACGAACCAGGAGGCGACCCGGTCGGCCAGCGCCTGGATCGGCGCACGGCTGCGCTGGGCCTTGGAAACCAGCTCGACGATCTGCGAGAGCCGCGTTTCTGCGCCCACCCGCTCGGCCTTCATGATGAAGGTGCCTTCGCCGTTGAGCGTACCGCCGGTGACATCGGCCCCCTGCGTCTTTTCGGCCGGCACAGGCTCGCCCGTCAGCATGGATTCATCCACGAACGAGGAACCCTCGACCACGACGCCATCCACCGGCACGGCATCGCCCGGACGGACGCGTAGCAGGTCGCCCTGCTGCACCGCTTCGAGTGGCACGTCGGTCTCGGCGCCGTTCTCGATGCGCCGCGCCGTCTTGGGCGCGAGATCGAAAAGTGCGCGCAGCGCCTTGCCGGTCTGCTCGCGGGCGCGCAGTTCCAGCACCTGCCCGACAAAGACCAGCGTGATGATCACCGCCGCCGCCTCGAAATAGACCGGCGGCGCGCCGTTCATATGCGTCATCTCCATCGGGAATATCCGCGGGAACAACACCGCCACCACGGAGAAGAGATAAGCCGCCCCGGTACCCAGCCCGATCAGCGTCCACATATTGGGCGAACGGTTGACCAGCGATGCCCAGGCGCGCCGGAAGAACGGCTGTGCCGCCCACAGCACGACCGGGGTCGCCAGCACCAGCTCGATCCAGCTCGCCAGCGGCTCGCCGATCCATTCGCGGAACGGCAGGCCCACCATCGGTCCCATCGAGATAAGCAGCAACGGCACGCTGAACGCGGCGCTGATCCACATCCGGCGCGAAAAATCCTCGAGCTCGGGATTGGCCGCATCGGCAGGCGGCACGCCCATCGGCTCGAGCGCCATGCCGCAGATCGGGCAATCGCCCGGCCCATCCTGCACGATCTGGGGGTGCATCGGGCAGGTATACTTCGTCCCCGCCGGCGCAGTGGCCTGGGCGTGGGCATGCGCATGGCTGTGCCCGTGCCGCCCGGCCATCAGCGGCTCGGCCACGGCGAAGGGCACCGCTTCGAGATACTTCTGCGGCTCGGCTTCGAACTTGGCCTGGCACCCCTGCGAGCAGAAATAATACCGCTTGCCCTCGTGCTTGCTCATCCACTTGGCCTTGGCGCGGTCGACGTTCATGCCGCAGACCGGGTCCTTGGCCGTCAGGTAGGTCTCCGGCGAAGCCTCGAACTTGGCCTTGCAGCCGGCGCTGCAGAACCCGAACTCGCGGCCTTCATGCACGGTCTTGTGGGCGGTCTTTTCCATGTCGACCGTCATTCCGCAAACCGGATCGCGGGTCACGGCCGGGCTTGCCGGGGTCGAATGATGGGTGTGCTCGTTCATGAATCTCTTCCGTCGAACCGTGCGAATCCCGGCTCTTTTGCATTGCGTCGGCTCTTCATGTAGGGCTTCCCATAATGGGAAGGTCAAGCCCTCATCAGCCGACCTATTGTCGTCGGCCCCGGGCGCCGCCAGAATGGCGCATGCCCATTTCATACCGCCTCGACCCGCACCCCGACGACGCCGAACTGCGCGCCCTCTGGCAGGCCGCCTGGAGCGACGCGCACCCAGCGAGCTTCGCGCCCGTGCTCGCCCGCAGCCTCGTCCATGCCGGAGCCTATGATGGCGCCGCCCTGATCGGCTACGTCAATGTGGCGAGCGACGGCGGCATCCATGCGTTCCTTCTCGATACCACCGTCCACCCCGACTATCGCCGCCAGGGCATCGCCACGGAACTCGTGGCCCTCGTCACAAGCGCCGCACGGGCCCGCGGCGCAGGCTGGCTCCATGTCGACTACGAGCCGCATCTCGCAGGCTTCTACCGCGCCTGCGGCTTCCGCCCCACCGAGGCCGGGCTCATCGCCCTCTGACGCCTTGCCCGATGGGCGCAATTGCTGTTTGGATCACCCCAGCCGGGAGGGACAGCATGGCCATAGTCGGGGACGCCTACGAATATTACGAGAAAAAGTTCTACGATCTGACGGTGCCCATCGCCGATCTCGAACTCATCTTCGACAAGTGCCGCTGGGCCGAAGGCCCGGTCTGGTTCAACGACGGCGGCTATCTCCTCTGGAGCGACATCCCCAACAACCGCATGCTGCGCTGGGTGCCGGACCTGGGCGTCTCGGTCTTCCGCACGCCCTCCAACTATATCAACGGCAATACCCGCGACCGACAGGGCCGCCTCGTCTCCTGCTCGCACGGCGCCCGTGCGGTCCTGCGCACCGAGGCCGATGGCACCATCACCACCATTGCCGACAGCTATCGCGGCAGGCGGCTCAACTCGCCCAACGACGTCGTGGTCAAGTCCGACGGCACCATCTGGTTCACCGACCCCAATTACGGGATCATGTCGGATTATGAGGGCTACAAGGCCGACATGGAGCAGGACGGCTGCTACGTCTACCGCTTCGATCCCGCCGATGGCTCGCTCGAAATCGCCATCGACGATTTCCAGAAGCCCAACGGCCTCGCCTTCTCCCCTGACGAATCGACCCTCTACGTCATCGAATCCGGCCGCAGCCACAACCCCGACTGCCCCGCCCATATCCGCCAGTTCGATGTCTCGGCCGACAACAGGGTCAGCAACAGCCGTGTCTTCGTCGATGTCGAAAAGGCCGACGGCATGCGGCTCGATACCGAGGGCAATGTCTGGACCAGCGCCGGCGCGGGCGTGAACTGCTACGACCCGGGCGGCCTGGCGCTTGGCCGCATCAAGCTGCCCAACCCGGTCTCGAACGTCACCTTCGGCGGTCCGCGCCGCAACCGCCTGTTCATCACCTCGACCAACGCGGTCTATTCCGTTTTCGTCGGCGCCACCGGCATCCAGCACCCCTGAGGCCGGTTGCCATCGTTCAATGCTCTCGATATGTTCACACAAACATATCGAGGGTTTCCAATGCGTCCTGGACTAATGCTTGCCGCCGCCATTCTCAGCCTGGGCGTGGCGCTCCCTTCTCACGCCGCGACGGTGAGCGTGGCGGTTGCCGCCAACTTCACCAAGGTGGCCGAGGAACTGGCGACCGCCTTCAAGGCCAAGACCGGCGATGAGCTGCAGCTGAGCTTCGGGGCGACCGGCCAGCTCTATACCCAGATCACCCAGGGCGCGCCCTTCCAGATCTTCCTCGCCGCCGACGACCAGCGCCCGCAGAAGGCCGTGGACGAAGGCTACGGCGTGGATGGCACCGTCTTCACCTATGCCGAAGGCAAGCTCGTGCTCTACGGCCTCGCCACCGACGTCACCGCCGGTGCCGACGTGCTCAAGGCCGACGCCTTCCAGAAGCTCTCGATCGCCGACCCCGAAACCGCCCCCTATGGCGCGGCCGCCGTCGAAACGCTCAAGGCCTTGAACCTTTACGATACGCTCGCGCCCAAGATCGTCACCGCCCAGAACATCTCCCAGGCCCAGCAATTCGTCGAAAGCGGCAGCGCCGAGCTCGGCTTCGTGGCCCTGAGCCAGGTGATCGGCTCGGACAAGGGTACCCAATGGCTGGTTCCCGCCGAACTCTACCAGCCCATCCGGCAGGATGCCGTGCTGCTCAAGACCGGCGAGAACGAGCCTGCCGCCAAGGCCTTCCTCGATTACCTCAGGAGCGACGAGGCCGTAGCCATCATCAGGAAGTCGGGCTACGAAGTTACGCCCTGATCCTTGATCGCTTGCACTCCAGGGACCTCTAGCGGCAGGGTGGGCAACGCTGCCCTCTTCACCGGAGCGTTGCCATGCTCGCCTTTTCCGACCTCTGGCCGCCGATAGCCCTGACGCTGTCGCTGGCCACCATCACCACTGCGATTCTTCTCGTCATCGGCACGCCCATCGCCTGGTGGCTGGCCCGTTCGCAATGGCGCTGGAAAGAGGCCGTCGGCGCGATCGTCTCCCTGCCCCTCGTCCTGCCGCCGACCGTGCTCGGCTTCTACCTGCTGCTGCTCCTCGGCCCCAACGGGCCGGGCGGGCTCATCGCCGGGCTCTGGGGCGGCCGGACGCTCGCCTTCTCGTTCTGGGGCCTCGTCATCGGTTCGGTGATCTATTCCATGCCCTTCGTCGTGCAGCCGATCCGCAATGCCTTCGACGCCATGGGCCACCGCCCGCTCGAAGTCGCCGCCACCCTGCGCGCCTCCCCGCTCGACCGCTTCCTCACCATCGCCCTGCCGCTGGCGCGGCCCGGCTTCCTCACCGGCGCGGTACTCGGCTTCGCCCATACGGTAGGCGAGTTCGGCGTGGTGCTCATGATCGGTGGCAATATCCCGGGCCAGACCAAGGTGCTCTCCATCGCCATCTACGATTATGTCGAGCGCCTGCAATGGGTGGAGGCCCACATCCTCTCGCTGGGCATGGTCGTCTTCGCCTTCCTCGTCATCTTCATCACGCTGAGCATCGACCGGCGCGTGGCACGGGTGAAGCCGTGAGCACACTCTCCGCCGCCTTCAAGGGCGATCTCGGCGCCTTCCGCCTCGATGCCCAGTTCGAAGCCCCGCTCGATGGCGTCACCGCGCTCTTCGGCCCTTCGGGCTCGGGCAAGACCACCGTTTTGCGCGCCATTGCCGGCCTTGAACAACTCAATGGACGCTGTGCTTTGGGACGCCTCGTCTGGCAGGACAACATCCACTTCGTGCCGGCGCATAAGCGCGGTATCGGCTACGTCTTCCAGGAGCCGAGCCTCTTCCCGCACCTCTCGGTGCGCGCCAACCTCCTTTACGGCAATCGCCGGGCGCGCGGCGAAAAGGCCATCACCTTCGATGCCGTGGTCGAACTCCTCAAGATCTGGAAGCTTCTCGACCGGGCGCCCGAGCGCCTGTCGGGCGGCGAGCGCCAGCGCGTTTCCCTCGGCCGCGCTCTCCTGAGCCAGCCCCGCCTGCTGCTGCTCGACGAGCCGATGTCGGCCCTCGACCGCGGCGCCAAGGAGGAAATCCTCCCCTATTTCGAGACCCTGCATTCGGCCCTCGGCCTGCCCATGATCCTCGTGAGCCACGACATCTCCGAGGTCGAGCGCCTGGCCTCGCACATGCTGTTGATGTCGATGGGCAGCGTCGTCGCCGGCGGCCCCCTCAACGCCATGCTGACCAGCGACAAGCTTCCCTTCCGCCACAACCGCGACGCCGCCTCGGTTCTGACCGCCCGGGTCGTCGCCCAGGCGGCCGATGGCCTCGCCGAACTCGACCTCGAGGGCCAGCCGCTGCTCGTCGCCGCCGAAGCCGGTCCTGCCGGCGAAGCCGTCCGCGTCCGCCTCATGGCCCGCGACGTCAGCCTCGCCGTCGAAGCGCCCTCGCGCACCACCATCCTCAATATCCTGCGCGCCGACATCCTCGCCATCGAGCCCCTAAACGGCCCCGACGCCAACGTCGTCCTCGGGATCGGCGGCCAGCAGATGCTTGCGCGGGTCACACAACGTTCGGTCGCCACCCTCGGCTTGGCCCCCGGCATGCCGGTCTTTGCCCAGGTCAAGGGTGTCTCGCTGGTGACGGCGCCGGGCGCCTGAGCAGCGGGCGAAAATTTCGCGCGGAAACGGACGTTTTCGACCAAGGTTGACCTCGACTCCGCGCCGCCATCCGCTTAAGCCTTCGTTCAACTGCAAAGAGGGTATTGATCTATGAAGCTTCTCCGCGTTGGCGCCAAAGGCGCCGAAAGGCCGGCGATTCTGGCCGCTGACGGTTCCATCCGTGACCTCTCCAGCGTCGTTCCCGACATTGCCGGCGCGGTGCTCTCATCCGAGAGCCTGGACCGCCTGCGCAAGGTCGACGCCACCAAGCTTCCGGTCATCGATCCCTCGACCCGTATCGGCCCCTGTGTCGGCCAGGTCGGCAAGTTCATCTGCGTCGGCCTCAACTATGCCGACCACGCCGCCGAGACCGGCGCCGCCATCCCTGCCGAGCCGATCCTCTTCATGAAGGCCACCAGCGCCATCTGCGGCCCGAACGACAATGTCATCCTGCCCAAGAACACCCTCAAGCCCGACTGGGAAGTTGAGCTGGGCGTGATCATCGGCAAGGAAGCCCGCTACGTCGAGGAGAAGGACGCCCTCGATTACGTCGCCGGCTATTGCGTGGTGAACGACCTTTCCGAGCGCCATTGGCAGACAGAGCGTGGCGGCCAGTGGACCAAGGGCAAGTCGGCAGACACGTTCGGCCCGATCGGCCCGTGGCTGGTGACGCGCGACGAAGTCGCCGATCCCCAGAACCTCAAGATGTTCCTCGACGTGGACGGCCACCGCTATCAGGACGGTTCGACCAAGACCATGATCTTCGGCGTGCAGTTCCTGGTGCACTACATTTCCCAGTTCATGAGCCTGCAGCCGGGCGATGTCATCACCACCGGCACCCCGCCGGGCGTCGGCATGGGCATCAAGCCGGAACCGATCTGGCTCAAGCCGGGCCAGACCATGCACCTGGGCATCGACGGGCTGGGCGAGCAGACCCAGCTCACCGTCCCCTATAGCGGCTGACACCGAACCTACCGACAATCGGGGCCCTCGGGCCCCGATTGCATATGACACGGGTCCATGCCAACCAGAGGCACTTCCCCTTGCCCGGCTGGACCTCTTGCCTCCCTCGTTCCTCTCCCGCCTCGCCGAAGTCTTCCTGGTCTTCCTGCAGCTGGGCCTCACCAGTTTCGGCGGACCGGTGGCGCATCTGGGCTATTTCCGTGAGGCCTTCGTCGTACGCCGCAAATGGCTGAGCGACGCCGACTATGCCGATCTCGTCGCGCTCTGCCAGTTCCTGCCCGGCCCCGCCTCCAGCCAGGTCGGCATCGCCATCGGCCAGATGCGGGCAGGCTATCCCGGCGCCCTTGCCGCCTGGCTCGCCTTCACTTTGCCCTCCGTGGTCCTGTTGCTGGCCTTCGCCTATGGCCTCTCGGCCCTGCCCTGGCTGGCCGATGCCGGCATCCTGCATGGCCTCAAGATCGCCGCCCTCGCCGTCGTCGCCCAGGCGGTCTGGAGCATGGGCCGCAGCCTCGCCCCCGACCCGCGCCGGCAAATCATCGCCCTCGTCTCGGCGATCATCGTGCTGCTTATCCCCAACGGCCTCGTCCAGCTGGCCGTTCTCGCCGCTGCCATCCTCTTCGGTCTCGCCGGCAAGCCCGCGACGACAGTAGCGGCGCCTGACGAACCCGCTACGCGCGGTCGCCGTGAGGGCCTCGTTTTCCTCGTCCTCTTCTTCGTCCTGCTCGCCGGCCTGCCGCTCCTCGCCAACCTCACCGGCAATGGCGCACTCGACATCTTCGACCGCTTCTATCGCACCGGTTCCCTGGTTTTCGGCGGCGGCCACGTCGTCCTGCCCCTGCTCGAGGGTGAACTGGTGGCCCCCGGTTTCATCGATCGCGATCTTTTCCTCGCCGGCTACGGCGCCGCGCAGGCCGTGCCCGGCCCGCTCTTCAGCTTCGCGGCCTATGCCGGCGCACTCCTGACCGCTCCGCCGAACGGCCTTGCCGGCGCGAGCCTGGCCCTAGTCGGCATCTACCTGCCCTCTTTCCTGCTGGTGCTGGGCGCTCTGCCCTTCTGGCATCGGATGCGCGCCAATCCACGGATGCGTGCCGCACTGGAAACCGCCAATGCTGCCGTCGTCGGTCTGCTGCTGGCCGCGCTCTACGACCCGGTCTTCACCAGTGCCGTTTCCTCGCCCCGCGACTTCGCCCTGGCGCTCGCCGCCTTCGGCGCCCTGACCCTGCTGCGCGTGCCGCCCTGGCTGCTTGTTCTCGCCACCGCTGCAACCTATTGGGCACTTTAGTCATTTCCCTTGGTTGGGAGCGCTATTGCTCCGCATTTCAGGGGAATACGAATGGCGGTTACGCGATCAGACCTTCGACACGTCCTTTCCAAGGAAGATGCCGATCTCGTCGAACAGGCCCGGCATCCCGGCCTTTCCGAGCTGACTTCCGAGGAATTGCGGCAACTCTCCACGCGCCTGCGTGAGCGGCGCGACCGCTCGACCCGGCTCATCAACAACCACCGCCGCTCGACCAAGGGTCGCGGCAGCCAGGCCGGTAGCGTCGAGAAATACGAGGCCAACCAGCGCCGCTACGCCGCCATCTATGCCGAGGCCATCTCGCGCACCAACAAGGAGCGTTCCCGCCGCACCGCGCGCGCCCGCCGCGAGGAACTGGTCACCAATTCCCGCCGCGCCCTCGCCCGCAAGCAGGACGGCGCCAAGACCGCCAACCGCCCGGAGAGCGGCGCCACCGCCAGCGCCGGCATGAAGGCCAAGGCCAGCACCCGCACCAGGAAGGTCGGCGCACCGAGCGAAAAAGGCCGCGTATCGCAGGCTACGAAAGTCGCCCAGGCCAAGAAAGACTCCAAGGCCTGATCAGGCGCACGATTGCCCTCTCCCCAGCGGGAGAGGGCGTTGCCGCTACGGCTGGCTGGCCTAAGGCCGCCGCGCCACCAGGTCGATCTCCACCAGCGCCCCGACCGCGAGCGCCGTCACCCCCACAGTGGTCCGCCCCGGCAGTTTCCCCGGCTCGAAATAGGTCTGATAGGTCGCGTTCATCGCCGCATAGTCGCGCTCGAACTGCGTGAGGTAGATCCGCACGAACGTGACGTTCTCCAGCGTCAGCCCGATCCCGCCCAGCACCAGCTTGAGGTTTTCCATCACCCGCCGCGTCTGCGCCTCGACGCCCTCGGGCAACGGCGCGTCGGGAGCCGCCGGATCGGTCGGCATCTGGCCGGTGACGAACACCCAGCCATCGGCCTCGACGGCGTGGGAAAACGGGGCGACCGGGCGCGGGCCGGAGACGATCATGTGGTGGATGGGAAAAGACACCTTCAGCTCCGTTACGGCTCCATGACAGGAGTTTCGCTGTCCCCTCAAACTATTGTCAACGTCCCCGTCGTTTCTATAGTTGCTCCCCGCCCCGCTCCCGATCTAACTGTTCGCTATGCGGCAGGGCGATTTGAGCCTAATGATGCTTTCATGGCATCTGCTGCGCAGGCCGCCGCAACGGAGACAGACCGGACGCATGATAGAGTTTCTGCACCAGATTTCGGCGTATCTGGAAGCTTTCCTGAACAGCGTTTCGGATAATTTCTGGCTCTCGATCGTGTTTATCTTCCTCGTCGCCATCGGCGAGGCGGTGTTCATCCTGGGCCTCTTCGTGCCCTCGACACCCGTTCTCCTGCTCGTGGGCGGCATCATCGCCACCGGCAAGCTGCCCTTCTGGCCGATCTACCTGGCCGCCGTCATCGGCGCGGTCATCGGCGATGCCGTCTCCTATACGGTCGGGCACCTGCTCAAGGACCGCATCAAGACCATCTGGCCGTTCCGGAACTACTTGCCGCTCCTCGCCAAGGGCGAAGTATTCTTCGCCCGACACGGCGGCAAATCGGTCTTCATCGGCCGTTTCATTCCGGGGGTGAAGGCCGTGGTGCCGGGCATTGCCGGCATGATGGGCATGACCTATCGCTGGTTCACCATCATCAACGTCACCTCCGCCTTTGCCTGGGCTGCGGCCCATATCCTGCCCGGCATGCTGCTGACGGCCTGGCTCAAGTCGATCGGCCTCTCGCTCGAACTCGTCATCATCGTGGGCGCCGCGATCCTGACCGTGCTCTACCTCCTGGTGCATTTCCACCGGAAGATCCTGCTGTTCTTCGCGCCCTGGCTCGGTGGCTTCGGTCGTTCGCTGCAATTGCGCTGGCAGAAGACCGACGCGACGCACTGAAGGCGCGCGGGCTGTAATGCCCGCGTAAGCCGCACCGGCCAGGTATCGCGCAACGAAACGCGATCAAAGGTCCTGCAATGACCGTTACCCTAATCCCGATCGACGCCGCCGGACGCACCGCCGTCCTCGGCCTGCACGTCTCTCCCGACCAGGACGACTTCGTCGCCAGCAACGCGGAATCGCTCGATGAGGCCGACGAAAATCCCGAATGCTTTCCACTGGCCATCGCCGCCGGTGGCCTTGTCGTCGGCTTCGCCATGTACGCTCTGGATTCGGACGACGACAATTACTGGATCTACCGGCTGATGATCGACCGCCGCTATCAGGGCCGCGGCTTCGGCCGCGCCGCCCTGCGCGCACTCATCGCCAGGCTTTCGGCCCACGCCGGGTGCGACGCCATCTATCTGGGGGTCGCGCCTGAGAACGTCGTCGCCGCCGAACTCTATGTCGGGGAAGGCTTCGCCCCGACCGGAGAGATGTTCGAGGGAGAAATCGTGATGCGACGTCCCGTCGCCAGATAGCTATTGCCTCGCCCGCCTGGCGGGGCGACAATCCCAGCCATGCGTGCAGTGATCGCTCTCACCCGCTGGGCAATCCCGGCCCTTCTGGGCCTCCTCCTGCTGCTGGCCGCCCCGCAGGCGGCCTTCACGCAGACCCAGGCCACGCCCGATCCCCAGCTCGACGCCCTTTTCACCCAATTGCGCCACGCGAGCGACGCCAAGACCGCCCGCGACATCGACCGGCGCATTCAGGTCATCTGGCTCACGCCCAAGGATCCCGAGCTCGCCGAGCGCATGTCCCAGGCTCTGACTGCCCGCCGGCACATGAACCTGCCCATGGCCCTGGGCGTGCTGTCCGGCATCGTGCGCGACTACCCGACCTATGCCGAGGGCTGGAACCAGCGCGCAACCGTCTATTACCTGCTGCGGGACTACGAGGATTCCCTCGCCGACATCGAAAAGACCCTGCAATACGAACCCCGCCATTTCGGCGCGCTCTCCGGCCGGGCCCTCATCTATCTCGCCCAGGACAAGCGAGGTCTCGCCATCCGGGACATTTCTGCGGCACTGGCCGTGCACCCCTTCCTTTCGGAAAAAGCACTGTTTCCCGAGCTGCTGGACGATATAACTCACATCTAGCGAGCTGGAAGGGAATGCAATTGGCCGACTACAAGCACCGCGTCGAGCGCGAGGATGGTCCGTCGTCTGGGCGCTATGTCGTGCACCTCGCCCCAGGGTTCGAAGGCGAGATGACCTATCGCTGGGTGAGCCCGGGCGTGATCGCCATAGACCATACCGGCGTGCCGCCCGAATATCGTGGGCAAGGCATTGCCGAGGACATCGTGCGCAAGGCCATCGAGGACGCGCGCAAGGAGGGGATCAAGATCATCCCCTATTGCTCCTACGTCGTCGCCCAGTTCCGGCGCCACCCCGAATGGGCCGATCTCCTCGCCCCGCGCGGCTGACCTCGCTCAGTAGATGAGCGAGGTGGCGCCTTCGGTCATGTAGTCGTTGAGCTGCTGCCAGGAGATTTCCGCCGTCACCGCGCCATCGGCATAGGACGCGACCTCATAGGGCTGGAACTGGATGACGAGGCCGTTATCCGTGATGTTCCAGCGCGAGGTATCGGCCACGACCTCTTCGAGCCAGGACTGCTCGATATCCCAGAGCAGTTCGCCCCGGTCGTCCTTGAGCCGCTTGAGCACGAGGTCAGCCACCGGGGTCACCCACTTCTTGCCGGTAAAGATGTCCGACGCCTGGAGCGGGCGACCTTCGCCGCGCAGGAAATGCAGGTAGGTGATGCCGTAATTGCCGTGGGCCGCCCCGTGCCCGAACCAATAGGTCGAAACCTCGACATCGATCCGCGCATCGCTCACATGGGAAACCGTCAGCGAAAGATCATGGTCGGACGAGGTGCGCGATTCCCCCTCATTGTCCTCGGTGCTGTCGGTCTTGGTGCCGCTCGCCAGCTCGGCGTTGACCATGGCGTTGAAGCCCTTGGCCTCTTCGCCCTTGCCGTCGAGCTGGACGGCCGAAGTCGTGTCGGTGGCGATCTTGTAATAGCTCTCCCCTTCCGGATCGGGAGCCGACCAGAAGGTATCGGCGAGATAGAACCTCAGCCCGCCCAGCATCCGGCTGCCCTCGAGCGAGCGGATTCGGGTGATGTACTGGCTAGAAAGACATGCGACGCGCTCGTCCGCGATCTTTTCCTGGCCCGGCAGCATGTCGTCGGCGCAGACCTTGCCGATAAAACCCAGCCAGTCGCGCTGGCCCTTGAGCATCGCGTCCGAAGCCGCCTTGCTCAACCCGCCCACCGCCGTCTGGTAGGCGACCGCAAGCACCTCGTCCTGCGCCGAAAGCGCCGGATCGGAACAGATGGCCTTCTCGAATGGCGTGGAAGCCTTGGCGCAATCGAAGCTGGCGGCTTGCGCCACCGGCGCGGCCAGGACGAACATGGCAAGGGCGAACATTATCCGGAGCAGCATGGCGGATTCCTTCTGTTGGCCGGGCGCGGCAACCCCAAATGGGATGCGGCGTTGGTAGAAGCATAATCAAACCAAAACAATAGGCAGACGATGACGGCACTGAGCGATAGGGTAAAGACTTTCTTTATCGATTATGCGCGGCTGGCCAACGCGGCCCTCGCCGACCCGCCGGCCGACAACACCGAAGCCATCGCCGCCTGCTTTGCCGCCTATTTCGTGGGAAGCTCGCCCAAGGGCGTCTATGGCGCGTCCAACGGAGAGGACCTGCGCAAGGTGATCCCGCAGGGCTACGACAATTACCGCGCCGTCGGCGCCACCGCGATGAACCTCACCGGCGTCGCGGTGACGGAGATCGACGACCTACACGCCATGGCGCGCGTCGGCTGGGATTTCCGCTACCGCAAGGATGGAGCGGAAGGCAGCATCACCTTCGCCAACCACTATTTCCTTACCGAAGCCGATGGCTCACTCAAGATTTTCGCTTACGTGACGCCGGACGAAGAGGCCGCCATGCGCGCGCACGGCCTCATGTAGGCGAACCCGCCCAGGCCGCCCGCAGCAGGGCACGAAGGTCTTGCTCGCTCACAGTGCGCGGATTGGCATAGCCCGCCCCAAGCACCTCGGGGATCACCCGCTCGATATCGCTCTCGGCCATGCCCAGCGCCCGCAATGAAGTCGGCGCTCCTGCCGCAGCGCCAATGGCCGCGATCGCGCCTCCCGGATCGGAACCCAGCACGGCAACCAGGCTCGCCGCATTGAAGCGCGCCACACGCGGCAGCAGGGCTGCATGGGTCTGCGCATGCGGCAGGTCCAGCATGCCACCCAGCACATGCGCCAGCTTGTGATGCAGCCCCATCGTCGTCTGTCCGAGCGCAAAGCCTGCAAGATAAGCCGCCTCCAACGCCCGCTCCCGCGCCGCACGATCAGCCGGATCGCGCGCGATCGCCGGCAGGCTCGCACCGAAGAGGTGGATGGCACGTTGCGCGGCGAGCGTCGAAAGCGGCGCCCGGTCCGGCGCATAGAGCGCTTCGACCGCATGCGCCAACCCGTTCATGCCGCTGGCCGCCGATATGTCGGGCGGCAAGGTCAGCGTCAGCCCGACATCGTAGATCACCGTCCCGGGCCGCACCCGCTCGTCACGCAAAGTGGTCTTGCGGCCATTTTCGGTCTGCCCCAGCACCGGCGTCATCTCGGAGCCGGCATAGGTGGTGGGCACCACGATCTGTTCCAGCCCCGTTCGCAAGGCCAGCGCCTTGCCCAGTCCGATCGCCGAGCCGCCGCCGATGGCGACGATCTGCTTCGCACCGGAAGCCGCCAGCTTCCCCAGCGCCTCCTCGGTCACAGCCACCGGCGTATGCATCCGCGCCAGCGCGCAGATTGTGCCCTGCCCCAGCTCGGCCGCCAACGCTTCCGCCACTGGCTTGTGGCCGGGCGTCGTGACGATGAACCCGTGCCTCCCCTCCAGCGCCTGCGCCACGGCGGAACGGTGATCTTCACCGAAGATCACCGTCTGCTCGTGGCTATGGGCGCGGAAAGGCATGGCTCAGTTCCGCAGGAACAACTGGATCGCGGCCAGCTCGTCCTGCCGCAATTCATGCCCGCCCTCGTGCCAGTGGAGCGTCACCTCGGCCCCCTGGCGCGTGAAGTAGTCGGCCAGCTTCTGCGTCTCCGCCGCCGGAGCGATCGGGTCGCGGCGCCCTGCCGTGATCAGCACCTTGCGCCCCGCCAGCCCCGACGCGTCATTGGGCGCGAACGGGATGAGCGGGTGCATCAGCACCAGCCGGTCGAAGAGCTCGGGATGCTCGAAGGCTACCGAGGCGAGGATATTGGCGCCGTTCGAATAGCCCAGCCCGATCGTCTCGCGCGGCTGCCCTTCGGCCACCCGCGCCTTGACGAAACCGGTCATCTTCTCGACCGCCCGACCGAGGTCGGCCATGTCGTAGACGCCCTCGCCCGTGCGGCGGAAATAGCGGGCTGCCCCGCCTTCCGACACATCGCCACGCGGCGCGATCAGCCGCGCGCCCGGGATCAGATGCTGGCCGAGGTCGAAGAACTGGTTCTCGTCCCCGCCCGTGCCGTGGAAGAGGAACAGAGCCGGGGCAAAAGCCTCGGCTCCCTCGCGTTGACGATAGACGTAGTCGCTCATCTAGGCCTCCAGCGGCTGCAGATGGTTTTCAAGCGCGGCGCGCAGGTGCTCGTGCTGCATGGGCAGCTTGAGCGCTTCGCCCAGATGCGCCGTATCCTCGTCCCGGTCGAAGCCGGGCTCGTTGGTGGCGATCTCGAACAGCACGCCGCCGGGCGTCCGGAAATAGATAGCCCAGAAATAGTCGCGGTCGATCACCGGCGTCACCTGGTAGCCCGTATCGAGCAGCGCCTTGCGCACTTCGAGCTGCTTGGCGCGATCCTCCACCGCAAAGGCGATGTGGTGCACCGAGCCGGCGCCAAGGGTCGCGCGCTGGGCTTCCGGCAGGGTCTCGATATCGATGAAATCGGCCCCGTTGCCGCCCGGAATGGCGAAGCGCTTGATGCCGTTGCTCGTATCGGCCTCCTGGTAACCCATGAACTTGAGCAATTCTTCGGTGGCCCCACCATCGCGCAGGCGCAGGGACGCCGAATGGAAACCGCGGATGGCCTCGTCATTGCCGACCCCGCCCTGTGTCCAGACCGGACGCTTATCGCCCTTGTCCTCGACCAGCGCGAAGCCGTCGCCGTCCGGGCCGGTAAAGGTCAGCCGCTTCTGCCCGAAGCTCTCGCCTTCCGTCACCCCACCGACGCCAAACTTCTCGAAGCGCTCGCGCCAATAGGGCAGCGAGCCCTCGGGCACCGAAAACACCGTCGTGCCGACCTCGCCCGTGCCTGGACGGCCGCGCACGATATGCGGGAACGGGAAATAGGTCATCACCGTGCCGGGCGTGCCGATCTCGTCGCCATAATAGAGGTGGTAGACGCTCGGCTCATCGAAATTGACCGTCTTCTTGACCCGGCGCAGGCCGAGCTTGTTGGTGAAGAAGGCATTGTTCTTCTGGGCGTCATCGGCCATCGACGTGACGTGGTGCAGCCCCTTGATCTGGTTGAGCATGGTAAGTCTCCTTTCGCTGGGACTGAAGATAGGCCCTCAGATTGTCTCTGATAATCGGCCCACACGGCAACCAATTGTTGCGCGTTCAGAGAACAATCAGATGTCACTTGCGCCCGAAAACCGCCTGCGGCATAACCTGACTATGGATATCAAGAATTTACTCCCCAGCCGCGTCCGCCACGACATCCGCGTGCGCAAGCTCACTGTCGCTGCCATCACCGACATCACTCCGCTCATGCGCCGCATCACGCTGGCCGGCGATCAGCTCGAGGGCTTCACCAGCCCCGGCTTTGACGACCACATCAAGATGTTCTTCCCACCCGAGGGCGAGCCATTCCCGGAAACCAGGCTTGGTCCGGACGGCCTCGTCTTCGAGGGCCAGCGACCGCCGATGCGCGATTATACGCCCCGGCGCTACGATGCCGAAAACAGAACGCTCGATATCGACTTCGTGCTCCATGGCGATGGCCCGGCCGCAAGCTGGGCGGCGCGCGTCAAAGTCGGTGACCCCGCCCTCATCGCCGGTCCGCGCGGCTCGATGATCGTGCCCGATGGCTTCGACTGGTACCTCCTGGCCGGCGACGAAACCGCCCTCCCCGCCATCGGCCGTCGCCTCGAGGAATTGCGCCCCGGCGTCAGGGCGCTGGTGGTCATCGAGGTCGCCTCGCCCGCCGAGGAACAGACGCTCACCACCGCCGCCGACGCGCAGATTCAATGGGTCCACCGCAACGGCGCTCCCGCCGGCACTACCGGCATCCTCGCCGAAGCCCTCGCCAGGCTGGCGCTCCCCGAAGGCCGCGGCTTCGCCTATGTCGCCGGGGAAGCCAGGCTCGGCCGCGAGGCCAAGAAACTGCTGCTCGAAGAGCGCGGCCTGCCCCCCGAACTGGTCAAGATCGCCGGCTATTGGGCATTGGGCGAAGCGGACGCCCACTTGCCGCACTAAACGCTGCGTGCCCTCTCCCCTTTGCGGGAGAGGGTGCCCACAATGGGCGAGGCGTTCGCCTACAATTCCGTCAGATAAATGCTCGTCTCCGAATGCGAGACCCCTGGCACCTGGCGAATTCGCGTGATCACCGCATCGAGCCCGGCCAGGTCGCGCGTCTGGATTTCCGCCACCAGATCCCACCGCCCATTGGTCGAATAGATCCGCACCGCTTCGGGGAGGCGTTTCAACTGCGCCACGACAGGCTTGATGTCGCTGGATCGCACCTCGAGCGCAATCTGTGCCCGCACCAGCCCCGTCTCGACATCCGACCGCAGCCGGATCGTGAACCCGGCAATGATCCCGGCCCCCACGAGCCGGTCGATCCGGTTCTGCACCGTCCCGCGCGAAACGCCCAGCATTGCCGCCAGCTTGGCCGCTGGCAGTCGCCCATTGGCGCGAAGCAGCTCGATCAGCCGCCGATCAGTTTCATCGAGCGCCGTTTCCTGCTGAATTGCCATACCTGCCTGCTGTTTCGTCAAAACTCTGACGGATCGTAACACATTGCCTGCTGTTTGTTGACTCGATCCGGCGCGATCCTTGTTCAACCGCAAGGAGAGGCGCGCGATGGATATCTCACTGCTCGGCATTCCGCTCGAAGCCGGCAACAGCGTTCCCGGCACCCTGATGGGGCCGGCTGCGTTGCGCACCGCCGGCATCGCCGCCATGCTGACCGGCCTCGGCCACGAGGTCCGGGACCACGGCGACGTGGTTCCCGCCGCCGCGCCCGCCGACCTCTCCGGCCAATTGCCCACCTGCCGCAATCCCGGCGAGATAAAAGCCTGGACCGAGGCCATCCACGATCGCGGGCTCGACGTCCTGCGCGCCGGCGGCGTACCCATCTTCATGGGCGGCGACCACGCCCTCTCCATGGGCACTGTCGCCGCAGTCTCGCGCCATTGCCGCGAAACCGGCCGCGACCTCGCCGTGCTCTGGCTCGACGCCCACGCCGATTTCAACACGCCCGACACCACGCCTTCGGGCAACATGCACGGCATGCCGCTCGCCTTCCTCACCGGCGAACCCAGCCTTGCCGGCCTCCTCGCCGGCCGCGATCTCGTGCCCCTGGCCCCCGAAGCCATCCACATCTTCGGCCTCCGCTCCATCGACCTCGATGAACGCATGCGGCTCGACGAGCATGGCATCGACTGCATCGACATGCGCGCCATCGACGAGAACGGCGTCTCCAACCTGCTGCGCGAGCTGCTGGCGAAACTCGATCCCGAGCGCACGCATCTCCACGTCAGCCTCGACGTCGATTTCATCGACCCCTCCCTCGCGCCCGCCGTCGGCACCACCGTGCCGGGCGGGGCGACCTATCGGGAGGCACATCTCATCATGGAAATGCTCCACGATTCCGGGCTCGTCGGCTCGGTCGACATCGTCGAGCTCAACCCCTTTCTCGACGAACGCGGCAAGAGCGCGCGCCTCATGGCCGAGCTCGCCGCCAGCCTCTTCGGACGCACCGTGCTCGACCGGCGCCCGCGTCCGACAGCATGACACAACAGGGAGGAGCGCTATGTCGCTCACAAGTGCCGACTTCATCGCCATTGAACAGGAACTGGGCGCCCGCAACTACAAGCCCCTCGACGTCGTCCTGACGCGCGGCGAAGGCGTCTATGTCTGGGACGTGGAAGGCAACCGCTATCTCGATTGCCTCTCGGCCTATTCGGCCGTCAACCAGGGCCATTGCCACCCGCGCATCTTCAACGCCATGGTCGAGCAGGCCCGCAAGCTCACCCTCACCTCGCGCGCTTTCTGCAACGACCAGCTGGCCCTCTTCTACGAAGAGCTGGCCGAACTCACCGGCGCCCACAAGGTTCTGCCGATGAACTCGGGTGCCGAGGCCGTCGAAACCGCCATCAAGGCGGTGCGCAAATGGGGCTACGAGGTCAAGGGCGTGCCCGAGGGCAAGGCCGAGATCATCGTCGCCGCCAACAATTTCCACGGCCGCACACTGGGCATTGTCGGCTTCTCGACCGACCCGGAGGCGCGTGGCGGCTTCGGCCCCTTCGCGCCCGGCTTCAGGACGGTGCCGTTCGGCGATGCCGCGGCATTAGCTGCCGCCATCAATCCCAACACCGTCGCCTTCCTCGTCGAGCCCATCCAGGGCGAAGCCGGCGTGCTCATTCCGCCACCCGGTTATTTCCGCGAAGTGCGCAGGCTCTGCACTGCCCACGGCGTCACCCTGATCCTCGATGAAATCCAGACCGGCCTCGGCCGTACCGGCAAATTCCTCGCCGAGGAGCACGAAGGCATCGAGGCCGACGTCACCCTGATCGGCAAGGCGCTTTCGGGCGGCTTCTACCCGGTCTCGGCCGTGCTTTCGAATTCGGAAGTCCTGGGCGTCCTCAAGCCCGGCCAGCACGGCTCGACCTTCGGCGGCAATCCCCTGGCCTGCGCCATCGCGCGCATGGCCGTCCGCGTCCTCCATGAGGAAGGCATGATCGAGAACGCGGCCGTCATGGGCGCCCGCTTCAAGTCGGGGCTGCAGTCGACGCGCTCCAACCTCGTCAAGGACGTGCGCGGCCGCGGCCTCATGCTGGCAGTCGAGCTGATTCCGGAAGCGGGCGGCGCGCGTCAGGTCTGCGAGGCGTTGCAGGCGCACGGCATTCTCGCCAAGGACACCCACGGCGATACCATCCGCTTCGCCCCGCCCCTCGTCATCACCGCCGATCAGGTGGATTGGGCTTTGGAGCGCATTGAGAGCGTGCTGACATCGGGCACCGCCATCCATTAGGGTCCGTACTCACTTGCACCGGTAGCTGAGGTTGCGATGGCCGCCCCACCCACCGGACTTCCCCGGACTTGATCCGGGGCCCATTGCCACCCTCCACCCGAGTGGAGGAACCCGTGGGCCCCGGCTCTGCGGCCGGGAAGTTCAGTGGGCGTGGCGCGGCAGACGGCAGCGCTTCCGTTGGAATCTTTCGGATGGGAAGATAAGGCGCTCTGCGGGCGCCGGGACTTATTGAGTACGGACCCTAGTGCCGCTTGAAATACTGCACTTCGCGCTCGTGCTTTTCGGCAGCCTCGCGGCTGTCGAAGGTGCCAAGGTTCCGGCGCTTGCCGGTGTCCGGGTTGATCTTGCGCGAGTAGAGCCGGTACTGGCCGTTCTTGAGCTTGCGGATCATGGCGCGTTCTCCTGTCGCAAGGGGAACGCAGCGCCCTATTTGCCGTTCCCGGCCGGCGGGCTCATCAGCTCGAGGATGGCCGCATAGACCAAAGCCGTATCGCCCAGCGGCTCGCCCGGATTGATGACGTCGTGCGGCAGCAACCGCGCCAGCGGCAATTCCTTGACCGTCACCTCGCGCCCATGCGCATTCCAAGAGGCGATGAGCTGACGCGCCAGCGCATTGGAAACCGCAATGTCTGCTGAATTGAGCAGCATGGAAATCCGCTCGACCTGCGGCGGCGCCTCGCGCGCGCCCGCCTCCACCACCCGACCCAGTCGCATCACCTGCGCCAGCGTATGCACCGATGGCGTGGGGAAGGCATAGCTTTCGGCCGCGTCTCCCGCCGTCTCGGTCGGATTCCACCACAGCATCAGGTCGGGCAGCATCAGCGCCAGCTTGTTGGCGGCACTCGTCGCCCAGGGCGGAATGACATAGGGCCCGAGGAAGGGCGACACCGCCACCACATCGGCCACGTCGCCCCGATATTGCGCAATCCAGGTGGCGATCGTCCCGCCGGCCGAAAGCCCCACCACCGAAACCTCGTCGCCCAACCCCTGCGCCAGATCGACAGACTGGTTGGCGAGATCGACGAGGTCCTCCGCCGTCAGGTCCATCAGCGCCGTCGTCTCCGGGTCGGCGAGCCCATGCCCCGCCATGCGCGGCAAATAGACATTGTAGCCCTGGTCGAACAGCACTTTGGCCAGCGCCTCGCCTTGCGCGGGGCAACTGGTCAGCCCGTGGAAATAGATGGCAACACGCGCCGTCTTGCTGCCATGCGTCAGCAATTGCGACGGGCAGCGCTCGTGCAGGGCCAGCCCGGCCTCCTTGGCGCGGATAGCATCGAACGCCGCCATGGCTTCCTCATAGGTCGCCGCCGGCTTGGCCGTCACGCCATTGGGCACCAGCCCGCTCTTGTCCGCCGGGATGAGGCTCAGCGTCAGGAACGAGCCGACAAGGAAGGCCAGGAGAATCGCCGCCAGCACGCCCGCCATCTGCGCACCCTTGCCGATCTCCAGCCGCCGCCCGGTCGCATCCACGATATCGGGCCGCGCCCGGTTGACCGCATAGGCGATCACCGCCCCGACCACCGCCATGATCAGGGACATGGCAAAGCCGGTGATCATCAGGGTAATGCCGGTAATGAGCACCACGCCGCGCACCCGCTCCGGCAAACCGCCCGCCGTCGCCCCGTCGCGCTGCACCAGCTCGGTAAGGCCGAAGACCACCGGATAGGAAACGAACGCGACGATGATGCCCGTCGCCGCCCCGCGCCAGAGCGAGAGCCGGCCCGGCCGCGCCATCATCGCCCACCAGAGCAGCCAGCCGACGAGGAACACGCCGCCGAACAGCGTCGCCCAGGTGACGAGCCCTTCGTTGTTGAAGAGGTTCCAGCTGATGTCGAAGCGCAGCACATTGGCGGCCGCAATCGCCGCCAGGCCGAAAACGATGCCGGCCAAGGCACTGCCCCACAGACCCTTCATGAACCGCCCCCTCAAACCAGCCTTTTCACCATTGTGGCATGGGCCTCAATCCGCGCAATAGACCGACAAGGTCGCTGCCCGGCATCGGCGGATAGCTGGCCCGCATCGGCCCGCGCGAAGCGTCACGCCGCACATCGCTCGGCGTATAGCCGAACTCGCGCTTGAAGGCCCGGCTGAACTCCGCTGCGTCGAGGAAACCACGATCGGCCGCGATATCGGCAATCCGCCGGTGGTCGCGCGTATCGGCCAGCGACATATGCGCATCCAGCAGCCGCCGCGCCCGGATATAGTGCGCAATTCCGCCCGACGGCTCGAACAGTCGATAAAGCCGCGACCGCGACACGCCGAGCTTGCGGCAGAGCATGTCGACATTGAGCCCGGGCGAGAGCAGTTCCTCCTGGATCAACCGCCGTGCCCGCTCCAGCAAGGTCGCATCGATCGGCCGCTGCGCCTCGGCCAACCCTTCCGACGTCGGCGCAAGACAGGCGAGCAGCATAGTCCGCGTCGTCGCCAGCACGCTCGGCAGCTCTTCCATGGTCAGCATCGGCAGCCGCCGCTCGAGGTCGAGCAGGTAATCCGCCAGCAGCAGCGACAGGCCGCTGGTCGGTGCGCATCCCTCCGCCCCATCGAGAATGGCCGTGGAATCCGCACAGAATTCGCGTGGCACGAAGAGAAAGAGTGCGTTGAGGTTCTGCGTCTCGCCGGCGAACTCGCCGCCCAGCGTCGTCACATGCAGCGAACCCTCGACCGCACTGGTCACGAAGCCGCGCCGCCCGAACGACATCGAGCCGCGCCGCACGAGCTGGATCAGCCAGTGGTCGAGTGCATCGCCCCGCACATGCCGCGAAGTCCGCTCATAGGCAAAGGCGGCCGTCCGGCTGCGCAGCACGGCTATGCTGCCCAGGTTCCAGGCGGTCTGCTCCAGCAGGAAACCGGTATTCGCACCCATCGGCGTCACGTCCGCGATCGGTCCGATCAGGTCGCGCCAGAACGCAAACTGCTCCGCCCGGGGCAAGCCGGCCGTGGAGATATCCATTCTTACAAGGTCGCCCCTGTCTTGCAGGCGCTCGCTCGATCTACTGAGAAGAGTATTGTGCACGGGTCCGCTCCAGGCACGTCTCAGGATCTATTGCCGATGTACCAGGGTGGCCTCCGGCACATCATCTAAAGCTTTTGAAAAGTCTCCATACCAGAAGGCCTTAGCCTACGACAAAGCGACGGCAGAATCCACCGCTGCGCAGTAACGCGCCTTCCGATCGACGATTCGCAACTTTGCTAACGCGGCTGGACGACCAGTCGCTTGAGATAGCGGTCCGAGACCCAGCCTTGCGGGCCCTCGTGTTTGACGAGGCAAAAATTGCGCTCGCAGCGCACCATTTCCACCTCTTCGCCGCGATGGAGAATATCGACCACCGGGAAGCGCGTGCCCGGTCCCTGGCGCACGTTGACGGTGGCGGTGGCGAGGGCAAGGTTGCCTGAGGGCCGCATCTGGGCCTCGGCGACCCCGACGCTGGCGACGAGCGCCACACAGGCGAGTAGCGGACGCAGCACTGACGCTATCTGCATTCCTTATTCTCCCTGGGCCATGATGACCCGAACACCAGTCTAGCTGGCAGGAAGATGAACGGGATTGGCTGACCGTCCCCGCATTTGGCTATCCGTCCCCCAATGCAACCACCGCCCCACTCCCTTCTCTCCTCGCGGGAGAGGGGTGCGTAGCGCCGGACGAGGGGGAACGGAGCCATCCCCCCCCCGCAGCTCACGTGAGATCACCCTTCTCGCCAGCGAGAAAAGTGCCAAAAAATCACCGGCGCTTGAAGGCCGCTGCCAGCGCATCGCCCAGTGCGCCTTGCGTGGGCTTCTGCGGTGCCGGCTTGCCGCCACCCCCATTGCCACGTGGACCACCCGGTCCACCGCCCGACTTGCCGCCACGCGGCTGCTGCCCGGCTTCCCCGCCGCCATCCTTGCGCATGGAAAGCCCGATGCGCTTGCGCTTGGTATCGACCTCGACGACGCGGACTTTGACCACATCGCCGGCCTTCACCACCTCATGGGCGTCCTTGATGAAGCGATCGGCCAGTTGCGAGACATGGACGAGACCATCCTGGTGCACGCCGATATCGACGAAGGCGCCGAACGCGGCGACATTGGTCACCGTGCCTTCGAGCATCATGCCCGGCTTGAGGTCCTTGATGTCGTCCACGCCCTCGGCAAAGGTCGCCGTGCGGAAGGCCGGCCGTGGGTCGCGCCCAGGCTTTTCGAGTTCGGCGATGATATCGCGCACCGTCGGCAAGCCGAACCGCTCGTCGACAAACACCCGCGGATCGAGCGCCTTGAGCGCCCCGCTGTCCCCCATCAGCGCCCGAACATCGCGCCCGCAGGCGGCCACGATCTTACGCGCCACGCCGTAGGCTTCCGGGTGTACCGCCGAAGCGTCGAGCGGCTCGGTTCCGCCCGGAATGCGCAGGAACCCAGCGCATTGCTCGAACGTCCGCTGCCCCAGCCGGGCAACGTCCAGGAGGTTCTTTCGCGTGGAGAACGGCCCGTTGGCATCGCGATGGGCGACGATGGCCTCGGCCAGAGATGGCCCCAGGCCCGAAACCCGCGCCAATAGCGAAGCCGAGGCGGTGTTGAGATCGACACCCACCACGTTCACCGCATCTTCGACCACCGCATCGAGCGCCCGCGCCAGCCGGTATTGGTCGACGTCGTGCTGGTACTGCCCGACGCCGATCGACTTGGGCTCGATCTTGACCAGCTCGGCCAGCGGATCCTGCAGGCGACGCGCGATCGAAACCGCGCCACGCAGCGACACGTCGAGCCCCGGAAATTCCAGCGCCGCCGTCTCGGAAGCCGAATAGACCGAAGCCCCCGCTTCCGAAACGATGACCTTGGTCGGCTTGGGCGCCGTCATGTCAGAGAGCATGTCGGCCACCAGCTTTTCCGTCTCGCGGCTGCCGGTGCCGTTGCCGATGGCGATGAGTTCGATGTCGTGCTTGCGGATGAGCGCGGCGAGTTCCGCCTGCGTCCCGCGCACGTCGTTGCGCGGCGGGAAGGGATAGACGGTCGTCGTGTCGAGCAGCTTGCCCGTGCGGTCGACCACCGCCACCTTGACGCCCGTCCGGATGCCCGGATCGAGCCCCATGGTCGGCCGGCTCACCGCCGGCGCCGCCAGCAGCAGGTCCTTGAGGTTACGGGCGAAAACCTGGATGGCCTCTTCGCCCGCCCGTTCGCGCAGGTCACCCATCAGGTCCAGCGCCAGGTGCAGCGACAGCTTGATGCGCCAGGTCCAGTTCGCCACATCGAGCAGCCATTTGTCGCCCGGCTTGTCGCTGGCAATGCCATAGGCCGACGCGATCATCCGCGCCGCGGGCTTCACGGTCGACGCGTCGTCCGCGTCTACCTCGATATCGAGCGAAAGCGTCTCCTCGTTGCGCCCGCGCAGCATGGCCAGCGCGCGATGGCTCGGCACCCCCGCCCAGCGCTCGACATGGTCGAAATAGTCCGAGAACTTGGCACCGGCCTCCTGCTTGCCCTCGGCCACGCGCGAGCGCAGGAACGCCTTGTCCTTCATGTAGGTACGCAGTCGCCCGACAAGGTCGGCATTCTCGGCGAACTGCTCGGCAATGATGTCGCGTGCGCCCTCCAGCGCCGCTTTCACGTCCGGCACGTCGTCGGTGAGATAGGCCTGTGCCAGGTCCGCCGGCACCAGCGCCCGGTCAGCAAGGATCGCTTCGGCCAACGGCCCCAACCCACGCTCGCGCGCGATCTCCGCCTTGGTGCGGCGCTTGGGCTTATAGGGCAGGTAGATATCTTCGAGCCCGGCCTTGGTCGTGGCTTTGGCGAGCTTGTTTTCCAGCTCCTCGGTCAACTTCCCCTGCTCGCGGATCGAAGCGACGATACTGTCGCGCCGTGCATCGAGCTCGCGCAGATAGGCCAGGCGCTCCGAGAGCAGGCGCAATTGCGTGTCGTCCAGCCCGCCCGTCACTTCCTTGCGGTAGCGCGCCACGAAGGGCACGGTCGCGCCTTCGTCCAGGAGGCCGATCGCGGCCGCCGCCTGTTCGGGGCGGGAGCCGATTTCGGTAGCAATGAGGGCGGCGAGGCGTTTGACGTCGGTAGCCATGGAAATCCGGAATCGAAAGTGGGACGGCGACCATAATGGCAATGCCTCGCCCGAACCAGTCGCCCCGATTTCGTCCACAGCCTGCCGCTAGACGAGGTGCTCAGAAATGCTCCGCGCCGCGCTCACGATCATCTCCGCATGCTGCGTCCGTGCCTCCTCGCCCGCGCGCACCGAAGGGGTCGAAATGCTGATCGCCGCAATCGACCGCCCATCCGAACCCACGATCGCCGCCCCCGTGGCAAAGACGCCGTCGCGCCACGAGGCTGTCGTCGCATAGCCCTGTGCCCGCGCCGTCGCCAGCTCGGCCAGCAGGTCCGGCAGTGCCGGCGCATCGGCCGCCGCCACGGCCTGGCTCGCGGCGCCGGCCGCAACCGCATAGATTCGCGCCACTTCCGCGTCCGACATGCGCGAGAGCATGGCCTTGCCGGTCGCCGTCACCAGCACCGGGGCGCGCCCGCCCAGCGGCTCGACATGCCGCACCGCATGGGGGCTTTCGAGACGCTCGACCAGCACGATCTCCATGTCGTCGAGCACCGCCAGGTGCACCGTCTCCTGCGTTTCGCGCCGCAGCTTTTCCATGATCGGCAGGGCCGCTTCGCGCAGCCCGAAATGGCTCCCCGCCTTTCTCGCCAGCCGTCCCGCGCGGAACGCCAGTTCCCACCGCGTCCGCTCGCCGGCGGCGGCCCTTATCCAACCCGCTTCATGCAGCGTTTCCAGGGCTCTCTGCACCGAAGACTTGGGCTGCTTGAGGTGCGTCGCCAGCTCGCTCACCCCCACGGGCTGCAGGTCCGCGACCGTTTCCAGGACCAGCAAAGCCTTCCGCACGCTGTTCATGACTTGACAATCCCTCTCATCCCCAATAGCTTTCGTGCCGTATATTGGAACAATATGCCAAAATACGGCACAACACAAGCCACTTCGTTATCGGCGGATACAACGTCGGTCGCGGAAATCAAGGAGGGAAATTATGAGGCTGAAGGGCCCATCGATGCATCGCCTGCTGGCAGGCGTGGGCATCGCTGCACTATCGCTGCTGGCGTCGCCAGCCCTTGCCGAGGAGCCGAAGTCCGGCGGCACGTTCAAGCTGGTGGGTTCGGGAGACGTTGCCGGCTTCGATCCGGTCTCGGCGCGCACCGCCGCGGTCTTCCTGCACCGGGCCCTGACCCGCACGCTGGTCGCCTTCCCCACCGATCCCGATCCGAAAGTGGCCAGCCGCCCCGTTCCCGATCTCGCCGAAGCCGTGCCCACCCCCGAGGAAGGTGGCCTGGTCTATCGCCTGAAGATCCGCGAAGGCGCCACCTGGAACACGCCCGACGCGCGCCAGATCACGGCTGCCGACGCCATCCGCGGCTTCAAGCGCCTGTGCAACCCCGTTCAGCCCACCGGCACGCCCACCTACTATATCGGCGTCATCAAGGGCTTTGAGGACTATTGCGACGGCTTCGCCAAGGTAGCCGGCGACGTCGATTCCATCCGCTCCTACGTGGAAGGCACCGAAGTGCCGGGCCTCGTCGCCGAAGACGAGCGCACGCTCAAGATCACGCTCGAACGCCCCACCGCCGATTTCAACTCGATCCTGGCGCTGGTGTCCTCCGCGCCCGTTCCGGTCGAAATCCTCGACTACCTGCCCAATTCCCCCGAACTGCGCCGTAACTACGTGAGCTCGGGTCCCTACGTCATCGACGAATACGTGCTCAACGAGACGCTCTCGCTCAAGCGCAGCGACACCTGGAACGCATCCGCCGATCCGCTGCACAAGGCCTATGTCGATCGCATCGAAGTCGCCTTCGGCACGCCCGATGCCGGCAAGACCCAGCGCATGATCGAAGCCGGGGACATCGACGGCTATTTCGATCTCTCGATCGCCACGGCTGACCTCACCCGCATCATGGCCAATCCGAGCGATCCGCAATTGCTGCAATTCGCCGATGGCGCGGTGAACCCGATCCTCGTGCTCAACATCGCCTCGCCCAACAACAACAAGGCGCTGGGCGATCTTCGCGTGCGCCAGGCGATCAACTACGCCGTCAACAAGGCCGCGATCGTCCAGGTCGGCGGTGGCCCCGCCGTCAAGGAAGCCACCGACCAGATCCTCACCGCCAACGTCGTCGGCTACGAGCCCTACGACCTCTATCCGACCCCCGACCATCAGGGCGATCCGGAAAAGGCCAAGCAGCTTCTCGCCGAAGCGGGCTTCCCCAACGGCATCGAGCTCAAGTTCAGCTATGCCTCCGGCGGCCGCTACGATCTCTACTCGGCGGCGCTCGAGGCCGATCTGGCCAAGGCCGGCATCAAGCTCATCATGCAGCCGGCGCCCTCGCGCACCGTCATGTCGCAGATGTACCAGAACCGCCAGGCCACCAATGGCGGCGCCTGGGACGTGGGCATGACCTCGCTGCGCGCCGACTGGGTCGGCGATTCCGCCCGCACCATGATCATCCCGATGTTCCACGGCGAGGCTTGCGAGAGCAGCACCAGCAACTGGACCTGCTACAACAATCCCGAGGTCAACGCGCTCATCGAGACGGCGCTCACCGCCACCGACGAGGCCGCGGCCGCCGCGGCGTGGGCCAAGGCTGACCGCATGATCATGGAAGACGCGCCCATCGTGCCGCTCATCACCGGCAAGATCTCGCTCTACGCCTCCAAGCGCATGCGCGGCACCACCGTCAACCTGCTCTTCAACAACGTCGACCCGACCCTGGTCTGGATCGCCGAGTAATCCCTTCGCGCGGGCGGAACGGCCGCCCGCGCTCCCCTCTTCCGGAGACAAACAGTGCAATACCGCCAGATCGGAACGTCCGGACTGAATGCGTCGGTCCTCTCGCTCGGTTCCTACCAAACCTATTCGCGCATGGAATATCGCGACATCGTCAACCTGGTCCGCCGCGCCGCCGATCTGGGCATCAATCTGTTTGACGTTGCCCATTACCGCACCGCGCCACACACCGAAGTCGTCCTGGCCCGCGCCCTGCGCGATGCCGGCCTCAAGCGCGACCAGATCATGATCATGGACAAGGTCTGGTGGTATGACGGCGACGATCCGACGCTCGAAAAGCAGCTGGACGAGCTCCTCTTCCGCCTCGATACCGACTATCTCGACGTCGTCATGTGCTACGGCATGCGCCCCGGCCGCGACGACCCGGCCCAGACCGCCCGCCTCAATGCCGGCTTCGTGACCTCGGGCCGCGCCCGCGCCTGGGGCGGTCTCAACTGGTCCGCCAAGGACCTGCGCATCGCCTACGACACCTGCAAGGCCGAGGGTCTGCCCACCCCGCAGATCGTCCAGCTCAAATACAACATCGCCCGTCGCCACATTGTGGAATCGCCCGAATACACGGCCCTGCGCGCCGAAACCGGCATCTCGATCCACGCGTCGGACAGCCTCGAGGGCGGCATCCTCGCCGGCAATCTCGTGCGTGAGCGCGTGCTCGGTCGCGATCCCGGCAATGTGCGTGAAGACATCATCGCGCTCGTGCCACGCCTCGCCGAAGTCGCCAGGCGCTTCGACTGCACCATGGCCCAGATGGCGATCGTCTTCTGCCTCTCCAACCCGCAGACGGCTTCGCTCCTCTTCGGCGCCAGCCGCATCGGCCAGCTCGAAGACAATGTCGGCGCCGTTGCCGTGCTCGAAAAGCATGGCCCGGCCATCCGCGAGGCGCTGGCCGATTTCGGCGTGGCCGGTCACGAATTCGACCTGCCCCCGAACCACGCCACGCCCCTCACGACCGCCTGATATCGCCACCGGAAGACGCGCATGACGGACATTCTGATCAGTCCAGAACCGCAGGCCATCCCCCTGACCACGCGCCAGCGCGTGGTCGGCAGGCTCCTGCGTGACCGGGCAACGATGGCAGCTCTTGCCGTCATAGTGCTGCTGGTGCTCACCGCCATCTGCGCGCCGCTCATCGTGGCGCTCGTCGGCCACGGCCCCAACGAACAGTTCCGCGATATCGGCCTTACTCCGGGCGGCGTACCGCTGCCGCCCAATTCCACCTTCCTGCTAGGCACCGACGCCGTCGGCCGCGATCTCCTGATCCGACTCGTCGTCGGCACCCAGATCACCATCTTCGTCGCCGTCACCTGCGCGCTCGTCGCCATCGCCATCGGCGTCGTCATCGGCATGCTGGCCGGCTATCACGGCGGCCTGCTCGATACGCTGCTAGCCGGCTTCATCGACGTGGTGCTGGGCCTGCCGCTCCTCATCACCGCCATCGCGCTCGTCTCGGTCTATGGCGCCAGCTTCCCCATCATGATGGGCACCATCATCTTCTTTACCTGGGGACCGGTCGCGCGCGTCGTGCGCAACCTCGTGGTCTCCGCGCGCGAAGGTGAATTCGTCGATGCCGCCCGCATGCTCGGCGCCAGCGACCTGCGCATCATGGTCCGCGAAATCCTGCCCAACATCGCCGGCCAGGTCATCGTCTATGGGAGCCTGCTCATTCCGCAGGTGATCGTGCTCGAAGCCTCGTTGAGCTTCCTTGGCCTCGGCGTGCCCCCGCCCACCCCCACCTGGGGCGGCATCATCGCCGAGAACCAGACCAATTACGCCGTCGCCTGGTGGTCGATCCTCTTCCCCAGCCTCTTCTTGCTGGCCGCCACCCTCGCCTTCAACCTTGTCGGCGACGGCCTGCGCGATGCGCTCGATCCCTCGTCCGAATACCGCAAGCGCTAGGACCCAGGCATGCTCCGCTTTCTCCTTCGCCGCCTTGCCTTCGGCCTGCTGACCATCTGGCTCATCACGCTCGCCGTCTTCGTGCTCTTCTACCTGGCGACACCGGGCGACCCCGCCCTGATGTTCGCCGGCGAATTCGCCACCGCCGACCAGGTGGCCATGGTGCGCGCGCGGCTCGGGCTCGATCAGCCCATCCACATCCAGTACCTGCGCTACATGTGGGCGCTGCTGCACTTCGATTTCGGCATGTCCTTCGTCAACCAGGAGGAAGTGCTCACCACCATCGTGCGCCGCATGCCCGCCACCATCTCGCTGGCTTTGGGCTCGGTCGGCGTGTGGCTGCTGATCGCCATTCCCGCCGGCATCTTCTCGGCGCGCCGTGCCGGCACCGCCGCCGACCGGCTCATCACCATGACCGCCCTTGCCGGCATGTCCTTCCCGACCTTCGTCGTGGGCACGCTGCTCTTCTACGTCCTCTTTTTCCTCCTAACCAATGCCGGCTACCCGCTCTTCCCCTCGGGCGGCTTCGTGCCGATCACGCGCGATCCGGGCGAATGGCTGCGCCACATGCTGCTGCCCTGGGCAACGCTCGCCGTCGTCGGCACCGGCACCTATACCCGCATCGCCCGCGGCTCCATGCTCGAAACCCTGAACCAGGACTACGTGCGCACCGCCCGCGCCAAGGGCCTGGGCGAGCGCCGTGTCATGTACAAGCACGCTTTGCCGCCTGCCCTCACCCCCGTCATGACCCTTATCGGTCTCGACCTCGGCGGGCTTCTCGGCGGCACCATCATCACCGAGCGCATCTGGGGCCTCAACGGGGTCGGCTCCCTCGCCGTCCAGGCCATCGAGACGGGCGACCTGCCCGTCATCATGGGCACCGTGCTCATCGCCGCCCTTTTCGTTGTCGTAGCCAATCTCTGCGTCGACATCCTGCAAGCCGTGCGCGACCCGCGCGTCAGGCTGAGCTGATCTGACTATTATGGAGTTTCCGATTGTTGCAGCCGAGCCGTCTTCCCAGCCGAAAGGCAGTGCAGCGATGAGCAAGCATCTTGGCCTCATCGTCCCGCCCGCGGCCGGACTCGTGCCGCCCGACGCCGCCATCGTCTATCCCGGCCAGTCCTTCCTCGCCGAAGGCCTGGGCCTGGGCGAAATGACCAATCGCGGCTACGATTCCGTCATCGCCTCGGTCGGCGCCGCCGCCCGGCGCCTCGCCGAACGCGGCGCGCAGGTCATCGCCCTCATGGGCACCTCGCTCAGCTTCTATCGCGGCCCCGACTTCAACGCCGCGCTCGAGCAGGAGATCGCCGACAGCTCGGGCCTCCCCGCCCTCACCATGAGTTCGGCCATTCTCGACGCCATCTCCCATCTCGGCGTGCGCCGCCTCGCGGTGGCCACCGCCTATCGCGACGAAGTCAACGACGCCCTCCTGCGCTTCCTCGAAGCCGCCGGCCTTGAGGCGCTCTCGCTGGAGCACCTGGGCATCGCCTCGATCGATGAGGTCCATGCCGTCGGCGAGGACGAAGTCACCGAGCTCGCCCAGCGCGCCCTCGCTGCCGCCCCCGACGCGGAAGCCGTGCTCATCTCCTGCGGCGGCCTCGCCACCCGCGCCGCCGTCCGCACCATCGAGACCGACACCGGCATCCCCGTGATCTCCTCCCCGCTTGCCGGACTCTGGGCCACGATGCACGCCGCCGGGCTCGATCCGCGCGCGCAGGGGATCGGGCGCCTCTTCGAGACCGCTCCGGCGCATTAGGAGAGACGCATGTTCGTTTCGGTCCGCGACCTTAAGGTAGAATTCCCCACCAGCGAAGGCATGGCGCGCGCGGTCGATGGCCTGAGCTTTTCGGTCGAAGAGGGCAAGACCCTCGCCATCGTCGGCGAATCCGGCTCCGGCAAGACCGCCGCCAGTCTCGCCATGATGGGCCTGCATGCCCCCGGCACGCGGATCGGCGGCGAAATCTCGATCGGCGACGCCCAGATCGTGGGCGCTCCCGAGGCCCGCCTCAAGGCCCTGCGCGGCAAGCGCATGGCCATGATCTTCCAGGACCCGCTGACCGCCATGCACCCCTATTACCGGGTCGGCGACCAGATCAGCGAAGCCATCCGCGCCCACATGCGCCTCGGCTCATCCGCCGTCCGCAAGCGCGCCTTCGAACTGCTCGAACGCGTCGGCATGGCCGACCCCGCCCGCACCTTCCTCAGCTATCCGCACGAACTGTCCGGCGGCATGCGCCAGCGCGTCATGATCGCGGTCGCCCTGAGCTGCAATCCACAACTCCTCATCGCGGACGAACCCACGACCGCCCTCGACGTCACCGTGCAGGCCCAGATCCTCGATCTCCTGCGCGACCTGCAACGCGAATTCGGCACGACCATCGTCCTCATCACCCACGACCTCGGTGTCGTCGCCGAAATGGCCGACGATGTCGTGGTGATGTATGCCGGCCGCGCCGTCGAAACGGGCGCCGTGCGCGACGTCTTCCACCACCCCTCGCACCCCTATAGCTGGGGCCTTCTCGGCTCCATGCCCCGGCTCGATGAGCAACGCGACCGGCTGACCGCCATTCCCGGCTCACCGCCGACCCTCGTTGCCCTGCCCGCCGGCTGCGCCTTCCAGCCCCGCTGCCGCTTTTCCGGCGAAGTGCCCGACGGCCTCTGCCGCAAGGTCGCGCCCGGCCTTTCCTCGGTCGAGGACCGCCACACCATCCGCTGCCATCTGAGCGCCGCCGCCCGCGATGCGGCCCGACCGCTCCTTACCGAGATTGAGCGATGACCCGTCAGTCCCAGGCCCTGCTCGAGGCCAAGCACCTTTCCAAGCGCTTCACGCTCCAGGCCGGCCTCTTCAGCAAGAACGCCCCTTCGGTCAAGGCCGTGGACGATGTGTCCTTCGACATCATGCAGGGCGAAACGCTCAGCCTTGTCGGGGAATCCGGCTGCGGCAAGTCGACCACCGGCCGCCTCATCGCGCGCCTTCTCGAACCGAGCGCCGGCTCGCTCCATTTCGAGGGCGCCGACATTTCCGGGATTGCCGGCAACGATCTACGCCGCCTTCGCCGCGACGTGCAGATGGTCTTCCAGGACCCCTATTCCTCGCTCAACCCGCGCCAGACCGTGGGCGCCATTCTCGAAGCGCCCTTCGAGATCCAGGGCGTCGAGCCACCCGGCGGCAAGCGCAAGGCCGTGCTCGACCTCATGGAGCGCGTCGGCCTCAAGCCCGAGCACGTAAGCCGCTTCCCGCGCGAATTCTCCGGCGGCCAGCGCCAGCGCATCGGCATCGCCCGCGCCCTGGCCCTGCGCCCCAAGCTCATCATCTGCGATGAGCCAGTCTCGGCGCTCGACGTCTCCGTTCAGGCCCAGATCGTCAACCTGCTCCAGGACCTGCAGCGCGATTTCGGCCTCTCCTACCTCTTCATCGCCCACGACCTCTCGGTCGTCCGCCACATCTCCCACCGGGTCGCGGTGATGTATCTCGGCCGCATCGTCGAAATCGGCTCTGCCGCCACCGTCTACGCCCGCCCCGCGCATCCCTATACCGCCGCGCTCCTTTCCTCGGTCCCCATCCCCGATCCCGATCGCCGCAGCTCGGGCACCCGCACCGTCCTCAAGGGCGAAATCCCCAGCCCCATCAATCCCCCCACGGGCTGCCACTTCCACACCCGCTGCCCCCGCGCCCAGGACCGCTGCCGCTCCGAAGCCCCGGCGCTGCACAAACAAGGCGAAAACCACCAGGTCGCCTGCCACTTCCCGCTGGGAGCGAACTGACTGGGAGCCGCGTCCGGCATGCGCGGAACCAGCCGCGCAAGCTCTTCCTCTTCCTCTTCCTCTTCCTCTTCCTCTTCCTCTTCCTCCACCCCCACCTCTCCCCACCACCGTACTTCCCCGGGCGAAGACCCGGGGCCCATTGCACCCCTCCACCCGAGTGGCGCGATCCGTGGGCCCCGGCTCTATCGGCCGGGGAAGTTTCGTGTTTGCGGGAGAGAGACAGCAAAGACCCAGGGCCCCAGAAAATCTGGCGCACGAAATCCCCCGGCCTTCACCAGGGAGAGAAAACCCGCAATTTTCGGAAATCCCGTGCGCAACTCAGCGCACCGGAAAACAAAAAGCCCGCCAACATCACGTTGTACGGGCTACTGGCAGTACTTCTGATCCAGAATGGTGCTCCCCAATACAGGGGAGCGTTGGTTGCGGGGGCCTGCGGCCACCTTTGTCCTAACTTCCCCCGGTCGCTGCCTATGTTCGGCATCAACAAAATCGAGGATGCCGAACAACTCGCCGCGTAGCTTGGCGTGAACCTCGCCGCGCTTGTCGCCGGGCATGAGGACGACTTCCTCGATCAGCGAGCGCAGTTCTTCGGCGGCGACACGGCCATCGCCGTCATTATGCAGGGCATCGGTGAACCGCTCCACGCGCTTGCGGTAGATGCTGGCGACGTTGGGATGCACGTCCGGCGTCTCGGCCGGTGCTTTCAACTGCCGAGCGATGATTTCGGCCTTCTGCCGTTCCAGCTCGTCCATGCGTGCTTTCATCGACGGCTGATACATGCCGTCCTCAATGGCCACGATGATTCCGGCGATGGCCTTCTCGATCTTGTCCAGCGCCTTGCGGTCCTGCTCGCCCTGCGCCCGGCGCTCGCGGTTCAGGCGGTTCATTTCCTCAGCGAAGGCACGGACGGTTTCCTCGACGGCCCGCGAGGAAATCAGCCTATCTTTCAGACCGGACAGCACGCGCTCCTCGATCTTCTCACGGGTGATGGTCTTGTTGTTGTCGCAGGTGCCGCGCCGGTGATGGTTCAGGCAACCATAGCGGTCGCGCATAATGAGGCCGTATCTGCCGCAGCAGCAGCCGCAGGTCAGGAGGCCGGAAAGAAGGGAAACGGGCCGCTTCTTCTCATGGAGTTTGCGCGCCTTGGCCTTCCTGACGCCCTCGGCGGTCGCCTCGAACCGGACGGCGATGTCCTTCTGCCGCGCGCGAACCGCGTTCCAAAGACTATCATCAACGATGCGCAAATGCGGAACCTCGGCTCTGATCCATGCGGATTCCGGGTTGATGCGTGAGACGCGCTTGCCGGTGGACGGGTCTTTGACGAAGCGCAGGCGGTTCCAGACCAAAACGCCCGCATAAAGCTCGTTGTTGACGATGCCGGTGCCGCGCGAGACATGGCCCCGGATGCTGGTGTCGCCCCATGCGCGGCCGAGCGGGCCGGGAACCCCATCGCGGTTCAAATCAACGGCAATGGCCTTCGGGCTTTTGCCAGATGCAAACTCGCCAAAGATTCGGCGGACGATTTCCGCTTCCTCGGGAATGATCTCGCGGTCGCCCCGGATCGGCTCGCCGTTGCCGTCGAACTTCTTCACAACGCGATAGCCGTAGCAGAGACCGCCGCCCGCCTTGCCCTTCTCCACCCTGCCCCGCAGGCCGCGATGGGTTTTCATCGCGAGGTCTTTGAGAAACAGCGCGTTCATCGTGCCTTTCAACCCGACATGAAGTTCGCTGATCTCGCCCTCGGCCAAGGTGACAATGGTGACGCCTGCGAATTTCAGATGCTTGTAGAGCGTGGCAACATCGGCCTGATCGCGGCTGATCCGGTCCAGCGCCTCGGCCAACAGGATGTTGAACTCGCCATGCTGCGCGTCACGCACAAGCCGCTGGATGCCGGAGCGCAGAATCGTGCTGGAACCGGATATGGCCGCATCCTCGTAGGAACCGACGATCTGCCACCGCTCCCGCGCCGCATGTTCCCGGCAAAGCCGGAACTGATCCTCGATGGACGCCTCGCTCTGCTTGTCGTCGGAGTAGCGGGCGTAAAGGGCTGCGCAGGTCATGGCCGCGTCCTTCCTGTCTAAAGGTTCCTCAAATCCTTGATGAGCGCGAACAGATGCAGCGGATCGGTGGGAGATGGCTGGAAGTCGAACCGCTCATAGAACGCTCGTGCCGCATCGTTCTTGGCGTGAACCACGAGTGCGCGGACACCGGCAATGTCGGCCACTTGCAGTGTCCGCAGAACGGCATCGCGCAACAACCCCGCACCGATCCTCTTGCCCTGCCACGCCTCGCTGACGCCGAGCCGGGCCAGCAGCATGACCGGCACGGGATGCCGGGCCAGTCCCTTGGTCAAACGCTCGGGGGCTTCCTCGTAACGGACCTCGCCGACAACGAGCGTGTAAAAACCAACGATGGCGTCGTCATCCGCAACACCCACATAGGTCTGCGAGGCATTCGCCATCTGGTTCGGCAGGGCGAAGCGAACCAGAAAGCGATTCAGCGCGTCCTCGCCGCAGTCGAAGTTCTCGACGGCATGGCGGCGATGCAGCTTCTCGATGCGAAGGCCCGTCACGAACGATTATCGTCCGAAAAGACGCCCGGCTCGTTCAGCAGCTTGCGCAGGCGCGGCAGATCGCGCGGCGGCGCGTCCAGCGCGGCAACGAAGGCTTCCCACTTCTCGGGTGGAAGCTGGAAAACGCGACGGTCGGCAAGAGCTTCCTCGGCCCGGCCAAGCGCGCTTTCGAGCACGAACTCGCTCAACGAACGGCGTTGCGCCTGTGCGGCGGCGGCAAGGGTGTGCTTTGCCTCCGCCGTCAGGCGAAGATCGAGTTTTTCCGTGCGAGTGATGCGTGTGTTCATGGCGTTATCTCCTGAGCGCACACTATCAAAGTGCCAGACATTGTCAAGACAATCAGCCAACTCCATCATATGTCCTTTCCGTCCGGCCCGCCTCGCGTCGGTGGCGCGTTGTCGTTGGCGGCCTGCAACGCCTCGAAATGTTCCTGCGCGATCTGGCGTCCGATCAGTCGGGCGATGGACAACACCACCTTGTCCAGCCGCTCCGCCGCACCGGCCTCATGCCCGGCATCCCGTCCATCGGGCGGGCGGTTATCGTTGGCCGGCCTCGCTCTGCCGGGAGGCTTTCCGTCATTTCCCATGACCGGCCTCTGCCTCTGGTCGCCACCTGACGGGATCGGCGACCCATCGGTCGATGTCGGATTCCTTCCATCCCGCGCCGTTGGTGCTGATCCTGATCTGGGCGGGGAATGTGCCCTCGGCGATCTTGCGGTAGATGGTGGACCGCGACAGGCCGGTGCGGGCGCGGACAGTGTCGAAGCGGATGATGCGGTCTGGTTGGCGCATGGCTGCTCTGCCTCCTGCTGGTCGTTTCTGACGGTTGCAGAGACCAGACGGAGGAAAACTTTCCATTGCACAACAGGTATTTATCGGTCGTAGGGCTATCGGCGGCGAACGGCGGTAAATAGGAAAACCGTCGAGTCCTCGGCCTCGACCTGACCCAAGGTCGATGCCGTGGGTGAAGGCCAGTTCACCGCCAAGGCTGCGGCCTGATTCGAAGCTGATGGCCGGGTCGCGATTGAGGATTTCGGCGAGCTATTCCCGTCGCGGATCGCATCGCAGACTCTTTGCCATGATTGCCCATGAGCGACCTCACGGGCTTTGCAGCATCGTGCCTGCCGGATAAAGGGTGGATAACACAGAGGGTGGGAAGGGCGATGACGACACCATCCGATGACGCGCTGCAAACGCTTCATCGCGAAGTTCAGAGATTATTGGGGCGTTGCCTGCTGCGCCTGCAACAGTATGAGCGCCTGATAAAGGCGATTGTAGCGCATCACGAGCTTTCAGGGCCGCCTCACGCTTTGGAGGCGATCCGGGCGGCGCGCGTCACCGATACCGCTCGCAAGACACTCGGCACACTGGTCGGCGATCTTCTCGGATCATATGTCGTCGCGCGCGAAAGCAGCACCCCACCCGAGACCGCGTCCATTTCTCCCGAAGACATTGCCTCGGTCAGCTTTCGGATGCATCTGAGCCTTTCGGAACCGGATTTCGCCCGAACGGAAAGTGATCTCAGAGAACTTGTGCTGCTGCGCAACAACCTGGTTCATCACTTCATCGACCAGCATGACCTCTGGAGTCTGGAAGGATGCCATGGCGCTCACGATGCGTTGGTCGCCGCCTACAGCCGCATCGACCAGCATTTTGAACAACTCCGCGGATGGGTGGAACACATGGAACAAAGTCGGCGTCTGGCCGCAGAGTTCGTCCAGTCGAATGCATTCCGCGATCTGGTCATCAATGGCATTGCCCCGGACGGCATGGACTACTGGCCCGCCGCAGGCATCGTGAGCGCCTTGCGGGAAGCTGCTGAGGAACTGGCCGTCGATGGTTGGGCATCTGTCTCGGGGGCTGGCAAGTGGATTGCCGAGCGGTTCCCGGAACAGCTACCTGCAAAATATGGATGCAGCAGTTGGCGTCAGGTCGTGCATGAATCGCGAATTTTCGATCTTCGGTACTTTGATGTGAATGGTCAGCGCGTTGCGCGGTATCGTGAAAAGGAGAATCCCGCGACCTCGCATTGAAATACATTGGCTTCACTGCGCGAGACGGGGACAAAAACCAGTAATCGCCCCATCAGCCTCAAGCCACGCGGCTCCCGACGCGCACTAAAGCCCGATGCCTCGGCCCCTGCCAAGGCCGTGACTGAGGGCGAGTTGCCGGCCAAGCCTCATCCCTGAGTCGAAATCCATGCTGATGCCGAGTTGCTTCTTGCGGCCTTCGAGCAGGGATTCCAGTTGCGGGTCGCGTTCCAGACTCATCGCCATGTTGCCCATCTCCGCGCGCGCTGACCTGTGGCCGGAATAGTTGCCCGCCGCATACTGGCGCTCGCCTGTCTGTTGAAGCTCCCGGAACCGTTCCACGAAACGATCCGCACGGCGCTCCGGGCTGGTGCGAATCTCGGTTTCGAGCTGGAGGGCGCGGATGGCGCGATTGACCTTGCCCGATCCCGCCTCATGGGCAAGGCTCTCATCCTTGGCATAGGCCGCTTCCCCGTCCTGCCAGCCAAAGGGGCGCACCTCATCGAATGCCCTGCGGGAATCGACCAGTTCTTCCCATTGCGCCGGGCTTGCCTTGCCCCCGGCATCCTCGGCGTTGAAGACCTGGCCAACGGCATGGGCGTGACGAATGAGCGCCATTCTGCGGGCATGGCGCAAGGCATCTTCCGAGTCTATTCCGGCGTCCTGCGCAGCCGCCTCGATCTCCTGCCTTATCCCCCTGCCGGTCGCCTCTCTTTCCGGCCCTTCTGCGCCGTCACGAAGTTCGCGCACGCCGAAGATAATGTCGTCGATCCGATCAACGGCATTGCTCGGCACACGTATCTGTTCAATGGCAGCATCACGGGCATGGGAAGCAATACCGCGCCGCTCGGCATAGCTCTGCGCGGGCTCGTAGTCGGATGCCATGTCCTTGGCTCGATCCCGCGACAGGGTATTCACCAGCCTTTCCTGACTGGCGAAATCGTCGCGGCCATAGTGCAGGTCCATGCCGTCGCGGTGGCGGGACAGGGCGACATAGCTGCCGTGGGCGTCCATGCCGGGCGTTGCCAGCACATGCGTCCGGTCCACGGTCATGCCCTGCGCCTTGTGGATAGTCGCGGCATAGCCGTGGTCGATACGTTCGTAGTCTTTCAGATCAAACGAGATGCGCCGCCCGTCATCGGCGCGAACCGACATGGATTGCTGGCTGACTTCCTCAATGGTCCCGAGCGTTCCATTCTTCACGCCAAGCCCGCGTTCGTTTTGCAGGAACATGACGCGATCCCCGGCGGCGAAGCTGCGGTCGCCGCGCTCTACCCTGACGCGCACGTCCTCGCCAAGATCGCCAGCTTCCCGCATCCGGTCGCGGGCGGCTTCGTTCAACTCTCGCACCTCGGCATTGGTGTGGGTGAGGATGATGCGGCTCGCGTCCGGTGCCGCCTGCCGGTCGCGGTCCCAGCGGTCGATCAGATCGTCACGGGCCTGTTCGCGCGTTTGTGCCTCATGCACCATATCGTGCGCGTCATAGGCATGGATCGCATGACCCGTCCTGCCGGTCGCCAGATCGCGCGTAGCGTCACGCTGCCAGTCCTCATGCTGGCGGCGCACTTCATGGATTTCGACGCCGCCGTGACGCTCGTGGATCGAGCGGAAGGCCGCGCCCGCCTCAATGGATTGCAGTTGCTGCGGATCGCCGACCAGCACCACCTTTGCGCCAGCCTCGGCGGCATGGGACAGAACCCGCTCCAACTGCCGCGTGCCGACCATGCCCGCCTCGTCTATGACAAGCACATCGCGGCTGGTGAGCATGTCGCGACCATTCTTCCAGCCGTGTTCCATGCTGGCGATGGTGCGGGACGCGATGCCCGATCCGCTTTCCAGATTCTCGGCGGCGATACCGGAAAGCGCCACGCCGCGAACCTCATATCCCGCCGCTTCCCATGCTTCCCGCGCCACGCCGAGCATGGCGCTCTTTCCCGTCCCGGCATAGCCGACGACGATGCCAAGATCGCGTCCGTCCGTGACATGCGCAAGCGCGTCGGCCTGCTCGCCGGACAGGACAAGACCGCGCTGTTTGGCACGAGCAAGTGCTGCCTCTCTGTCGGCGTCGTTCACGTCATGGCGTTCCTTCTCGGCCATGAGTTCCGCCGCACGGTGCAACCGCTGTTCGGCCTCGATCATGTCGCGGGTGGTGAACCGATCATCGCCGCGTCCGTCCTGCCCAAGCTCGACCAGATCGGGCGAGCCACGCATCGCGCCCATAACCTCGTTGAACTGGTCCACGCCGTCGCTGTAGCGGTGGGCGAACATCGCCATGTCGCGGCGCGTGAAGGTCGATTGCTGCTGCGTGATCGCATCCAGCGCCACCGATGGATCGGCGATGATGCGCGCGCCATTGTTGCGGGCGATCTCGCGGTGAATGTCCGCGCGGTCGGCGGCGTCCAGACCTTCACCCTCGATCCGCTGCGCGGGCGCGCCGATCTGGCTTTGCGGCTCAAGCCCGATGCCCTGCGCCTCAAGACTGCGATGGTCGATGCGGGCGTCAATGTCGAGTTCGGCCAGCCGCTCGTTGACATGGCTTGCCCAGCGTTCGCGCCACCGCTCGACCATCTCCGTGCGGTTCCAGTCGCGCATCTTCGCGCCGAACCCGTCCTCGTCCACCGAGCGCATGGTGAGCATGACATGGGCATGGGGCTTCGGCATCCCGTCCTCGCCGATGTCCCAATGCACATTGAGGTCGGCGATCATGCCCTGATCGACAAATTCGGTTTGGGCGAAGTCGCGGGCAAGCTCGATGCCTTGTGCCTGCGTCATCTCGCGGGGAATGGCGAACTCCACCTCGCGGGCAAGCTGCGCGTCCTTCCTGACCTCGAACGCCTCGACATCGTTCCAAAGCCGTTCGCGGTCGCTAAGATGCTCGGGCGCACCATCCGGCAGCATGACCTCGGAATGGACGACGCCGCGCTTGTTGGAAAAATCCTGCACGCGGTCGATGCGCTCGTCGCGCATCCGCGAAGCCGAACGGTAGGCGGCGGACGCCACCGCACTCGACCCGGCCTTGCGGCCAATGACCTTGACGTGAAGATGATAGATCGCCATCGCGATCAAGCATTGCCACGACCAAGCGCACGTCGGAACGACGTATAAGCGCGCCCTCCCTCGAAAAAATCTCGGGATGGACCGGGCCGTGCCACACCGTCCCGGCAACATTACTGCGTTCCGCCGTCTGCGCAACTATCATCGCTGCATCAACAGCTTATGGAGGCGATGATGCGCAAACCAAGGGACTATGACGCAGAACTGAAGGAGCTTGAAGACAAGGCGCGGGAACTGAAAACGCGCAAGGTGCAGCAACTCGGCGAGTTGGTCATCGCCACCGGGGCCGATGGCCTCACCGCTGACGAACTGGCCGGTGCGTTGGTCGCATTGGCCGAAACCAAAGATACGGACAAGAGGGGTGCATGGGCCAAGCGCGGTGCGGCGTTCTTTCAGGGCCGGTCGCGGCGATCTGCATCAGCGCCTGACCGCGACACTGGCGTTGCTCAAACGCAACCGGGCGGCGCGCAACCGGCATCAGGCGGCGCGGGCGCGGCATGACATGCGCACATGGCAGGTCGAGCGGCGCAAACGCACGCGGCATCTGATCGAACTCGGCGGCCTCGTCATTAAGGCTGGCATTGCGGACCTGACCGGCGATGACCGCGCCACCATCTACGGCGCACTGCTCTGGATGGCGGACAAGCTCAACAGCGAGGACGGTGAACGGGCGCGAGAACTATGGGCCGGAAAGGGAAAAGAGGCGTTCAAGGCGGAACGTCCGGCAGGCGTTCATGACAGAGCTCAACCGCCGCAGGATCGGGCGTGACCGATGGCGGGCGGCGCGGAGACCTCACATATCGCAGCGCCGCCCGCCATCGCGCGGCAACGCCGCGCAAGTGTGGTATGGCGGACAAATAAGAGCGTCTGAGTGGCGAAACCTCGATCTGGGGCCGTAGGCTGCGCGCGGCTTTGCGTCGAGTACCTTGCAACTGTTGCCGATATGGAACGCGCCATCGTCGTGATGTTCTCTTATATGCTTTGTTGACGGTGTCGCTGATATAGAGTGCAGATATTTCTGTTCGTGAACCGGCTTCCATATCGCGTGATGACGGTTACTCTATGGCTAAGGAGTTCTTGTGGCCCGATACAATCCAGTTGGGGATCTTTCGCCGCTCTATGATGCGATGGACCGTCTTCGTAGTGACTGCCTGATCGGTGACGGTTCTCTCCTGTCACCTGGTCGACAACTTTGGACTGCCGAAAATTTCGCAGAACTGCAGCGGACCTATGTTCAGAACCTCGATGAGGGCGAAGGCAAGTTCTTCGAGAAACTGAAGACCCAGCTGAAGGATGCTACAGCCGACGGTCACTGCCTGATGGCCGAACTGATTTGGCTGCTCTACGCGTTTTCGCGTGGTGATGTTTCTCCACCCACCAAGAATCTGAAGGTCCGCGAAGTCTGGTCTTGGTCCGGCGAGGAACTGCCACGGGAGGTCGTAGCACTAACCGACCCCGTCCTTCACGGCGTCGGGCGTGCCGGTCAGGGATACAACAACAACAAGTGGCGCGAACTCGTCCTGCTGATTACCGCGATGCAGGCTTTGAAAGCGAAGTCGCAGGAAGAGCGCCGTCAAGTATTGGCTGATAGCGCGACTTTCGCTGAGTGGTTCCACGGGCAGGTGAATGGTGACAATCGGCAGTTGCGCCACATCCTTCCATTCTTACTATTCCCTGAAAGTTTTGAGAGGATCAGTTCGGGACAGCACAAGCGGGATATCCTGACGGGCTTTGAAGCGGCTTCGCCTTCCGACGTGAGAGCCATGAGTATCGCTGAACTCGATACCGCGCTTCTCAAGCTGCGGAAAGAGTTGGAGGCCAAGCATGGCTCCCGCGTTGATTTTTACGAGGGCGATTTCAAAGCACTGTGGCAAAGGCCGAAGGAGAAAAAGCCCGCCCCAGTGCAGGAGGCGGACGTGGATGAAATCGCTCCAGCCCGCTCTGATTATGAACTAAATACGATTTTTTACGGCCCGCCGGGGACAGGAAAGACCTTCAGCACTGCGAAACGCGCTGTTGAGATTTGCTTGGGGCAGGCTCCTGATGAACCGGCGGCAGTCCGCCAAGCATACGACCAACTGGTCAAGGACGAGCGCATCGGCTTCGTCACCTTCCACCAGAGCTTTACCTACGAGGATTTTGTCGAGGGATTGCGGCCACGCCCGATGGCTTCAGGTGCAGGTTTCACGCTGGAGCCGGAAGCTGGCATTCTGAAGGTGATGGCGGATCGTGCATCAAAACAACAGGGAAATCACGTCCTCATTATCGATGAGATCAACCGCGCCAACATATCGAAGGTGTTGGGAGAACTCATCACGCTTCTGGAGGATGATAAGAGACGCGGGGCACCGGCGGCGATCACGGTTACGCTGCCCTATTCCAAATCAGCGTTTTCCCTCCCCCGAAACCTTTACATCCTCGGCACAATGAACACGGCTGATCGCTCAATCTCACTGCTGGACACCGCATTGAGGCGACGGTTCGTCTTCGAGGAATTACCTCCGGATACGTCGAGGCTGGTGGATATCGAACTCGATGACAGTGCGCTCAATTTGGCTACCATCTTGGAATGTATAAACCAGCGACTGGTTTATTTTCTAGGAGAGGACGCCCAGATCGGTCATGCATGGTTCATGGGGGTAAGGACGAAGTCCGATCTTGACCGGATAATGGCGTTCAAGGTTATCCCGCTTCTGCGTGAATATTTTCATGACGACCTCGAACGGGTTCGCATTGTTCTGGGAGGCGGCGATGGTTTCTTGTCGCGGTCGCAGCTTCCTGTGCCCAATGGGGTAGAGGGCTATGCTGAAGATAGGTATCGCTATTCAGATATTTATCGCGAAGAAAGCGCGTACCCGGAAGAATCCTATATCACGCTTCTTGGTCAATCCTGATGCCATCTGGCGACCACCACTACACGGTGCAAGAATGGTCTTCCTTGCCTATCGGCTCCGGTGGCATGACCGAGATGCAGGCCGAACAACTCCATCTCGCTGCCATCTCTGCGGCCAGACGGCTGGGCGTTCCTGAGAACGGCGTATTAGCGCGAGGCTTTCGTCGTCTGGAGACGCGGCAAGTCTGCGGGATCATCGCAACTCCGGGGATTTCTCTCGAAATCCTTCCCAAGCTGAAGGACGAAGATGGCGCGTTACGCGCAACTCTGGTCCGAATGCTAGCCTTGGCGTTTGACGTTCCACTCTCGGAAGGGCAAATTGCTGGACTAGGGACGCAGAACAACGATCTGCTCGACGTGTTCATCAATCTGTTCGTTACGCGCCTCACGCAGCAGGTGCAGGCGGGTCTCACCCGCGCCTATGTCCCGGAAGAAGATGTATTGCCGAAGTTGCGCGGCAGTCTCGATTTGCGGCAGCAGATACAGCGTCGTGCGATAGATCCTTCCCGGCTGCATTGTCGCTTTGATGAGTTCTCCGAGAACACGCCTCTGAACCGCCTTTTCAAGACGTGTCTGTTCCGCATCAACTCCTTCGTGCGTACAGAGCCGCTTCGTAGGCGAATTGCCAGCCTATCAGAGCGGTTCGCGGAAATCCCACAAAGCCGCGATCCGTTGAAGGAGCGGATCGTCTGGAACCGGATGAATGAACGTTTCCGTGACGCTCATGCTCTAGCTCGAATGTTGTTGGAGGCGGAGTGGCAAAATACGACATCCGGAAGCATTACTGGGTTAGCTCTCCTATTTCCCATGAACCTGCTGTTCGAGCGCTATGTTGCGCGCTGGCTACAAAAGGTTCTGCCTGCGGGATCGGTATCGGTGCAGCGCCGGAAGCACGCATTGTTGCAGCACGGAGCCTATCCCCTAATCCCCGATATAGTGATCGAAACTGACGACGGACCGCTGATCGTCGATACCAAGTGGAAAGACCTCGGTGATCACATAGGGTCAGACCCAGTTGTCAGCCAAGCCGATCTCTATCAGCTTGCTTCTTATGGGGCAGTGTATGGTGCAAGCCGCGTCATACTTCTGTATCCGGCAACGGAGTGGGATCGGTCCCCCGTTATCTGGCGCTACACTGCCACAGAGCGACAAGTGGAGATTTGGCGCGTCGATCTGCGGAAGTCGATACGAAAGCATGACTGGGAAGACATAGCTCGGCGTTTGATTAATTCGACGGTCCTAGAACCAATCGCCGCGAGCGGGTAAGCCAGCCGCCCGCGCGTCCCTATAAAACGTAAAAAGCCCCGGCGCTTTCGCGTCCGGGGCTTTGGGAAGTTCGCCGATCTAGGTGTAAGCTGTTGTTACACTTCGATTTCGAGTGATTTATGACAGAAGTGGTTGCGGGGGCAGGATTTGAACCTGCGACCTTCAGGTTATGAGCCTGACGAGCTACCGGGCTGCTCCACCCCGCGCCAATCACTGGATTGCGCTGTTTGTCTGCGGCCATCGCCGCAAGCGCAGGGGGTATATAGGCAAGGTCGGCGCCGACCACAAGCGCAAAGTCGGGTGCCGTGACAGTTTTTTGAACCCAAATCTCGTCGCGCCCCAGCAGCTTGCGGCAGACCGGGCGTTTCCGCCACTTTCGCCCCTGGGGAAAACTCCGACGCCGCTGTCCACGCCCTTTGCGCGCTTCCCCGCTCTCGCAAAAACCCGTTTCCGTGCGTGCTCCGACATTGGGCGATCATTTCTCGACTGAATTACTAGAGTAATCGATACTGACCTTAATTGGCGCCGGGGTTTTTCCCTCCCTTTCCCCACAACGCCAAATTGCCTCGCCGACCGGTCTTCCTCTCAGTCGGCGGGGCCCTTCATTCGGGAGACGCACCATGATCCATCATCTCGGCATTCTCGAACCGCCACGCCGCGAGCCGGCAGGCAACGGCCAGCGCGCCTATTTCGGCGAGCCACCCGCGACCGACTCGGAGCGCCCCACGCGCCTCGAACGCGACCTGGCAATGCTGAGCCTCGGCGATGGCTTCGCGCCCGAGGAAAGCGAGCGTCCGCGCTTCGTGCGCATGGTGATGCCGCCCTATTTCTGAAGCCAATCGCCATCGCCGTCGCGGGACGCTAGAAAGGAAGCAGCCTTCTTCGTCCCGGTGGCCACCATGACCATTGTCGCGAGCCTTCTGCCGCTCGTCTGCTTCCTGCTCTATCCCTTCATCGTCGATCGCCTCGAAGCGCGCCGTCCGACGCTTTCCGCGCTCATGAGCCGCCAGCGCCATCGCTGGGTGGCCAATGCCGTCATCCGCGAGACGCCGATGGATGCGATCCTCTCGGGCAACCTGATGAGCTCGGTCTCGTTCTTCGCCTCGACCACCGTGCTGCTGATCCTGGCGCTCTTCGCCGTCTTCGGCCAGCTTTCCGCCCTGCGCTCGGCGACCGAGCACCTCCAGCCGCTGCTCACCCAGTTCGATCTCGAAATCCACCTGATGGCGGTGCTGGCGATTTTCGTCGTGGCCTTCCTCGCCTTCACGCTCTCGCTGCGCAATTTCAACCATTTCTGCATCATGCTCGGCGCCGTGCGTCACGATGGCACCGCCACCCCGCAGGAAATCTCGGTCATCGCCACGCTCAACACCATCGGCGCGCGCAATTTCAACCAGGGCATCCGCGCCTATTACTTCGCCATGGCCAGCCTCGCCTGGTTCGCCTCCCCCTGGCTGGCCGTCGCCACCACGATCGTCATCATCGGCGTGCTCGTCTATCGCGAGTTCTTCTCCACCTCGCGCCAGCTCATCGATTCCATCTCAACGCCATGAAAAAGGGCCGCCGGCTGAGCCGGCGGCCCTTCGGGCAAAGACGTGTCGCCCCGATCAGTTACTGATCTTGTCCTTGCTCTTGGTCTTGGGAGCGGAAGTGGTCGTCGGCGTTTCGACGCCATCATCGGTCGTGGCGGCATCCTCGCCCGCATTCTGCAACCGCGTCAGGTTGTCGATACCCAGCTCATACCCCTGGTCGGCCGATAGCTGGTACCAGTGCAGCGCCTCGTCCTTGTCGGCCTTTACGCCCAGGCCGTTCTCGTAGATATGGCCCATATTGTTCTGCCCGATCGGCTGGCCGCCATCGGCCGCCATCTGCGTCCATTGCAGCGCCTTGGCATAATCGACATCGGTGCCGGTGCCGTTGAGGTAAAGCAGCCCGAGATTGACCGCTGCCCGCAACTCGCCGCCATTGGCCGCCTTTTCGTAAAGCTCCATGGCCTTGTCGTAGTCCTGCTCGACCCCACGACCATCCTCGTAGAGCAGCGCGAGATTGTGCTGGGCCAGAGCAAAATCCTGGTCCGCCGCCTTCTCGTAGAGCTCGGCTGCCCCCTCCAGGTCCTCGTCGACCCCCAACCCGTTCTCCTTGAGGAAACCGAGATTATTGAGGCCATACATGTCGCCCTGGTCGGCCGCCTTCTCATAGAGCTCGGCAGCCCGTTCATTGTCGATCTCGACCCCGAGGCCATCCTGGTAGAGCTTGCCCAGATTGACCTGGCCCGAAGCATCGCCATGGTCGGCCGCCCGCGCGAACCACGCCGCCGCCGCGATATAGTCGCGTTCGAGCCCCAGCCCTTCCTGGTACATCAGGCCCAGATTGGATTCGGCCCGCGGCAATCCCTGCTCGGCCGCGGCGCGATACCAGCGCTGCGCCTGATAGTAATCCTGGTCGACGCCGTCGCCGTAATCGTAGGACAGCCCGAGGCTGTTCTGCGCCGGGGCAAAGCCCTGGTCGGCCGCTTCCTGCAACAGGCCCGCGCCCCGCTCCATGTCCTTGTCGATGCCCGTGCCCATCACCAGCATGTCGCCGAAGGTCGCGAGCGCCAGGAGGTTGCCGTCCTTGGCCGCTTCCTCGAGCAGCGGTACCGCCTTGCTGTCCTGGCTGTCGGCATAATAGGCCCGGCCCAGCCAGGTCTTGACCTGCGTCGAGCTGTCATCGGCCTTGAGCGCCTTCTGGCAGGCTGCGATCGCCGCCTTGGTGTCGATACCGGAGAGATCCTTGCCGATGGTCTCGAAACCCGCTTCCCACTGGCTGGCGGCCTCCGCCGCGCAATCGTCGAACGCGGCCGCCAGGGCCGGCGTTGCGGTAACGGCCGGGGCCATCAGGCCCAGCACCGCGCCGGCAACCGCGCCTCCCCAAGCCAACCCGCGCTCAGGCTTCAGAATCGATCCCATATGCAACAGTCTCCTGCTTTGGCTGCCCCTTCCGTCTTGTACCCGGATGCGAACGGATGCGGCAAGTCGCGCCGGCCGACGCCCCCCGATCACATCGCGCGGAAGCGGCGATTTTCGGCATTATCTGATATTGACAGTCAGGTTTATTAGGCATTCTATCCCCCCGCCTGCAAAGAACCGGACTGCCCTTTTTCCCCATGCTCGTCTGCCAGTGCAACGTGATCTCGGACAAGGAGATCGAAGAGATCGTCCTGTCGTTCCTCAAGGAGGATCCCTGGCAGCTCGTGGTCCCGGCAAAGGTCTACCGCGCCATGGAAAAACGTGGTCGCTGCGCCGGTTGTTTTCCGAATGTAGTGGACATTATCGCCCGCGTGACGGAAGAGTATCACCTCCTGCTAGACCGGAGTTCGGTCGATCTGGTGGACGTGAAGGCGCGTCTATCCCGACTCCGGCAAAAACGTATTGGAGGTCGGCGTGAAGGGCGAAGCACAGGTCATCGAGCGGCTTAACGAGGCGCTTTTTCTCGAACTGGGTGCGGTAAACCAGTACTGGGTGCACTACCGGCTGCTCAGCGATTGGGGCTTTCAGAAGCTCGCCGCCAAGGAGCGCGCCGAATCCATCGAAGAGATGCACCACGCCGATCGCCTGATCGAGCGCATCATTTTCCTCGAAGGCCATCCGAACCTGCAGCGTGTAGCTCCGCTCCGCATCGGCCAGAACATCAAGGAAGTCCTCGAGGCTGACCTTGCCGGCGAATACGACGCCCGCACCGCCTACAAGAAGTCGCGCGAGCTCTGCGCGGACCTGGGCGACTATGTCTCCAAGGAGCTGTTCGACGAGCTCCTCAAGGACGAGGAAGGCCACATCGATTTCCTCGAAACCCAGCTCCAGCTGCTCAACACCATCGGCGTCGAGCGCTACGGCCAGCTCAATGCCGGCCCCGCCAACGAAGCCGAGTAAGGCAATGCAGCTCCATTTCGGACGGCTGATCGACCACGTGCACCTGCGGGCCAGGGATCTGGAAAAGACCAAGGCCTTTTACGCCGGTGCCTTGCAGCCCCTCGGCATCGCCATTGCCAATACCGGGGATGGCTGGTTCCAGCTCGATGAGCTGTTCGTGAGCGTGGCCGGCGACGACGCGCCGCCGACCCATGTTCACCTGGCCTTCCAGGCCAGGGACCGCGCCACGGTCGACGCCTTCTACGCCGCGGCGATCGCCGCAGGCGGCACCGACAACGGCAAGCCCGGCGAGCGCCACTACCATCCCGGCTATTACGGCGCCTTCGTCCTCGACCCCGACGGCAACAATATCGAAGCCGTCTATCACGGCCCCGCCGACCGCTCGGCGCCCTCGATCGTCATCGAGCCGATCCTCTAGGGTCCGTACTCGATAAGTCCCGGCGCCCCCAGAGCGCTTATCTCGCCCTCCGACAGATTCCAACGGAAGCGCTGTCCGTCTGCCGCGCGCCACAACCACTGAACTTCCCCGGCCGCAGAGCCGGGGCCACGGATATCTCCACTCGAGTGGAGGGTGGCAATGGGCCCCGGATCAAAGTCCGGGGAAGCCTGGTGGGTGGGGCGGCCATCGCAACCTCACCTACCGGTGCAATTGAGTACGGACCTAGGCCACCCGCCTACCAGGGCACGACGGTAACTTCCGGCCAGATCGTCACCGCGCGAGCGCCCTTGGTCTCGTGCGTTTCCCGATTGTCGAGTTTCCGGTTGGGCACCAGCCGGAACGAGAACATGTCGTCCAGCCCGTAGGGTGCATAGATCTCGAGCGCATCGTCCGCGCTGAGCCGCGCCCCGACCGCATGGGTCAGGCACGCGAACCGGTCGATGGCCTCGCAAGATGACGTCAGCGGCGTATAGGGCCGCCCGAAATGCGTCTCGTACCAGAGGTGCACCCGCGCCTGGTTGCGGATCTCGACCGGCACCGCCATCCCCGCGAACCGCCGCGCGCCCTCCCGGATCACCCGGTCTTCCGCCTCATAGCTGAGGTCGGACGCATCGAAATAGAAGAGATCGATATCCTTGACGCCGGTCATCATCGGCCGGCCCGTCAGCGCGTTCCACACATTGTTGTAGATCGCGCCCGAAACCACCCAGCCATCGGGCAGCTCCATTTCGCGCATGCCGTCCAGCACCGCCATCAACGATGGCTCGGCCCGAATGATCGCCTCCAGCGCTTGTCGCTGTGCCGCAAAACCCGTTCCCGCCAGTCGCAGATGCTCGCTCATGAGCCGAGCTTAGGCGATTCCCCGGCCGATGAACTACTGCCTGCTGATCGGACTGAACTGCTTGTCGAGCTGGTCGACGATGGCATGCATGGGCTCCATCGGCTCCCCGCTCGGCAGCACGCCTTCGGGCGGCGCCAGCGTCACCGCCACACGCGGCACCCCGCTGGGGAAGGCCCCGAACTGGGTAAAGAAGTCGACCATGTCATCGAGGATGGGCATGCGCCAACGCCACATCGCCCCGATGGCGATCACCGGCTCCATATGCCCGAACCCATCGTAATACTTGGTCGTCACCCACACGCCCTGCGAGCGCAGCCGCGCCGCCAGGTCCTCCGTATTCTGCACCCGCACGATCGGGTCCGTCGTCCCGCTCGTCAGCAGCATGGGCGGAGCGTCCGCCGTCACCAGGTTGACCGGCTGCGTCCCCTCGGGCACCGGCGCCTGCCCGAACGTGTTGCGCACCTCGTCATATTCGAACGGGTAGAAATTATAGGGCCCGGACAAAGCCGCCACGCCCCGGATCGGCAGCGTCACCCCGTATTCCCTGAAATAGGTCGGGTCGAGCGCCAGCATCACCGCGTTATAGGCGCCGGCCGAGTGCCCGGCCATGAACACGCGCTTGGGGTCGCCGCCATACTTCTTGATATTGTCCTGCACCCAGCGCATCGCCGAGGCGTTGTCATAGAGGAAATCGGGGAACTGCACTTCAGGGTAGAGCCGGTAATCCGGGATCACCACGATAAAGCCGCGCGATGCCAGCGCACGCCCGACGAACTGGTAATCCTCGCGCGCCCCATTCTTCCAGCCGCCGCCATAGATGAAGAACACCACCGGCGCCGGCTCGCCCCGCTGCTCGGGCGCATAGACATCGAGCTTGAACCGCGCCCCGTCGGCAAACGGAATACCGTCGCCCACCTTGGCCGTGCCGCCATCCATGGCCGCCGGCACGTTGAACGGGTCCATGAGGCTGAGCGCCTGCGCCCCGCCTGAAAAGGCGGCAGCGAAACCAAGCGTTACGATGAAAACAAGGAACGAGCGCAGGGCGGCGGGCATGGCAGACCAGAAGGGAAGCGTTGGTGAACGTCTTCTCAGGAGAAGCTGAACAATTTGTGGCTTTAGGCCCTGCACCACCCGCAATGACGGATAGTTGAAGCAAAGACGCCACACCTCGTGGCCGCGCCTGGGGTCCGTACTCAATTGCACCGGTAGATAAGGTTGCGATGGCCCCCCCACCCACCGGACTTCCCCGGACTTGATCCGGGGCCCATTGCCACCCTCCACTCGAGTGGAGCAATCCGTGGGCCCGGCTCTGCGGCCGGGGAAGTGCAGTGGTTGTGGCGCGGCAGACGGATAGCTTGGAATCTGTCCGATGGAGAAATAAGCGCTCTGGGCGCCCCGGGACTTATTGAGTACGAACCCTAGAGCCGGTGACGCGCCCGCAGCACGAAGCCGATCACCTCCGCCGCCGCCTCGAAGAGCTCGAGCGGAATGTTCTGGTCCAGTTCCACTTCGGCCAATGCCTGCGCCAGCAGCGGATTGGCCTCGATCGCCACGTCGTTCTCCTCGGCCAGCGCCACGATTCGCTCGGCCATGAGCCCGAACCCCTTGGCCGTGACGCGCGGCGCCTCCCGGGATCCCTCCTCGTATTCCATGGCGACGGCGATGCGCCGTCCGCTTTCCCCATTCATCCGGTCGCATCCACATATTGGCCGGCCCGCACCGGCGCAGCCGTCCGCGGCACGCCGCTCTTGCAGCGCAGCGTCACCGCTTCGAGCCCCTTGCCGGCGAGCGCCGCCTCCATGTCCGGCAACATGCTTTCCAGCACTTCGGCAGTAGCCCCGCGCTCCGCCCAGAGCGAAACATTGAGCTTGCGCCCCCAGAGCACGATCTGCGCCCCGACCTCTCCGGTCGCTGCGAAATTGACCGAGAACCGCAATTGCCAGCTGCGCTTGGCTTCCGGCTCCGCCGTCGCCGCCTGCCCGTCGCCGCCGACCACGAATTGCGCCATGCACAATTCCTGCCCCAGCCGCAGCGGCACTTCCACCATCACCTGCCCCGGCTTCTCCGCCGGTGCCCCCGGTTGCGCATCGGGTAGGGCATTGAGCTGGAGGAGCCGCAGCCGATGCAGCGCCGCTCCCGCCTCACCCAGAAGACTCTTTGCCAGGGCCCGCAGGTCACCCGCATCTTCCAACGCAGGCAGGCTCATGCCCTGCGACCGCGGCTGCCCGCCGCGCTGCGGCGGCATCGTCCGCCTGTTGCTGCCAGCCGCGCCCTGGTCCGGCGCCAGCCACAGCAACAAGGCCGAGCGCAATTGCAGCAGCGCCGACTTGATATCCGTTCCCGCACTTCCCGGGTTCGGCACGAATACCCCGGACCGCAGGATGGCCTGCTTCAATTCTTCCCCTGAAAGCCCCTCATCGAGCGCCACCTGTGCCGAAAGCAGATTGACTGCGGCCCGCGCCACCGGCGACGGCAATTCGTGCAACCGCGGCAGAAGCCGATTGAGGCTGGCAAGTGCCGGGACCAGGCTATCCTGCTCCGCCATCGCTGCCTCCGACACCGCCGCAAGCAGAGCCTGCAACGGCGAAGGCAGCGCCCGGACCGTGCCCTGTCCCACCGGCAGCGACACCAGCGTCAATCGCGTCGTCCCGCTGCTGTTCTCCGCCCGGAGATCCAGCCGCTCCCCTACCTTGACGCTTTGCGGCAAGGTCACGGTAAGTTTCTGCCCCTCGACAAGAATTTCGGTTTCACCGGAAGCGAGGTTTGCCAACACCTGCGCCTGCACCACCTGCCCCGGCCGCAGCGACAACCGCTCGAGCGCCGGCTGCGAGGCCGGCGCCACGGCAACGGCAAGCGCCAAGGTCGCCGGCTGCTGCGCCACGCCGCCCGGCAGCAATCGCAGCCCGTTCCCGGACGACTCGACCGCCAGCCGCAGCACAGACCCGAGCGGCCGCGCCTCCGGCAGCAGCAGATCGAGCGCCAGCTTGCCGATCATGATCTTGCTGCTGCCATCGGAATTGCTGCCGACGACCTGGCCACTCATGACCTTGCCGGCATTGGCGAGAAGCAGCGCCCGCAGCTCCGCCTTCATCGCCGCCGGCAGCGGCACAGTCTGCCCCGGCTGCTGTTCCTGCGCTATTGCGAGCTTCCCGTCCGCCTGCAATGTGATCGTCAACGCGGTCCCCGCGGGCGGCCGCTGCGGCAATTCGAGTGCCACGATCTGCCGTCCCACGGCCAGGAGCGTCTGCCCCGCCGAATTCTGCCCAAGCGAACGCGCCGCGACACTCTCCCCGGTCGCGAGACGCAAGCCGTCGCCGCCGCGCAGAAGCGCGGCTGACGGCAGGTTCGGCATGGGAAGTTGTGCGGCGATCGACATGACCGGCACTCTCGCCGATCCGGGTTAAATCTTGGGTAACCGTAATCGCCCGGGGAACGAAGGCCCAGAAACGACAAAAGCCCTCAGTTTTAGCTGAGGGCTTTTGTGTATCGATTATCGTTTTGAGATTTAGGTGTTTTTGGCAGACCTGGCGGCGACCTACTCTCCCAAGCCTTGAGACTTAGTACCATTGGCGCTGCAGTGTTTAACGGTCGAGTTCGGGATGGGATCGGGTTCTGGGCACTGCGCAATGGCCACCAGATCGGCGAAAAACACCTAAAGTGAAGTCTGGTTATGATTTTGATTTGTGTAACGCGGTTTGCGTTACGGGCATTGATTAATGAGAACGATCAAGCCGATCGAGCTATTAGTACCGGTAAGCTTCACACATTGCTGCGCTTCCACACCCGGCCTATCAACGTGGTGGTCTTCCACGGCTCTGATAGGGAATACTCGTTTTGAGGGAGGCTTCCTGCTTAGATGCATTCAGCAGTTATCCCGTCCGCACATAGCTACCCTGCAATGCGGCTGGCGCCACAACAGGTCCACCAGAGGTGCGTCCATCCCGGTCCTCTCGTACTAGGGACAGCTCCTCTCAATATTCCAACACCCACGGCAGATAGGGACCGAACTGTCTCACGACGTTCTGAACCCAGCTCACGTACCACTTTAAATGGCGAACAGCCATACCCTTGGGACCTGCTCCAGCCCCAGGATGTGATGAGCCGACATCGAGGTGCCAAACAATGCCGTCGCTATGGACGCTTGGGCATTATCAGCCTGTTATCCCCAGAGTACCTTTTATTCGTTGAGCGATGGCCCTTCCACACGGGACCACCGGATCACTATGACCGACTTTCGTCTCTGCTCGACTTGTCAGTCTCGCAGTCAGGCAGGCTTATGCCATTGCACTCGTCGAACGATTTCCGACCGTTCTGAGCCTACCATCGCGCGCCTCCGTTACTCTTTGGGAGGCGACCGCCCCAGTCAAACTACCCACCATACGCGGTCCCGGACACTGTAAATGCCGCGGTTAGACATTCATGACGATAAGGGTGGTATCTCATCTTGCGGCTCCACAATGACTGGCGTCACTGCTTCAAAGCCTACCACCTATCCTGCACATGCCGACACGAATGCCAGCGTAAAGCTATAGTAAAGGTTCATGGGGTCTTTCCGTCTGACCGCAGGAACCCCGCATCTTCACGGGAATTCAATTTCGCTGAGTCTATGCTGGAGACAGTGGGGAAGTCGTTACGCCATTCGTGCAGGTCGGAACTTACCCGACAAGGAATTTCGCTACCTTAGGACCGTTATAGTTACGGCCGCCGTTTACCGGGGCTTCATTTCAGAGCTTGCACCCCTCCATTTAACCTTCCGGCACCGGGCAGGCGTCAGACCCTATACGTCGTTTTGCAACTTCGCAGAGCCCTGTGTTTTTGATAAACAGTCGCTACCCCTCTTTTGTGACACCTCTACCTGGTTGCCCAGATAAAGGTCACGCTTATCCCGAAGTTACGCGTGCAATTTGCCGAGTTCCTTCAGCATAGTTCTCTCAAGCGCCTTGGTATGCTCTACCAGTCCACCTGTGTCGGTTTCGGGTACGGTCTATGTTGGTGGAGCTATTTCCTGGAACCGGCTCACTGCAATCCCAATCCGATAAGGGATTACAGACCCGCGCGATCCGTCACTACCACCAGGCCCACGAATATTAACGTGGTTCCCATCGTCTACGCGTTTCCGCCTCGACTTAGGGGCCGGCTAACCCTGCGCTGATTAGCATTGCGCAGGAACCCTTGACTTTCGGCGAGAGTGTCTCTCACACTCTTTATCGCTACTCATGTCATCATTCGCACTTCCGATACCTCCAGGACCCCTCACAGGTATCCCTTCGCAGGCTTACGGAACGCTCCGCTACCGCTTACACATAAGTGTAAACCCTGAGCTTCGGTGCATGGTTTAAGACCCGTTACATCTTCGCCGCAGGAACGCTTGACCAGTGAGCTGTTACGCTATCTTTAAAGGATGGCTGCTTCTAAGCCAACCTCCTGGTTGTCTAAGCATTCCCACATGCTTTCCCACTTAACCATGACTTGGGGACCTTAGCTGCAGGTCAGGGTTGTTTCCCTCTTGACGATGGACGTTAGCACCCACCGTCTGTCTCCCGAGTAGTACTTCCAGGTATTCGGAGTTTGGTTAGGTTTGGTAAGTCGGTGAGACCCCCTAGCCCATCCAGTGCTCTACCCCCTGGAGTATTCGCTCGAGGCGATACCTAAATATCTTTCGCGGAGAACCAGCTATTTCCGAGTTTGATTGGCCTTTCACCCCTAGGAACAAGTCATCCCCGTAATTTTCAACTTACGTGGGTTCGGTCCTCCAGTAAGTGTTACCTTACCTTCAACCTGCTCATACCTAGATCACTCGGGTTCGGGTCTAATCCAACTAACTTCACGCCCTATTCAGACTCGCTTTCGCTGCGCCTACACCTAACGGCTTAAGCTTGCTAGTTAGACTAAGTCGATGACCCATTATACAAGAGGTACGCCGTCACTCAGGACGAACCTTGAGCTCCGACTGTTTGTATGCATCCAGTTTCAGGAACTATTTCACTCCCCTCGTCGGGGTGCTTTTCACCTTTCCCTCACGGTACTTGTTCGCTATCGGTCGCATGCGAGTACTTAGGCTTGGATAGTGGTCTACCCATGTTCAGACAGGATTTCACGTGTCCCGCCTTACTCGAGGACCAAGAAGCTTTCTACCGGTACGGGGCTATCACCCACTATGGCGGCGGTTTCCAACGCCTTCCCGTTCTTACTTCCTGGCCACTGGCCTGGTCCGCGTTCGCTCGCCACTACTAACGGAGTCTCGGTTGATGTCCTTTCCTCCAGGTACTTAGATGTTTCAGTTCCCTGGGTTAGCTCCCTTTCGGGTGACCTAAATGGTCGGGTTTCCCCATTCGGAAATCCTCGGATCAAAGTTTATTCGCAACTCCCCGAGGCTTATCGCAGCGTATTACGTCCTTCATCGCCTGCATGCGCCAAGGCATCCACTGAATGCACTTAAG